>DASZLP010000091.1:0-26958 GCA_035552355.1 Bryobacteraceae bacterium | reverse complement strand
GCGTCGCCGCCGTCCGCAACCCCCCGCCACCCGACAGCCCTCCAATATTTCCCGCCTGCGAAGTGTCCACGCGATAGGAAGCGGTCAGGCGATCGCCGGGTTGCGGCGTCGCCCCCGCCACAAACTGCACGGTCGAGCCATTCAGCGTGTAGTCGAAGCCAGGTGTCAGATAGAGGCCGTTGCGAAACAGCAACAAACTCGACCCCAGCGGAGGACTCGCCAGCGTCACCGTATTATTCGCGCCATCGACCGTTCCGCCCGGCGTCTCCGCATCGGCGAACGTCGCCTGTCCGCACGGTCCTGTCGTGCCGTCGACGAACACACAATCGCCCACGTCGCCGACCACTGTCTCGAGTTGCCCGGCATCATTGACCACCGCTACGCGGTCCGTTCCGTAACCGACGCCCTTGATCGGCCGCTGTGCCAGATCGGCCGCGAGACCGATCACCGTAGATTCGGTGATCGGCGTCTGATTCCCTGCCGTCCCCGAGCTGGAGCCCGTCACCACGGTCCCCGTGCGCACCGTCGCCACCCGCAGCGGCGTCGCGCTCACAGGCACGGTCCATGTCTCGGTGAACTGCTGCAGCCCATCGCTTTGATAGTTCACCGTGTAAACGTTCGCCGGCGGCGGCGCCACGGCATTCGGAACCAGTTGCACGAACAGATTGCCGTTCACCACCGAAACGCTCGTGCTCTGCTGCACGATCGTGCCGTTGTTCGACGAATCGAAGGTCACCCAGTGAATCGTCAGTGTGCCGTTGAATCTTGTGCCGTCCGCTTTGAACAGCGTGTCCTGAATCGTTGTCAATCCCGTTTGGCCCCACGCAAGCCCGCAAAGCGCGGCCGCGAGGATCGTCTTCGTCCGCAGTCCCATTCATCTTCTCCAGCGCGGCTGTGCGGCCGCAATTGTGTATTTCTTCCCGGCTCATCATTAGCACCTGGAGATGAAAAATTTGGCCGCGCGAAAGCTCTGGAATGGGCGCAAAATCCCGCTGAATCAGAGACTTCTGGAAATTTATTGAGGTTGTGAACCGTAGAGGCGATGCTCGCGGATATACGCGAGCACCGCGGCGGGAACCGGCACACCGGCGTCAGCCGCCGCCACGCGCGCGCGAATCTCCGAAGACGACACCGCCAGATCGAGCCCCGCCAGTTCGTGGACGACCGCTCCATCCGACGCCGCGCCGCCCGCGTCAAAACCCGGGCGCGTTACGACGATGAACTCCACGGAAGCCACCACATCGCGCCACCGGTACCACGTGCGAATTTCCCGGAATGCATCGGCTCCGATGAGGAACGCGAGCGGCGATACGCCAGGCGCGCGCAGTTTCTCGATCGTCACGATCGAATAACTCCGCTCCTCACCTTCTTCGATCCGCGATACCTCGAAGCGCGGATCGTCCGCGCACGCGAGCTCCGTCATCCGCACGCGATGCTCATATGCTGCCGCGGTGCCGCCCGGTTTGTGTGGAGGATGCGCGGCGGGCACGAAGAGGATTTTTTCGAGACCGAAGCGGTCCGCCGCCGCCCGCGCGATCTCGAGATGGGCGTTATGGATGGGATCGAACGTGCCGCCAAACAGCGCGGTACGGGGAGTCGGCTCCCTCAATTCTTTTCGATCGAGACGGAATTGATTTTGACGTCTTTATTCGGACGGTCCATCCCGTTGCGCGGGACCTTCGAAATCTTCTCGACCACGTCGTATCCTTCGACGATCTCCCCAAAGACCGAGTGCCGGTTGTCGAGGTGCGGCGTCGGCGCGACCGTGATGAAGAACTGACTCCCGTTCGTATTCGGACCGGCGTTCGCCATCGACAGCACGCCGCCCTTCGTATGTTTGAGCGATGGGTGGAACTCGTCGGCGAACTTGTAGCCCGGTCCGCCGCGCCCGGTTCCTTCCGGACATCCGCCCTGAATCATGAAATTCGGAATCACCCGATGAAAGACGATGCCGTCATAAAACGGCTTGCCCGTCTTAGCGCCGCTCGCGAGATCGACAAAGTTCTG
The DNA here is from genome assembly GCA_035552355.1 of Bryobacteraceae bacterium. Taxonomy (GTDB): domain Bacteria; phylum Acidobacteriota; class Terriglobia; order Bryobacterales; family Bryobacteraceae; genus BOG-234. Next base: position 24,951 of record DASZLP010000091.1, on the reverse strand, counting down.
CACCGTTTTCGGCGCTTCGTCGCTGAACAGCTTCGCTTTGAAGCGGCCTTCGGTCGTGTCGAACACCGCGTAAGTTTCATTTGCCATATGAGTCGATCATAGCCCCGTGGCGTTCACCCTCATCCCGCCACCCGCGATGTCTCAACCGTCCTTCCGTATCATGAATACCTGATGTCTCCGAAAGCGATCCTCTTCGATGCCTACGGAACCCTCTTTGACGTCCACTCAGTCGTAGACGACGCCGCGCTCTCCCAACTCTGGCGCCGCACCCAGATCGAGCTCACCTGGCGCTGCGCCCTCATGGAGCGCTACGAAGACTTCTGGCAAATCACGCAACGAGCCCTCCGCATAGCGGTCAATCAGCTTTCGATCACCCACACCGACACCCAACTCGAACGCCTCATGCGGGCCTGGCTCTCGCCAACGGTCTTCGAAGACGCCCGCCGCGCGCTCGACCAACTTCGAAGGCTCCCGCTCGGCATTCTCTCGAACGGCACTCCAGCCATGCTCGAAGCCGCCATCCTCGCCGGTGGACTCGAATCCCACTTCGCCCACGTGATCTCCGTCGACAGCATCCGCACTTTCAAACCCTCCCCGCGCGTCTACGCTCTCGGCGCGGAAACCCTGAATCTGCCGCCCGCCGAAATCCTCTTCGTCTCCTCCAACCTTTGGGATGTCGAGGGCGCCAAAGCTTTCGGCTATCCGGTGTGCTGGTGCAATCGCTTTCAGGGCGACGCCGAAGCCGCCGCGTTTCCTCCGGACTTCACCGTCACCGCTCTTGACCACCTCCCCGAGCGGCTGGCCTGACTGCCATTCGCCATGAGAAGGATTTTTTCTCCCGTACTCGCTCAATCACTTACAACAACATTTCGCGCCACCCTGCTCTCCCGCTGCTACCCTCAAGCCGGCAAAACCCCATGACTCACAACGAAAAACGCGCGATCTCCCCTGCCAACGCGGGCAAACAGCGGTCCAGCCTCAATGCCTGCAAACACAACGTCACCGGATTCCATATCGTCCTTCAGCCGGATGAGATGGAAGTCTACAATCACCTCAGCGAGTCCCTCATCGAAGACCTCGATCCGCGCACCGAGCTCGAGCACCAGACGGTTCAGAAGATCATCGACACGCACTTCCGGCTCAATCGTCTCGCGGGTCTGGAAAACAACCTCTTCCAGTTCGGCGTCGTCGACCAAACCACGCCGGCGCCGCATGACGATCGCGTCGAGGTGATGATCGCCCAAACGCGCGCCTGGATCGAGCACGGCGGATCGTTCGACATTCTCGGCCGCTGCGAAGCCCGGCTCACCCGGCAACTCCTGCGTTACACCTTCGAGTTCGAGCGCCTCCGGCAGCAGCACCACCACAGCGACGAGATCCAGGAATATTTCGACGCTCATGAAAACGAAAAGGCTAACCACGCTCTGGCTGTCATGACTAACGACGTCGCCGCTAACCAGTAAGGCAGGCGATCGTTTTTCGTGACCTGCCCCCGCCATTAAAAAGAAGTAAAATTGACGGCAATGCCGGGCTCGCGAACTCTGCTCTGTTTTTCGTTCTGCGCCGTCGTGGCAACCGCTCAGGCGCCCCCGCAAAACACCGCGGAGATGACCCAGCGCGACACCGCCCCAACCTTCAGCTCCGGCATCAACCTTGTGCTCGTGCCTGTCGTCGTTCGCGATTCCGCGGGACACGCCATCGGCACTCTACACCGCGAGGACTTCCAGCTCCTCGACAAAGGTAAGCCGCAGTTCATCTCGAAGTTCTCGATCGAAAGGCCGGCGGCGCCGCTCATCATCCCCAACGCGGGCATCGAGACCGATGCCGAAGGAAATGAAAAGCCCGCTCCCACCGCCACACAGCCCATCCCCACGCGCTTCGTCGCCTGGCTGTTCGACGATATTCATCTGTCGATCGGCGACCTCCTGCAGGTGCGCCAGGCCGCCCGCACGCAGCTCGCCTCGCTTGAAAAAGGCGCGCGCGCCGGAATCTTCACCACCTCCGGACGCGTGACCGTCGACTTCACCGACGATCGCGACATGCTCGACGAGACCATCCGCCGCATCCTGCCCGCGCCGACTCGCATCAGCACGATCGCCGATTGTCCTGACATTACCTATTACCAGGCGGACCTGATCGTCAACAAGAACGATCCGAGCGCCCTGCAGGTCGCCGAGACCGAATATCTCGCCTGCAATCCGCCGCCTCAGGGCACCTCACAGCAGCAGGCGCTCGCCCTTGCCGAAGCGCCCGTGCGCGGTATGTCCCTGAGCGCGCTCAGCTCTGGCGATCACGATACGCAGCTTTCGCTCGGCACGATCAAGACGCTCATCCGCCGCATGGCCCTGCTTCCCGGCAGCCGGACCATCGTCCTCCTCTCGCCAGGATTCTTCCTCACGATCGACCATCGCACCGAGGAAGGCGACGTGATGGATCGCGCCATTCGCGCAAACGTGGTGATCAGCGCTCTCGATGCTCGCGGCGTTTATGTGATCGTGCCAGGCGGCGACGCCAGCCAGGGCAATATCGCCACGCAATCGACAAGTATCCCCAAAACCCAGATGATGACCGAAAGCATGATCGCCGACGACGACATCATGGCTGAGCTCTCGTCCGCCACCGGCGGGTCCTTCGCCCACAACACCAACGACCTGGTCGGCGGACTCAAACAAATCGCCGCGCAGCCCGACTTCATCTACATCCTCGGTTTCTCGCCGCAGGACCTCAAGTTCGACGGCAGCTATCACGGACTCAAAGTCAGCCTCACTAAAGACGCCCTGAAGAACCTCGGCGGCGGCTATCAGCTTCAGGCGCGCCGCGGCTATTATGTCGCGCGCCATGCCACCGATCCCGCCGAGCAGGCGAAGCAGGAAATCGAGGAAGCATTCTTCTCGCGCGACGAAATCAAGGACCTTCCCGTCGAACTGCATACCCAGTTCTTCAAGACGGAGGATTTCAAAGCGCGCGTTTCCATCCTCGCGCGCATCGACGCCAAACATCTGCGTTACGCCAAAGCCGATGGACGCAACAAGAACACTCTGACCATCATCGGCGGCCTCTTCGACCGCAATGGGAACTACGTCTCCGGCGTGCAGAAGACCCTCGAAATGAAGTTGAAGGACCACACTCTCGAAACCATGCCGGATTCCGGCATCACCGTCCGAACCAACATCGACGTCACCACCGGAAGCTACGTGGTCCGGCTCGTCGTCCGCGATTCCGAAGGACAAACGATGTCCGCGCAAAACAGTGTTGTGGAGATCCCCTGAAATGTCTTACCTGAGAAACGCTATCCCGTCATTACTACCTTTCCTCATCGCCGCCGCCGCGCTCGCGCAGCAACCGAAACCCGATGCCATCCCCGACTCCGGCGCCGTCATCCGCACCGAAACCCGCGTCGTGCTCGTCGACACCGTCGTCACCGACAAGAAAGGCAACTACCTCGGCAATCTCACGGTGAAAGATTTCAAAGTCTACGAGGACAACAAAGAACAACAGATTAAGACCTTCACGTTCCAGTCCGACCCCGCGTCGCCAAACAACAACCAGAAGCGCTACATCGTCCTCTTCTTCGACAACTCCACGATGGATATCCCCTTGCAGGCCCAGGCCCGCCAGGCCGCCGCGAAGTTCATCGACACCACCGCCGGACCCAATCGCATGATGTCCATCGTCAATTTCGGCGGCGCGTTGCAGATCGCGCAGAACTTCACCGACGACGCGGCGCGCCTCAAGCGCGTCGTGAGCGGTGAGAAATTCGCCGCGGTCGGCGCGAATACCGATCCGTCGCTGGGCTCCTTGTCCAAAGCCGCCGCCGATTTCGGCGCGCGCAACGTGCTGCTCGCTCTGCGCAGCCTCGCGCGCAATCTCGCGACGGTCCCCGGGCGCAAGACGCTCATCCTCTTTACCACCGGTTTTCCGCTTAACGCCGAACGCATCTCGGAAGCCACCGCGACCATCGACATGTGCAATCGATCGAACGTGGCGATTTATCCGATTGACGCGCGCGGTCTCGTCAGCGGCGTTCCGGTCGCATTGCTCAACTCGCCCTTGCGCTCGCTCGCACTTGGATCGTTCCTGAATCCCGCCGCGCTGACCTTGCCACTCGGCTACCCCGGCGCTGGTCTCGCTTTCCAACGCGGTGGCGGTACGGCTGGTGGCGGTGGCGCGACTGCGGGCGGTGGTGGAGCGCGCGGCGGCGGTGGCGCGGCGCCCTCTCCCGGTGGCGGTGCGCGCGGCGGCGGCGCCCCCACACCCGGCTCAAACCCGGGCGCCGGACGTGGCCCCACTGCTGGCAATCCAGGCATTAACCCCGGCCGCGCAGGCACAAACCCCGGGGGAGGCGGTCCTTTCAACAACGGCGGCAGAGGCGGCGTTCCACCGTTCGGCCCCGCAAGCCAGGCGCGCAACATCATGATTCCGAAAATGCCCGAGAGCCCGACCGACAACCAGAACGTGATGCATATGCTCGCGGACGGCACCGGCGGCTTCGTCATCAGCAACACCAACGATCTGTTCGCCGGACTCACGAAGATCGGCCATGAAATGGATGAATACTACGTTCTCGGCTACACGCCGCCTGAATCCGACGAAGGCAGTTGCCACTCGCTCAAAGTCAAAGTCGATCAGGGCGGGCAGGTGCGTGCTCGCACGGGATATTGCAACGCGAAGCCCCGCGATGTTCTCGTCGGCAGCGCGACCGAGAAGACGCTCGAGGCGAAGGCCGCCGCCGCGCAGCCCGGAAACGTGAGCGCGTCGATGCAGCTCCCGTACTTCTACACGTCATCCAACATCGCGCGCGTCAACGTCGCGATGGAGATTCCCGGCGACGTTCTCAAATTCGAAAAGCAGAAGGGCAAATTCCACGCCGAGATGAATGTTCTCGGCATCGCTTACAAACCGGATGGTTCGGTGGGCGCGCGCTTCAGCGATACGCTCCGGCGCGAGTTCGACGACAAGAAAGAGGTTGAGGCGTTCACAAAGGCGCCCTTCCACTACGAGAATGAATTTGAAATCGCCTCCGGGACGTACAACCTGAAAGTCGTCTTCAGCGCCGGCGGCTCCAGCTTCGGGAAACTCGAAGCGCCTCTCTCCATCGATTCCTGGTCGAGCAGCCAGTTCGGCCTCAGCGGACTCGCTCTCAGCCATGAGATTCACCAGCAGGCCGAGCTCGCGACTGGACTCGATGCGTCGCTCATCGAAGATCGCGTGCCGCTGGTGATCGACGGCGTGCAGGTGGTGCCGGCCGGATCGAACAAGCTCAGTAAGTCCGGGCTCGCAGTGTTCTATGCGGAACTCTACGAGCCGTTGCTGGCCGATAGCGACGCAAAAGAGAAGCCGGCTGTCGGGATTCAGATACGAGTTCTCGATCGCAGGACGAAGGACCAGAAATACTCAACCGGATTGATGCGCCTCGAAATTCCGAAGACCGAGAGCCCGATGATTCCGATGGCGGAGAAGATCCCTCTCGATTCTGTCGGCGCGGGCCAGTACATCGTTGAGCTGCAGGCTGTCGATTCAACCGGCCGGCAAATCCTGCGAACCGCCGACTTCGATTTGGAATAGCGAGCAGCTACAGCCGGATCATTCGGGAACAGGAGATGGTGGAACAGGCTCAAGCTGTTGACCTGGGTCTTGAAAACAGGCTGACGCCTGTTCCACCATCGTGGCTTGGGTGTTGTTCTGCAGACTCTGAGCCGCTCACCCCGAGCACCGCTGCTCGCGCGCCGCGAGCGAAGCCAGTTCATCCGCGCGATTGTTATCCACATGCGAAGCATGGCCCTTCGTCCAGGACCATGTCATCTGATGCCGTCCGGTCTGCTCATCCAGATCTTCCCAAAGATCCCGATTCACTACCGCCTTCTTCTGGGCCGTCATCCAGCCGCGTTTCTTCCAACCGGAGATCCACTGCGTGATGCCGTTCTTCACATACTCCGAGTCCGTGACGACTTCCACTTCGCACCGCTCCTTCAGCGCGCGAAGCCCTTCAATCGCGGCCGTGAGCTCCATTCTGTTGTTCGTCGTGTGCGGCTCGCATCCGTATACTTCTTTCTTGTGGGCGCCATATCGCAGTACCGCCGCCCACCCTCCAGGCCCCGGATTTCCAAGGCACGCGCCGTCGGTAATGAGCTGAACTCTTTTCACAGACTCTCGTTTTACCATCCGCCCCGGCTCGGAGCGTGATCCGGCGTCCAAAACATTTTTAAACTTTTATGGTGTAACTTTTCCGTTTTCGTTTCATAATGTGAACACGGGAGAATCACAAACAATGGCTACAAAGAAAGCAGCAGCAAAGAAGGCCGCCCCAAAGAAAGCGGCGAAGAAGGCAACAAAGAAGGCAGCAGCAAAAAAGAAGAAGTAGCTGTAACGTCAACGTCTGTAAAAGCGGGGCAGGCCGAGCGCCTGCCCTTTTTTTTTTGACGCCGCGTCTCTAGAGCCGCGCCCAGTGCAGGAAACCAATCATCGTCTTCGCGTCCTGAATGCTGTTTGACGCAATCAGCTTCCGCAGCTCCTTCTTCGTGAACCAGCGCGTCTCGATCCGCTCGTCCTCCATCGGCTGCGACTCACCCTCGGTAAGTTCCGTCGCGAGGAAGATCGTCATCTTCTCTTCGATGTAGCCCGGACTCGGAAAAAACGCGACCAGCTTCTTCCACTTCTTCGCGCGCAGGCCGGTCTCTTCAATCAGCTCGCGTTTCGCCGTCTGTATCGGCGTCTCGCCCTTATCGATCTTGCCCGCCGGCAGTTCCCAGAGGTACTGATTCGCGGGCATCCGGTATTGCCGCACCAGCATCACGCGCTTCTTCGCATCGACTGCCATCATCACGGCCGAGCCGTTGTGCCGGACGATGCTGCGCTTCATCTTCCATCCGGTCTTGTCGACGGCTTCGTTCTCCGTGACCCGGAAGAGACTGCAACTGTAGACTTCTTTGGACGCTGTGATCTTCATCCTGTTTTATTGCGCCGGTTTGACGACGCGCACGGTTCCGAACTTCTCGAGCGGCTTCTCGATGGCCGCCGCATCGCCGACCACGACGATCGACGCGTTGCTGGTCGCCATCGCCTTCTTCGCCGCCGCCTCGATCTGATCCGGCTCGACGGAGTTGATCTTCGTCGTGTACGTCTCGAGGTAATTCTTCGGCAGGTTCATGACCTTCATCTGGACGAGCCTGTCGGCCAGTCCGCGCTGCGGCTCCATGCTCAGGAGGAATACGCCGTTTGCATACGTCTTCGCTTCGGTCAGCTCTTGGCGCGCCACAGGCTCCGTCGCCATCCTGTCGAGATGACCCAGAATCCCCTCGAGCGCATCGCCCACGACTTCGTTGCGAACCTGGGTCACGGTCGCGAACGTGCCGGCATCGGCCAGCGCGCCGATCTCCGTGTGGACGTCATAAGCAAAGCCGCGCTTCTCGCGAATGTCGAGGAACAGGCGCGAGTTGGGTCCGCCGCCTTCGATCGTGGATCCAACATTCTCGGGAAAGTAATCCGGATCGTTGTACGTCGCCGCGATCTTTCCGATTCGCATGTCGGCCTGCACGGAACCGGGACGGTCCACCAGCACCAACTCGCGCTTCGCTTCGGGCGCTTTCGGGGCGGTGTAGGCGGGGATCTTTTTCTGATCCCACGATCCGAACTGGTCCGCGATCGTCTTTGTAAGCTGAGCACGCGCCGGCAGCTTGCCGACAAGGATCAAATACGCGTTGTTCGGAACCAGGTACGTGTCGCGGTAGTCTTCGAGGGCCTTGCGGTCGAGCTTGTCGATCGATTCCGATGTCGGCCCGACATGCGCATACGGGGTGTCGCCGAACAGGACTTTGCGCCACTCTTCGTTCGCCAGAAAGGCCGGCTGAGTGTGCTGAGCGATCAGGGTCTGCTTGCGGTTCTGCTTGTGCAGCTCGATCTCCTGCGCCGGGAAGATCGCGTTGCGCGCGACGTCAGCCATGAGCTCGAGTACCTGTGCCGTGTTCTCCGAAAGGACGCTCGCTTCGATGTTGAGCGAGTCCGCGCCCGTCGCGGCCGACATCACGCCGCCGAGACTGTCCAGTTCCTCGGCGATCTGCTGGTAGGGGCGCTTCGAGGTTCCCTGCATCAGCATCGCCGCGACGCTCGCCGCGAGACCCGGCAGATCTTTCGGATCGCGCTTGTTTCCCGCGAGAAACACGAGGCGCGCGGTGACGAGAGGAAAGCGTTTGTCTTCCGCGACCAGAATCGTCAGCCCGTTCGGAAGTTTGCTCTCGGTGACGGGAGGCAGCTTATAAGCGCGCGCCTCCTTTGAAACAGGCGGCTTCGTGAGGTCGACGGTTTGCGCCGCCAGAGGAAGCGCGGCTGTAATGAGCAGAAACAAACATATACCGTTTTTCATTTGGCTGGTCCTTTCGGCGCGGCGGCCGGCGGCGCCGGTGGCGCCGGCTGGATCACCAGCACATCGCGGCGCGCGGCCGTCAGATACTTCTTCGCCACCGCCTGGATTTGCGGACCGGTCACGGCGAACAGGTCCGTGAAGTCCTGATCCACCATCTCCGGTTTGCCGTCGAGCAACTCATGCTGCCCAAGCAATTGCGCGCGTCCGAGCGAGCTTTGCAAATTTGTGGCCTTCGCGTAGCGCAGCACCGCCTTCACGCGCGCCAGTTCCGCATCGGGCACACCCGCCGACGCGATCTTGTCGATCTCCTGCTGCACCTGGTCGACGATCTGCTCCGCGCGGTAGTTCGGTTTGTAAAGCAGGAACGCCGCGTAATCGCCCGGATCTTTGAAATCGTTGAACCCCGCGAATGGCCAGCCGGGATTCGCCTGATACTGCAGGATCGACTGTCGGCCCTTCACCAGATCAAGCTGCAGGCGCGCGCTCTCGCCGCCCGTCAGAACGGCGTCGAGCATGCCCAGCGCATACCAGTCCGGCGAGTGCTTCTTCGGCGCCGGCCAGCCTACGATCACTCCGGGCACGCGAGCATGCTGGTCCTTAACCGTCTCCATTTTGCCTTCGGTGCGCGCCGGCTCGGTCAAATCGGGACGCTGCGGCTGCGGTTGCGACGGAATGTTGCCGAAATATTGCTGGATGAGCTTCTTCGCATCGGCCGTTTCGAAATCGCCCGCGATCACGAGCACAGCGTTGTTGGGCGCATAGTACGTCTTGAAGAATTTCGCGACATCATCGACGCTCGCCGCTTCGAGATCGTCGAACGATCCGATCAGCGAGTGCGAGCTCTGGAAATTGCTGAACGTGAGCTTCGGCCAACTCTCGATGATTGCCGTGCTGTAGGGCTGATTGTCGAAGCTCAGCCGTTTTTCCTGCTTCACCGCTTCCTGCTGGTTCTTGAGATTCTCGGGTGTGATTGCGAGACTGCGCATGCGGTCCGACTCGAGCCACAGCGCGAGCCCGAGTTTGTTGGATGGCAGTTGCTCGAAGTAATCGGTGTAGTCCGGGTGCGTCGAGCCGTTCATCACGCCCCCGTTCGATTGCACGTATTTAAAGTGCTCGCCCTTTTTGACGTTGGCCGAGCCTTCGAACATCATGTGCTCGAACAGGTGCGCGAAACCGGTGCGCCCTTTCTCTTCGGAACGCGCGCCCACATCGTAGATAACGTAGAGGGCGATCACCGGGACTGCGTTATCGCGCGACAGGACAACGCGCATGCCGTTCGGCAGCTTGTACTTCTCGAATGGGATGTGAAAGTCGGATTCGTCAGCTGCAGGCGCGGGCGAAATCGCTGCCAGCACCACGGCCGCAACAGCTACGAGCATCGTCAGTTTTCGCATAAATCACCTGAGACTACTTCCGGGACGTACGAAGCGCCTGAACAAACTGTTCGGACGAATATGTGTTTACTATATCCTCCGCCGCCAGACCCCCTCGCCGCGCCGTCAGCACTCCATAGCGCATGTTCAGCAGATGGCTCGGATGGTGCGCGTCCGTCGAAACGATGAACTTCGCGCCTTTTATCTTCGCCGCCCGCACATGCGCGGCGCTGAGATCGAGCCGCTCCGGGCTCGAGTTTACTTCAAGCCACACGCCGCGCTTCACCGCTTCGGCCACCACTCGATCGAAATCGAACGCGAACGGATCGCGATGCAGCAGTAAGCGCCCGGTCGGATGTCCTATCGCTTTGACGTGCGGACACTCGATCGCGCGCAGCATGCGGTCTGTCATGGCCTCCGGCTCCAGACCCATATGGCTGTGGACGCTCGCGATCACGATGTCGAGCTCCGCGAGAGCGTCCCAGGCGAGATCCATCTCGCCGTCCTTCATGATGTCGCATTCAAGGCCCGAAAGAACGCGAATGCCGAGATGCCCCGACTCGTTGATCTTCCGGCACGTCTTCGCGAACTCGACGACCTTCGCTTCGTCGAGCCCAAACGCCATCGCGATCGCCTTCGAGTGATCGGTGATGGCAATGTATTCGTAGCCGAGCGCGCGCGCCGCTTCGGCCATTTCTTCGAGCGTGGCGCGACCGTCGGTCGCGGTCGTGTGCATATGCAGGTCGCCGCGGATGTTGCTCTGCTCTACCAGCTTCGGCAGAGCGTGCGCCTCGGCAAGCTCGATCTCGCCCTGATTCTCGCGAAGCTCGGGAGGAATCCAGTCGAGCCCAAGCGCGCCGTAAACTTCCTCTTCAGTCGCGCCGGCTACCCGCGAATCATCTTCCGCCCGAAACAGCCCGTATTCGCTCAACCTGAATCCCATGCGGATCGCGCGCTGCCGCAATGCGACGTTGTGATCCTTGCTGCCGGTGAAGTACTGCACGGCCGCGCCGAAGCTCGCATGGTCGAGAGCACGCACGTCGACCTGCAGTTCCTCGCGCCCGATCTTCACGCTGGTCTTGTTCGCGCCGCGGCCCAGCACTTCCTGCACGCGCGGATGCGCCGCCACACGCTCGAGCGCCGCCGCCGCGCCGGGACCGGTGACGAGAAGGTCGAGGTCCCCGATCGTCTCACGCCCGCGTCGCAGGCTGCCCGCGGGCGTGATCGCTTCAATACCGCCGAGATCCGATAGCCACGCCGTCAGCTCGCGCGCCGTGTTGTCCGCGAAGTTCAGCAGGAATCGGCCGGTCCGCACCTTGTGCTGCTCGATGCTCCGCAACACTTTTTCTTCGAGCTTCGCGCCCATGCGCGGCAGATCGCGCAGCTTCTGTTCGCGGCAGAGCTGTTCGAGCTGGTCCATCGTGGTGAGCTGGAAATGTTCGAAGAGGAGCGCGATGCTTTTCGGACCGAGACCCTGAATCTTCAGGAATTCGAGCGCCGCCGGCGGAAATTTCTTCAGCAGAGCGTCGCGCTTCTCGAAGCTGCCGGTCCTGTTGATTTGCTCGATCGCCGCGGCAAGCTTATCGCCGATCCCGGCAATTTCAGTGACGCTGCGGTTCGCGTCCGCCAGCAGATCGGCGATCCGTTCGGGATAACTTTCGATCGACGACGCGGCCGTGCGGTAGGCGCGATGGCGGCGAAAGTCCTCACCCGCAATCTCCATCAGGTCGGCGGTCTCGGCGAGAATCCGTGCGAACTCACGATTTTCCAAGCTTCGATTTTAGCCTTGTGGCGCGGGCGCTCTCACCCGCCGCGCGGGCAATCGTGCCGGCGCCTTGCCCCGTTTTGAACCTGTGCCCGTAGAGATCCAGATCCACGCGATCGCCCGCAATCACGACGCCTTCGGTGCGCAGGCGCAGACGTTGTTCGAGTCCGTTCGGGCCGGGTAATAAGACGCGGCCCTTCGCGCCCAACACCCGATGCCACGGCACAGCCTTCCCGCCGGACCGCAGCGCCCACACGACCTGGCGCGCCGCCCCGGGAAAACCCGCCGCGGCGGCCACGTCACCGTACGTCGCGACCTTGCCTTTCGGGATCTTCCGCACCACCGCCAGCACACGCTCGAACATCACCGCGTCAGAAACTGCTCGTCAATCTCCACTTGGTACCCACTCGCGAGGCGGTTGGTCTCGTTGGCCATCCCGACGACCGCCATCAACTCGGCGAACATTTCGTCCGTCATACCGGCTTTACGCGCGGCGGCGGTGTGGGACGCAATGCAGTACCCGCACTGATTGCTCGCGCTGACGGCGACATAGATCATCTCCTTGGTCAGCGCATCGAGCGCGCCGGGCTTCATGATCTCCTTGATGCTCGACCAAGTGCGGCGCAGAGTCGCGAGATCGCGCGCGATGGCTTTCCAGAAATTGTTGATCCAGTCGGTCTTTCGGGTGGCCATGATGTCGTCATAGACGGCGCGGACTTCCGCAGAAGCCGAATCGTATTCGATCAAGCCGAGAGTTGCCATAAGTTCAGAGTAACGATTCGATAGACTCTCTGCGGGCCCCGCGCGATTGGAGATAATCTTTTAACATGCTCATGAGAAAGTACCCGCCGGCCCAATTGGTGCTGTGCTCCTGCGTCCTGATCCTCGCGGGCGCGGTGTGGTTGGCCGCGCAGACAGCGCCCGGTCCCGCGCCAGGCCCCAACCCGGTTCTGACCGGCCAGCCGGAGCTGCCGCCCGCGGTCCCCGCACCAGCGGGCGCCGGCAATCCCGGGCCGGCCCGGGGCGGTGGGCAGGGAGCCCCCGGCGTGCGTCAGCCTCCCAAACCCGTATCCGAGCCCCCGCAGCCGGGCATTACGCCGCTGCCGGTCGATCTCTTCACCTCCAAAAACTTTTACAAAGACAAAGCCCTCTGGACTGACCCTCGCTACTACCGCTGCAACACGCCGCGCCAGATGATCGACGCCATGTGGGAGAGCGGACGCATCGGCGCCAATCCACCCACCTCCGCCTCCTGGGGTAATTGCAATATCGACCATCCCCGCGACCGCATCGTCAGCCCTTATCCGTATAAAACCGCCAAAGAACACTACGAGGCCCTGCTGGCTCAGGCGAAGGCGCATGGCGGCCCGACCGTCTACACCAAAGCCACCACGCCCGATTGGGACGGCTTCTATCGCCGCGATCCGAATGGCTCCGATTCACCCGGCTTCAGCGGGCCCGACCGCAGGGCCTTCGGAGGAGTCCGGGGCGAGCGCTGGCAATGGGGCGGAATCGAGCAGGCCTCGACTGTGCTGTCGCTCCTCACCCCGGAATATCAGAAGCGCTACGTACAGATGCTCTACCACGAGACAGTGGACAACTCCAAGCAGTGGAGCGCGTCGTTCTGTCTGCCCGAAGGTTTCATCCGATGGTGGGCCGAACCGTCGCAGGGCTCCAACTTCGAGCTGACTATCACGCCCACAAGAGTGGAGTTCCTGTCCGGCATCGCCGCCAATTTTCTGCGCGAAGTCCTCATCGGCCGTCAGCACGTGCAGAAGGTGCCCCAATGGTATGGCGAAACCGTCGGCTTCTGGGACGGCGAAACTCTGATCTCCTGGACCGCCAACGTCCAGGGCTGGACCCAGCACACCATGTTCGAGTTCTCGGGCAAAATGGAGACCGTGGAAACCTACAAGCCTCTCTACGACGCCAACCATCACTTCATCGCCATCGATCACGAGGCGGTGTGGTATGACCCCGAAGCATTTGCGCAGCCACTGCGCGTGCGTGATCGTTTCGTGCGGCGGGCCGGTGCGGGCGACCCCAACGCGCGCTATACGTTCATCGAATGTCTGTCAAACATCAAAAATGTCAACGGACGCCCGGTCCAGCTCACGAAAAGTGACCCGGGTTTCATCGACTACTATGGACGGCCCTGGGCGCAAAACTGGGAGCAGTGGTTCGAAAAGGGATGGCAGAAGCCAGACGATAATGCCGTGCCCCAGGATGTGCTGAACCTGTTCAAATAGATGGCCTGTCTTCCACGGGCCTGCTGTAAGCCTGTGGCGCGGGCGCTCTCGCCCGGCGCTTGCTTTGCCAGGACCGGTAGAAATGCAGACTAAGCCTCAATGCTCGCGGCGTTGTTGATTGCGGCCCTGACAGCATTGACTCTTGTCGCACCCGCGAAGAGCGGACTCCGCGCGCGGTTTCTCACGGCCTGCGTTCTTTTCGGTCTCGCCGTCGTGGCCGGCGCCGAATTCCTGAGCCTCTTCAATCTTCTGCACCGCACGCCGCTCATCCTGTGGTGGATCGCCGTCACAGCGCTCGCGCCCTTCGTCGCGAAGCGGCTACGGTTACGAATCTTCAAGCTCCACCGCATCTCCATCGACCTGGTCTCCTCGCTCGCAGTGATCGGCATCGCCGCGATTCTTTTGCTGACCGCCGTCACCGCCGCCGCGAGTCCTCCCAACACCTGGGACGCGATGGCCTACCATCTGCCGCGCGTCCTCTACTGGGCCGAGCAGGGCAGCGTGCGCTTCTTTCCCACACAGTATCTGAACCAGATCATGCTGCAGCCACTGGCCGAATACTTCATGCTGCATCTCTATGTGCTCACCGGTAGCGACCATTTCAGCAACTTCGTCCAGTGGTTCGGATGGCTCGGCAGCGCCGTCACGGTCTCTTTGATCGCCAGGCAACTCGGTGCGGATACGCGCGCGCAGGCTTGCGCGGCTCTCTTCTGCGCAACCATTCCACTGGGTATTCTCGCCAGCACGGGCGCCAAAAACGATTGCCTGCTCGCCTTCTGGATGGCCGCGGCGACGTACTTCGCGCTCGAATATGCCGCCACACGCGCCATCAGCGAGGCTCTCCTGCTCGGCCTCTCCACCGGACTCGCCCTGCTCACCAAAGGGACTGCGTACATTTTCCTGCCGTGGATTCTTCTCGTCGTGCTGGCGCGCGCTCTACGGTATACGCCCATTTCAAAACTGCTGCCGGGCGCTGCCGTGGCATGCCTGTGCGCGTTGGCGCTGAATACACCGCTCTACATCCGCAATTACACGCTCAGCGGGTCTCCCCTTGGTTTTGACTCCGCGCAGGGTGACGGATTTTTTCGCTGGCGCAACGAACGCTTCGGCTGGAAGCCCACGGTGTCGAATCTGCTGCGCAATGCCTCCGAACAGCTCGGCATGCGCGAGGCAAGCTGGAACAATGGCATCTTCAGCGCCGTCATCGCGGCTCATCGCAAACTGGGAATCGATCCGCAGGATCCGGCAACGACCTGGCGCTGGACCGCTTACCATCCCCCGAGCAATCCGAACCATGAAACCGACAGGCCTGCCGTCTGGCATCTCGCAATCCTGGTTCTCGCCGCCGGGGTCTTTTGCATCCGCGCCATTCGCGGACGCAACCGCTTCGAAGCCGCCTATGTCGCCGCGTTCGGGTGCGGCATCCTGGCCTTTTGCTTCTATCTGAAGTGGCAGCCGTTCGGCGCGCGCTTCTTCCTGCCGTTATTCGTTCTCGCATCGCCGCTCGTGGCTTCTTTCGCCGGCAGGGCGCGAAAGCACGACGCGCTCCGCCAGGTGCTGCTCGCCGCGGTCGTCCTGTTCCTGCTTGATGGAGCGCGCCGTCCCCTGCTCGACAACTGGGTTCGGCCCCTGCGCGGGCCGGACAGCGTTTTACACAGGGACCGCGACACGCAGTATTTCGCCGATATGACGACGGTTCACAACGCGGATGCCTATCGGAAATCCGTCGCCGCTCTGGCGAAACTCGACTGCGGGCTGATAGGCGTCGACAGTACCGACTTCCAGCTCGAATATCCGTTCGAGGCGCTCCTGCGCGAGCGCAAGCCCGGCGTATTGTTCATTCATACGGCCGTGGAGAATCCCTCGAAGCAATACGACCCGCCCGTCCGCGGCGAGCCCTGTGCTGTCGTGTGTCTCGAATGCGCGGCCGACACGCAGCGGGTTGCTCGCTACAGCCAATTCACTCGAAAAGAAGAGTTCGACAAGTTTGTCGTGCTCTCGAAATAGGCTCCCGGCGCATGGTATGGTTTCTGGTATGGCGACCGCGAAGATCACAATCACCCTTCCACTGGAGCAGCTCGATGAGATCCGGTCTCTGGTCGCAGCCGGGCAGGCCGCAAGCATATCGGGATTCGTCCAGCACGCGGTTGGGGTGGCATTGTTTGACGCGGCGGGATGGCGGGAAATGCTGGGCGAAGCCCTGCGGCAGACTGGCGGTCCTCTCACGAAGAAGGAACGCGCCTGGGCCGATACGATTCTCGATCCCGAATCCCATCGCCGGCGCCATCCAAAAGGCAGGGTCGCCTGAGCGGCATCACATTCGACGCCGGCGGGCTGATCGCCGTCGACCGGAATAATCGCGAGGTGCTCACGCTGATCGCGCGCGCGGTCGAGCGCGGTATGCGCATCACCATACCCACGACAGCGCTTGCCCAAGCCATCCGTCAACCCGCGAGCCAGGCCAGGCTATGCCGCCTGGTGCGTCAGGCCTTCACGGATCTCGTTGCGCTCGACGGACCAGACGCGACCGCGGCCGGCCTGCTCCTCGCGCGGACAGGGACGGCGGATATCGTCGACGCGCATATTGTCATCTGCGCGCGCAGAGCCGGACAGGCTGTGGTGACAAGCGACCCGCGGGATCTGCGGCGGCTCGATGCCGGCTTACAGTTGTTCACAGTTTGAGGGCGACCGAATGCTGAACAGCATTGCGCCGTTCTTTATCGTCGACGATCTCGAAGACACGCTCGACTTCTATCGGCGGCTCGGCTTCAGTGTGCTGTATAAAGGCGGCAGTGAAGGCCACGGCAAGGACTTCTGGGCGTTCGTTGGCCGCGACAGCGTCATGATCAATCTGAAGGCCATTGCGCCGGATGTTCATCCGCAACCGAACCGGTCGCGTCACGAGTGGGCGAGGTGGGATGCCTACATCCATACAAACGACCCCGACGCACTCTACGCGGAGTTCGTCGCCAATGAGATTCCGATGCACCGGGAACTCGCCGATACCAGCGACGGGCTGAGAGCCTTCGAGGTGGCTGACAACAACGGCTATGTGTTGTGCTTCGGACGTCCGATTGAGACGTGAAGAGCTATTCGACTCACGACAACGCGGGCCCGGCCTGCTTCTCCAGATCGAGCAGATATCCCTTCTTCCCGACATTCATCGCCGACGTCTCCCCCAGCTTGTCCTGCGCGCCGGCGGCTTCATGGATGTGTCCGCAGAAGAAGTAACGCGGCTGCTCGCGCTGCAGGAATTCGCGCATGGCCATGCTGCCGGCATGGCGGAGATTGGTGATGCGGTCGAGCATCGTGCCCTGCGGCGGCGCGTGGCAGATGGCGATCATCGGCTTCACCCCGTCGAAGGCGTGGAGACGTCGTTCGAGCTCTGCTTCTGAATATTCGCCCGGCGTGTCGAAGGGCGTCGGATTCGAGTAGCCGAGTCCGATGATGTGGAAGCCGCCGAGCTCGATATGCCCCCCGTGGAAATCGTTGAGGCCGAACCGCGTGCACAGATCCGTGACCTGAGAGGCCGTTTCATGATTGCCGGGTATGACATACACGCGCTCGCCGCGTTTTTTGAGGATCTCGCCCATGGCGTCCATATTTCGGGACCAGTTGACGAGATCCCCGGCGCAGAAGTAGTAATCGACATCAATCGACATCAGGCGCTCGAGTGCCCGGGCATCGCTGTGGATGTCGGAAAAGATCAGCAGTTTCACGGTCTAATGGTATAGGCCCGCGGTTGATAACCTGCCCCGGACGAGGACCCAAGTTATCATTGAGACAGACACTTAGTCTCCCCCCGTTTTATGGAAGCAAAACCAGGCCCACAGTCGGGCGTTAATGCGTGGCTCGAGGAAGAGCTGCTGCAGCAATATCATCATGATCGGGCGTCCGTCGACGCCGATTGGAAGACGATTTTCGAGCACGAAAAGCCGAATGGCAACGGCGGCAACGGAGTCTCTCATCAGCCGCCCGCAAGGGCACTCGCGCCGGCCGTGACAATGGCGGCGGCCGAGCCGGTGGTTTCCGGATCGGAAGAGCTCATGCCGTTGCGGGGGACCGCCGCCCGCATCGCCGAAAATATGGCGCTGAGCGCCGCGATTCCGCTCGCGACTTCGCAGAGAATCGTGCCGGTCAAGGTGATCGATGAGAACCGCCGGCTGATCAATCATCATCGCGCGCTGCTCGGCAGGAGCAAGATCTCGTACACGCACCTGATCGGCTGGGCGATCGTGAAGTCGGTGGAGGCGAACCCATCGCTCAACCATGCGTTCGCATCGAACAACACGGGTGAGATGTTCCGCGTCGTTCGCAAGGAAATCAACTTCGGTCTCGCGATCGACGTGGCGGGCAGGAATGGCGCTCGTAGTTTACTCGTGCCGTGTGTCAGGAACGCCGGCGCGATGACGTTCGCCCAATTCATCGCGGCCTTCGACGATCTCGTCGTCCGCGCCCGCAATGGCAAGCTGGGCGTGGCGGATTTCCAGGGAACCACGATCTCGCTCACCAATCCAGGCACGGTCGGGACGATGGCGTCGATGCCCCGTCTTGTCGCCGGCCAGGGTGCCATTATCGCCGTCGGAGCGATGGATTATCCGGCGGAGTACCGCGGCGCGGCCCCCGACGTGATCGCATCGCTCGGCATCAGCAAAGTGATGTCGGTGACGTGCACGTACGACCATCGCATCATTCAGGGCGCCGAATCCGGGCTGTTTCTCGGCACGCTGCAGGCACTCTTCGATGGCGAGCAGAACTTCTACGAGGAAATCTTCGAAGCCCTGCGCGTTCCCTACGCGCCCGTGAAATGGGCTCCGGACAAGACTCCGGCCGCGCTGGCGCCGGTGCCCGAACCATCGATGGAGGTGGTCAAGGGCGCGGCAGTCATCCGGTTGATCAACGCCTTCCGCGTGCGCGGGCATCTGATGGCCGATCTCGATCCGCTGGGCGACGAACCGGCGTACAATGCCGAGCTCGACCCGCTCACCTACGGGCTGACGATCTGGGACCTCGACCGGCACTTCTATACCGATTCGCTCGCGCATGCATTCGGCGGACGCAGTCAGGCGACCCTCCGCGAGATGATCGACTGCCTCCGCGAAGTTTACTGCGGCAGGATCGGCGCGGAGTACATGTACATCCAGCGGCCGGAGGAGAAGATCTGGCTGCAGGAGCGCATGGAGTCTCCCGAGTTCCACTACGAGATCTCGAAAGAAGAAAAGCTCCGCATCTTCGACAACCTGCTGCGCGCCGAAGAGTTCGAGCACTTCCTCGACCGGCGGTTCATCGGGCAGAAGCGCTTCTCGCTCGAAGGCGCCGAGACCACGATCTCGGTGCTGACGGAACTGGCGAACTTCTGCGCCGAGAGCAGCGTCCACGAGATGGTGATCGGGATGGCGCACCGCGGGCGTCTGAACGTGCTCGCGAACATCGTCGGTAAGCCGCTCGGCCAGATTTTCTCGGAGTTTGAAGGCAACATCGACCCGGCGTCCGCGCAGGGATCGGGCGACGTGAAGTATCACCTGGGCGCAAGCGGTATCCATCGATCGCCCTCAGGCAAAGAAGTCGTCGTGACGCTCGCGGCCAATCCCAGTCATCTCGAAGCGGTGAATCCGGTGGTCGAAGGCATGGCGCGGGCGAAGCAGGAGCGGCTTGGCGACACCGAACGATTGCGCGTGATCCCGCTGCTCGTGCATGGCGACGCGGCATTTGCCGGCCAGGGCGTAGTCGCGGAAACGCTGAACCTCTCCTTGCTCGAAGGCTACTCGACGGGCGGCACGATCCACTTCGTGATCAACAATCAGATCGGCTTCACCACGCTGCCCTCCGACTCGCGCTCTACCGCTTATGCGACGGACATCGCGCGGTCCGTGCAGGCGCCTATCTTTCACGTAAACGGCGACGATCCTGAAGCGATGATGCGCGTGCTGCGCCTCGCGTTCAACTACCGGCAGCAGTTTCAGCGCGACGTTGTGATCGATATGATCTGCTATCGCCGCCACGGTCACAACGAAGGCGACGATCCCGCATACACCCAGCCGGTGATGTACCGCCGGATCAAAGAGCAGCACTCGGCAGCCGTCCTTTATGGACAGCAGTTGGCCGCGGCGAAGATTCTGACGACGGCTGCGGTCGAGAGCAGCCGGAAGAAAGTCGCCGACAGATTGAACGCGGCCTTCGATGCGAACAAGGCAGCGGGCCCGTGGGTGTTGAATCCGCCGATCGCGCATTTGCCGGCGAAGTCGACGACGGCGATTTCACGGGATCTGCTCGAACGCGTGGTGGACGGCATCACGTATCTGCCGTCGTCGTTCCACATCCATCCCAAGCTCGACGCGTTTGTGAAGAAACGGCGCGAGACGCTGGCGAAGGACGGCCCTGTCGACTGGGCGTACGCGGAAGCGATTGCGTTCGGCAGCCTCGTGCTCGAAGACGTTCCGGTGCGATTGAGCGGGCAGGATTCCGGCCGCGGCACCTTCAGCCAGCGGCATCTTGTGTTCTATGACTTCGAGGATGGCCACAAGTACATCCCGCTGCAGCACATGAACGACGGCCAGACTGCAAAGCAGGCCGGTTTCAACGTGTTCGACAGCTCGCTGAGCGAGTTCGGCGTGCTCGGATTCGATTATGGCTACAGCGTTGCCGACCCGCAAACGCTGACGCTCTGGGAAGCGCAGTTCGGCGATTTTTCGAATGGGGCCCAAATCATCATCGACCAGTTTGTGACCACGGCCGAGCAGAAGTGGAGCCAGCGAAGCGGCCTCGTGATGCTGCTGCCGCATGGATATGAAGGGCAGGGTCCGGAGCATTCGAGCGCGCGCATGGAACGCTTCCTGCTGCTGTGCGCCGAAAACAACATTCGCCTGGCGAACTGCTCGACTCCGGCTCAATACTTCCACATCCTGCGGCGGCAGATGGCGACAGAGCCGAAGCCGCTGGTGCTGTTCACGCCCAAGAGCCTGCTGCGATCGCCTGCCGCTGTATCGAGCTTTAACGACCTGACCGGCGGATCGTTCCGTCCGGTGATCGGCGACATGCTCGATCCTTCGGGCGTGCGCAAGATCGTCTTCTCGACCGGCAAGGTTTACTACGATCTGGCGGCGGCGCGCGAAGCGAAGAAGATCGACGACGTCGCGCTGGTGCGGATCGAGGAGTTGTATCCGTTCCCGGACGATCCGGTGACGGATCTGCTGGCTCGCTACCGTCCCGGCGTCGAGTTGATCTGGTGCCAGGAAGAGCCGCGCAACATGGGCGCATGGCGGTTCATGTACGGCTACTTCAAAGGGCTCGGCCACATCATTCAATACGCGGGACGGCTGAAGAACGCGAGTCCTGCGGCCGGCTCGGCGAAGCGGCACGCTGAAGAGCAAAAGCGGCTGATTGAAGATGCGCTGAAATAGCAATTCCCAGGTTGTGGGAGTATAAGGTTGTGAATCCGCAGGGCGCCTCGGCTGAAAGCCCGCACGGGAGACTTTCCTACTCCTCCCAATTGGTATTGGCGACCGTCTGCGTACTCATGTTTGGCTACGGGGCGCTCGTGGCCGCCGCGACGCCGTTGTGGCTGCGTCTGTCGCGGGCCGCAATAACGGCGGTGTTCCTCTTCGGGGCTCTGCAGGCGATCGAGCGGCTCTGGAGACCGCAGGCGGCCATTGAACGTTCCTGCGGGCTTTCCGATTCGGGCCGCCGGCTGATTGGCGCTTCAGGCTGGGTCGCGCGAGGCGCGGGCGTGGCCGGAATTCTGCTCACTGTAGTGTTCTCACGCGATTCCCGCGCGGACGTTTTGATCGCAGGTCTGACGCTTATTGTCCTCGGCCATTGCTTTGCGGATCTCGCCGGCGAGAACGGTTCGAGGCGCTCAGTCGACTCGCAGGCTCGCGAGCGGCGGGTATGATGTTTGACAGTGTCCGCTACGCCGCTTCTTGATCTGGAGCAGGCTGCGCCCGCCGCGCCCCGGCGCAGACGCGGCCTCGGGATTTACACCGGAGTCGCAGTCGGGCTCGCCTGGATCGCGCTGGACATCCTGCAGGATCGCGGGATATTGCCGGCTTGGCGACTCCCGGAAAATAACATCTGGCTGCTGCTTCCGATCGCTTACGTGGCGATCGCCATACACGAACTGGGGCACGCGGCAGCGGGGTGGCTGGCGGGACTCGGTATGGGCGGCATTTCGGTTGGCCCGTTGCTCTGGCAGAAGTCCGGCAGCAGGTGGGTGTTCCGTTGGATGTGGCGGCTTTGGGGCGGCGGGATGTTTAAACCGCTGACCGCCGCTGCCGGGCTCGATCCGAGGCCTTTCGCGTGGAGCGTGGCAGGCGGACCGATCGCGAGCCTCGGGCTCACCGCGCTGGCCGTACTATTGTGGGTGCGCTACGGCGACGGCGGATGGTCGTGGATCGGAACACTGATCCTGGCGTCGTTGCTGACGCTGGCGCTGTCGATCATTCCCTGGTCATTCGGACTGCAAAAAACCGACGGCGCGCGGCTGTGGCAATTCCTGCGGCATCCGGATCAGGCGCGGCAGGTGATGGGGCTGCTCGGGGTGCAGTCCGAGGAGGCAAAAGGGGTGCGGCCGCGGGATTGGTCCCCGGCTCTCTTTGACGCGATGATGCTGGTGGATCGCTCATCAGCCACCTGGTCCTGGTGCAATTTGATGGCGTCTTATCGCGGTTTCGACGCAGGCGCCGGTGACAAGGCGCTGGAATACCTGGAGCGGGCTCTCGCGGAGTCTGGCCGCGCCGGAAAGCCGATGCGCCACGCCCTGTTTCTGGAAGCCGCGTGCTCGAGCGCCGTATGGCGGAAGGATGCCGGACATGCGCGGGAGTGGCTGCGCCGGGCGTGCAAAGAACACAAGCCGCGCTCGACAGAGGCCGCCGAAGCAGCAATTGCGATGCGCGAGGAACGATACGACGACGCGATCGCGCATTGGGAACGCGCGCGGGCTTACGTGGACAAGCTCCGGCTTGACTCCGGCCTCATCCGGTTTGCGAAGGAGAAGTGGACGGATTTGGCAGCGGAGTGCCTGGCAGCGGAAGAAAGAAAAGAAAAGGCGCTCCGGTAGACCTCAGATTCGCAGGGTCACCACGGTCGCTCCGCGGCCGCCGGCCTCGAGCGGCGCGTCCCCGAAATCGGCCACAAACGGCGTTCGCGCCAGTATCGTCCGGACCATTTGCCGCTGTACTCCGATGCCTCTTCCATGAATAATCCGCAGCGCCTTCAGGCCGGCCCGATTGGCTTCGGCGAGATATTCCTCCACCACTGCCTTTACGTCTCGCGGCGGCACCGTGTGCAGGTCGAAAACATCTTCAATTGGAATGCGGACTGGAATTTCCGGATCGTCCATAAAAAGAAAAAACCCGGACGGCTCACGCCCGCAAGCCCGTCCGGGTTCCATTTTCTATTAACTTCGTGCGCTTCGCCTGCAGCGCGCCTGATGAACTCTAGCTCGCGTGCTGGAGCCGGTATTCGCTGACCAGTTGCTCCATCTCGTCTTTCAGATGGAGTTTCAGTTTTTTCAGACGATGTTCTTCGATTTCCTCGGCAGTCGAGAGCGCATGTTTCGCTTCGAGCGCTTCCACCAGCCGGTCGTACTCGTGATGTTGTTCCACGAGGTGACGGTACTTCTCATTCGTCTGCATCAGGTGCGCTTTGATTTCTGCTATTGCGTTTTGTTCCATTCAGGGCATCTCTCCTTAGTGGAGTCGCCTCGCCGCTCCGGTCCCGGTCATCCCCTTCAGGGCTGCCGGCACGCAATCGTTGACCGAAATGGTGGGTAGCTTCACTTCTTTCTGAAGTGGCGAACGTCTTTCCGTCCGTCTAACCAGGACTTTACCATGAACGTTTTTTCATGACAACAGCATTAACGGCGCCGTGGTCATAGTATCCGGCCCGGATCCCCGCGGACTCCCAGCCGTGCTTTCGATAGAGCGCGCGCGCCGGTAAATTCGGTTCCGCAACCTCCAGAAGAATGGCCCCTTTTGCCTGCTCGCAGACCGCCTCCAGCAGTGAGGACCCGACCCCGCGGCGGCGGCAATCGGGGTCCACCGCGATGTTCAGAATCTCGGCTTCGTCGGGCGCCGTCTGGCGCCATGAACAGAAGCCCGCCGGCTTACCATCCAGCAGGGCCAGGAGCAGCGGATAGCCAGAGTAATCCCCCAGCGGCCATTGGGCGGTTTCGGGGCATCGGCACTGGATCCGCGCGACGGCAGGATAGTCGCTTTCAACAGCGGAGCGAATCAGGAGGGAAAGGCCGGCTCCGGCCATCAGTTGCGTGAGCCGGGGGTTTCCGACCGGCCCGCCAGCGGAGTGACCACCGTTCCGCCGCAGATCGCCACGCCCGTCCGGATCAGCGCCTGCAGGAAATTATTCAGCATGGCGTAAAACACCTGCTCGGTCATCGGCTGCTTGCCCGGCAGCCGGAAGCTCGACGGCAATTCCTTCGAGATGCGGAGGCGCAGACTGTTGTGGACCGTCCGTCCGGCGCGGTCGCGTTTGTTGGCTACCGCCATTGGCGTCTGCATCACGTTTCCGGTGCGCCCGTCGACGTAGAACTGACAGCGCGAGAACCATCCAAGATTGGCCGGATCGGCGGCATCGAACAGCAGCAGCGGCGTCTCTCTTTGCTCGGCGGTCAGCTCCAGCAGAATGCTGCGCGGCGATTCCTTGAGCCTCGCTTCAAAACCTGCCTGCTGGGCAACGGCAGAGACGGTCGTCGAGTCGATCTCAAGAAGTATGAGCTTGTGCCGACCTGCCTGTAGAACCTGCATGCCTACGCCGATGGACTAGCAGAAGGACTGACCGCCGCGAGCCCGGCACAGGCAGCAGCCACATCGGGGAAAAACCGGATAACGCTGTCGAGGCGTGTCAGCCGGAATACGTCGAGCACCAGGCCGGCCGCTCCGGCGACCGCCGCCTGCGCGCCTTTCTGGGATGCCTTGCCGAAGCAGTAGGCGATAATGCCGATGCCCGTGCTGTCGATGTAGGATACCTGGGACAAATCGAAGACGATTTTCGCCGCCCCCTCGCCCAGTGCCTTCAGAACGAACGTTTCGATCTGTCCGCTTTCGCGGCCCAGCGTAATACGGCCGTTGATCTCGATGACGGTGACGTCGGGCTCGCAATGACGCGTGGTGATGCTGAGAACCATCCTTCGTTAAACTCGCTTCTTTTCAGGATACCGGCTTACAAGAATAAAGGATACAGGATAGCGGT
>DASZLP010000090.1:0-4922 GCA_035552355.1 Bryobacteraceae bacterium | reverse complement strand
ATGACGGCCGAAGCCTCGCTGGATGAGGTGGTGGTGCGCGGTGTGCGCGAGGGGCTTGATGTTGTCGTCTCGACTCCCGAAGCGTTCTCGCTCGAACGGCGATTGGCGGGGGAAACGCAGCGCGAAACGATTCTGGCGCGGCGCCTGCGAAATGAATCCCGCTACGACGCGCTCGTGATCGACACTTCACCGGCCATGAACCTGCTGACGTTCAACGCACTGCTCTGCGCCGAAGAACTCTTGATCCCCGTGGGCATGGACCTGATGGCGGTGATCGGCGCGCGCCAGACGTATAACGGCATCGCGCAGGTGCGTGATTTGTGGCCCGAGCGGCGGCTCGACCTTCTCGCCGTGGTGCCGACGTTTGTGCACAGCGCCAACCACGCGTCGCGCGCGACGCTCGAAGCGCTGGGCCGCGATCCCGCGATCGGGCGGCACGTGTTTGAGCCAGGCATCCGGCAGTGCATCGATTTGAACTACGCGACCGCGAGCCATCAGACGATCTGGGAATACGCGCCGCGCAGCCGGGCCGCGGAAGATTATGCGAGCCTCGTCGACGTGGTCGAGCGGGGATCGGTCCAGCCGAGAGGAGGCCGCAATGCCACCGACGAACGAACTGAAGAACGGAGCGGTGAAAGCAGCGCCCGCGCCGCGGCGCAGGGCCAAACCGGCGTTTGATATCCCGGACGTGGCCGGCGAGCCGGGCGCTCCCGCGGCCTGGGTGTATCGCGAGGATCCGCCTGCCGCTGCCACGCAAACGGCCGGCGCGCCCCCGCAATCCAACCGGCTTCTCTCGACGGGTATGGGTCTGTTGTTTGCCGGCGCGGCTCCAGTCGCATTCGTCTCGCTGCTCGCGATCGGGTTTGTGACGGCTCCTTTCGTGCTGGCGAAAAGCGCCTTCACATCGTAAGAGCATCCCCTTCAGGGGTGCGCGGCTCGGCATTCGTGCCGGCGTCGCATTTTTTCGACCCTGCGGGAGTGCCCACAGAGCCGGCGACAAGAGACGATCGCCCGCTCTGCAGGATGCCAACTGCGATAGTAGTCATCTGACACGGCCTTTATGGCAATCCTGTTGACGGCGCTCGTCTTTCTCCTTCCGCTTCTCATCACGCCCGGCCTGCAGTTTCACTACGACGTCACGCCGAAAGTCATCGTTCTTTGGCTTGGGGTTGCCGGATGCGCGATCTTTCCCCAACAAATGTCCCAGGCGATCGCGTCGCTTTGGAGCAGACCTGCCGGGCGCTGGCTCTGCTGGCTCGCGGCGGCGCAGATTGCCTGTTACGCGCTCGCTTCCGCATTCTCAACACGGCCGTGGTTCTCGCTGCTCGGCAGCAACTGGCGGCGCATGGGCCTGGTGACGGTTGCGGCATTGTGCCTGTTCACAGTGTTGGCGGCGGGAGAAGCGGCTCGGCGTCCCGAATTTATTCTGAAGATGTTGCGCGCGACCACTGTCGCCGTCATGCTGGCGTCGGTGTACGGAATTCTGCAGTATTTCGACATCGATGCGCTGCAGGCCGCGGCCGCGTACCATGCTGAGGCCGGTAATTCCACAATCGTGCGTCCGCCTGGCACGCTGGGACACGCGGATTACTTCGGATGGTGGCTCGCGATGGGGATGTTTTTCGCTCTGGCGGTTGCCCGCCGACAGACCGGATTGTGGAGATGGCTCGGCAGCGTGGCGTGCGTCCTTGCGGGCACGGCCATCGTGCTGAGCGGTACGCGCTCGGCGATTCTGGCCGTGGCCGCCGGGTTCGCTTCCCTCGCGTGGTTTGCGAGCTTCCATCCGCGCCGGAGCCACTGGATCGCGGGACTCGCCGCGGCCGCGATCTTTGTGGCCTTCTATATATCTCCGGCTGGACTGCGCCTGCGCGCACGCGTTCGCTGGTCGAGCGACGAGCCGGTGGGAGGGGCCCGTCCGCTGTTGTGGCGCGATGCTTTGCGGATGACCGCCGCGAGACCGTGGATCGGTTTCGGTCCGGAAACGTTCGCAGCGGAGTTTCCACGCTACCAGTCCGTCGAGCTCGCGCAATTGCTGCCGGACTTCTATCATGAATCGCCGCACAACGTCGCGCTCGACGCGCTCACCAGCGAAGGCATTCCAGGCCTTTTGATCGCCGCGGCCTGGGTGTTTGTCGGAGGATCGGCGGCATGGAAGGCGCGCGCTGGTACGGGTCCGTTCATTGCCGCCGCGCTTGTGGCATCGTGCGTGGCGGGAATGTTCGGCGCGGCGACCGTGGGACCGATGTTCTTCACGTTGCTGGCAGTGGGGATGCTCGTGGCGCTTACGGCCGAAGGCAAACCGGCGAGAATGCCGGCGCTGCGGGCCGGAGTGCCACGAGGAGCTGTCGCGCTCATCGCTGCAGGCTTCGCCGTATTTGCAATCCTTCTTGCGGCAGCGGACTTCCAGTTGGCGCGATTCCAGCATACGTCCGGCGATCCGGCCACAGCGGTTGAGCTCTACGCGGCGGTTGCGCGCGGGGCATTACCAGGAGCCGGGGAGGACCTCTACTGCTCCCGCAAACTCGCGACGCTCTGCGGAACGACGAGAGATGCGGCGGTGCAGACCAGTTGCGTCAAAGCGGCAACGCAGGCCGCCGCGAGAGCGACGGAGACCGCGGACAATCCGCCGAATGCGTGGTATAACTTCGCCATGTTTTCGGCGGAACAGAACGACGCCTCAAAGGTAGAGGCCGCGCTGCGGGCCGCGCGCGCGCTGGCGCCCAACTGGTTCAAGCCGCACTGGTCGCTGGCGAGCCTGCTGGAGATAACGGGCCGGCACGCCGATGCAATCGCGGAGGCGAAACGCGCGAACCTGCTCGATGCGGGGAAGGATCGCGAGGTGAGGAGAACAGTGGCGAGGCTCACGCAAATTCAGCGCTGACAACGCCATTTACAACAAATTTACCTTTCCAAAACAACTACGGATGCCGGTAGCAGCTAGCTTGAAAGCAACCGTGATGCACCGACTTTATTCGCGTCTTCCTTTACTTTCGCTACCCCTGCTTGCTGGGATGGCATTCGGTCAGACACAACCTGCCGCCTCGTCGTCGGCAATGCCGCCGGCGCTGCGGGCGATCTTCGCCACCCAACTCGCATCGCAATTGGCGGCGGCCGATACCGTCACCGTCTCGATTACGCCCGGCGGCGTGGTGCCGGTGTACAGCAGCACGAATACGGTCCAGTCCGGGTCGTGGGTTTCGATTTACGGCCAGAACCTGGCGCCTGCGGTGGCGACGTGGAACGGCGATTTTCCCCAGCAACTCGGCGGCACAACGGTGACGGTCAACAACAGGCCGGCTTATCTGTGGTTCGTCAGTCCCGGCCAGATCAACCTGCAAACGCCTGACGATACAGCGACGGGAACCGTGCCCGTGGTGGTTACGAACGGGAACGGATCGGCGACATCCACGGTGACACTGTCGCAATTCGGACCGTCGTGGAGCCTGCTCGACAGCAAACATGTGGCGGGTATTATCTTCCGCAACGACGGTTCGGGCTCACAGGGCGGGGGTTCCTACGACATCATCGGGCCGACGGGCTCGTCGCTGGGGTTCCCGACGAAAGCGGCGAAGGCGGGCGACGTGGTCGAGTTGTTCGCAGTCGGCTTCGGTCCAACGGATCCGGCGGTTCCGGCGGGACAAGCCTTCGGGAGTTCCGCGAAGGTGCTTGCCTCCAGCAACCTGCAGATTTCGATTGGCGGGACTCCCGTCACGCCTGCCTTCGCGGGCTTGACGCAAGCTGGGTTGTACCAGATCAATCTGACGATACCGCCGGGGCTCGGGAGCGGCGATGTTCCGCTCTCGGCTATTGTCGGTGGCGCGCCGACGCCGAGTACTGTGGTGATTTCGCTGCAATAGAAGCGGCCCCGCGGCGACTGGAACGGCGATACAAAGTTACGATGTTGGAACAGGCATCAGCCTGTGTTTTCGATACCGAGCGACACGGCTGGAGCCTGTCCACCATCGTCCAGATCCGGAGCGTTTCAAAAGAGCCTGAACCATATCGGTCGGGTGATGAAAATATAATTGCAGCGTGAAAAATCGCAGCGTCCTCGCATTCGCGAAGTATCCCAACTGGTTTTCGCCGCATCTGCACGAGTTCTGGGGACACCGGACAAGCTGCCGTCGACGAACACACTGGTTCATTGCGCTTGTGGCCCCGCGTTCGTTCATTGCGCTCGAAGGCACGCGCGATCCTAACGTCAATGCAAATGGCGTGCGGCAATCAATTCTTGCCGCGCAGCCTGCCTTCGATTTTCTCAAGGCAGGGGATCGGCTCACTTTGAATTGGGTGGACACGCCGCATGGGATTGCGCAGGGGATCAGGATGCCCTGCTGGCTTTGGCGGACAAATTCCTGATGGGCAAGCTGCAAGTTCCCACCGTGTTTTAATTGAATCGGCAAACATGTTCTGCACGCGATGCGGCACACAGTTGAGCGATTCGGCGCGCTTCTGCACGGCCTGCGGCAATCCCGTCGGCGCCGCCGGCCCAACAGCCGGACCCGCTCCGGCGCCGCGGCGGCTGCGCCGAATTCAATCCGAAAAGAAGATCGCGGGTGTTTGTGCCGGATTCGCCGAGTACTTCGACACCGATCTCACGCTGATGCGCGTGATCTGGGTCGCGCTGCTGATTCTGCCGCCGAACCTCGGGGCGATCGCCTATATCGTGGCGTGGGCGGTGATGCCAAAAAGCTGAGGCAGTCACAGTGACAGGGTTCCCGTCGTAAATGTTATGCGACGAGCCGCTTCTCTTCCTGATCCAGTGCCTCGTGAAGCAGCATCTTCATGTACGTCTGATAGGCAAGGCCCCTCTTTGCCGAGAGTTCCCGGGCACGTTCCAAATCATCGAGCGATATCCGGATTGTGATGTTCCTGGAGGCGCGGGCCTCCCTTAGCAACCGCTGTGGGCTGCCGCGCTGGAC
>DASZLP010000089.1:0-26169 GCA_035552355.1 Bryobacteraceae bacterium | reverse complement strand
CCAATGGGAAAGAGCGAAACTTTAACCCGATTTTTAACCCGAAAAACCCCATTTGGAACCTGCCAGGCAACGTTCGAACCCTGCGGGGCGCGACTGTCGGGCGGATCGGGCCTGCGGAAAGGCCTACTGGTACAAGTTCGTCTGGAATGGCGAGCCCGACCGCACAGAAACCATGAACTCCAGCCCACGTAAGTTCTACGTAAGATGAGGTAGCGAATCCCGCGTTTCTAGCGTATCCACCGCATCACAGAATCAATAACTTGCGGTGGCTCAATACCGGCTTCCAGCCCGACTCCCCCCGCCTCCACCAAGCTTATTATATTTAGTAACTTAGGATGATAATGTAAATTGATATTTTAAGTATTAACGGATGATTTGAATTGGGCAAATGAGTCCAGCAGTCCGCCTGCCTGTGCACTCATCAATTCGATCCGGCTTCGCCTATGTGCCTTGCTTTCGCTGGGAGGATTCTCGCGGATCGGGTACGGCGGCCAGTCCAAAGGATCCCAAAGAGCCGGTGAAAGCACAATAGACGGGACGACTGCGGTTAAGATGCGCACAATCGTCCATGTACCTCGAACAGGCGAAAGGACCCAACGGAGATTCGGCTCGGGCTCAGACATCAGCAGAATCCAGTCGCGTTCCGCCTGCAGTGCGCCTTCCACGTTAACGATGCGACTAAGCGCCCTCAATGATGAAGTGCGCGTTTTTCCGTCGGTCTGCGCGACCCAAATCCGCCACCACCGGCGTAATGCCAGGGAAAATCGTCAACACGGCTTATCGCGGGCCGTTCGCAAAATAGCGTCACGGGAAAAATCGCCGGCCGGCCTTCAGTTCGCCGCGACCTGCGTGATCTCGACGCCGGCCGTGCCGCCCAGCTTCTGAATCAGCGCCGCCGTGACTTCCTTCGGAGGCTGCCGGCCCGCGGCACCGCCGCCCTTGCCCATTGCGAGGTCGAGCGGCGTCAGCCCCTGCTTGTTCGTGGCGCTGACGCTCGCGCCCTTGTCGGACAGATACTGGATGATCGTATTCGCCCCGCGCCGCGCCGCGCCATGCATCGCGGTCTCGCCTTTGTCGGTAGCGGCGTTAACATCGAGGCCGAGGCTGACACAGAGCTTTACCGCTTCGAGTGCCTGCGGCTCGGTGCCGCGATTCGAATCCGTGTAGCCGATGCCCGAGGCAACTGAGAGCGCCGTCACGCCGTCTTTATTGGCCAGCTTCGGGTCGGCGCCGTGATCGAGCAGCAGCTTCATTAACTCGATGTCGCCGCTGCGCGCTGCCCGCATGAATGCGGTCGCGCCAGTCCCCAGAGTGCGATCGGGGCTATCCTGCGCCGCTTTCTTGATAATCGACACCGCGGTCAACTGCGCGTTCACGTTCGCCTTGCGGTCAATGAGCGATTTGATCACGTCCATGCTCGTGATCTTGTCGGTTTCTTTCACCAGCGGCCGGTCGGACCAGTCCACATCGTGCGCATCGACCGCGGTAAACAGGGCGCTGCGCCCGTCCTTGTTGACCGCATTCACATCCGCGCCCCGGTCGATCAGCATCTGCGCCAGCTCATCGTGATTATTGAGGATGGCGATCAGCAGCGGATTGTTCGCATCGGCGTCGCCCTCGTTGATGTCCGCGCCCGCGTCGAGCAGCGCCTTTGCGGATTCGATCGAGCCTTGCCGGGCCGCGAACACCATCGCCGTCAATCCGCCGCGCGAAATTGGGGCTGCGGGAGTTCCCGCCATCAGCTTCGGAGGCGTGGTGTCGCGATCGTTCGATCGGATCTTCGGATCGGCCCCGTGCGCGAGCAGCAGCTTCACGACTTCCGGATGATCTTCCGCCGCCGCCCACATCAGCCCGGTCTGTCCTCGAACATTCTCCTTCGCGTTGACGTTCGCGCCGTGCTCGATCAGCACCCTCACCGCGCCTGCATTGCCTGCCCGGGATGCCGTCATCAGCACAGTGTCCCCGCGCTCAGTCGTCAGAGTATTCGGGTCCGCGCCGGCTTTGAGCAGCGCTTCGACCAACGCC
Organism: Bryobacteraceae bacterium; assembly: GCA_035552355.1. Taxonomy (GTDB): domain Bacteria; phylum Acidobacteriota; class Terriglobia; order Bryobacterales; family Bryobacteraceae; genus BOG-234. Next base: position 24,144 of record DASZLP010000089.1, on the reverse strand, counting down.
GCGCTTCCATAGGTTGCGGCTTCGGACATTGGGGTTACGCCATAACGGCTCGCCGCCTTCGCATTCGCACCGGCTTTCAGCAGCATTTGTACTGCTTCCAGATCGTTTTGATGAGCGGCCCAGTGGAGAGCCGATGTGCCGTCCGCTTCGGGCGCGTTTACATCTACATGCTCCCTGATCGCGACCCGCAGCGCGTCTCTGTCGTGATTCTTCACCGCATCGACGACACGGTTGTCAGCGGCATGCGCGATGCTCGCCAGCGTCAGAATGAGAATGACTTTTCGCATATCGAAGCTCCCATGCGCAGGCATGGTTGCCGGCGCGGCGGACACGAGTGTCCGCGCCACAGATTCGACTCCTATGCCAGCGACAGCTGGCCGTCGCTGTCGCCGATCGATTCCTGATGCACGCCCGCCATATCCAAAATCGTCAACAGCAGGTTCGCCGCCGGCGTGTCGTTCGGATATTTGATATGCCGGCCCCCCTTCATCTGCCCGCTCGCGCCGCCCGCCATGAAAATCGGCAGCGGATTGTGGTTGTGCAGATTGCTGTTGCTCATGCAGCTGCCGTAAAGGATGAGCGAGTGATCGAGCAGGCTGCCGTCGCCATCCGGCGTGTTGCGCAGCTTTTCGAGAAAATACGCTACCAGCCCCACGTGATACGTGTTGATCTTCGTCAGCTTCTCCAGCTTCTCCGGATCGTTCTGGTGATGCGAAGTCGCGTGGAAAGGATCGGGCACCCCGATCATCGGAAAGGTCCGGTAGCTAACTTCGCGCGCCATCATGAATGAGACGATGCGCGTGACGTCCGCCTGATACGACAGCGCCATCAGGTCGAACATCAGCTTCGAATGCTCTTCGTGATTGTCCGGAATGCCGATGGGCGCGGCCGGAAATTCGCTCTGCGTTGAACTCACCTGCTTCTTCTCGGCGAGTTGGATGCGTCTTTCGATCTCGCGCACATTATCGAGATATTCGGAGACTTTGTTGCGATCGCCCGCGCCCAGTTTGCCCTGCAGGTGATTGACTTCCGCCGTCACTGAATCAAGAATGCTGCGCTCGCGCTGCAGCCGGACCATGCGTTCGCTCGCCGTCGAGCCGTCGCCGAACAACCTGTCGAACACGTTACGGGGATTGATCTCCATCGGCAGCGGCGTGGTCGGCGTCTTCCACGAAATCGTATTCGTATACGTGCAGCTAAAGCCGACATCGCAGGCGCCAATCAGACCGGTCATGTCTTCGGTCGCGAGCTCGAGCGTCGGCAGCGGCGTGTCCTGGCCGATCTTTTCCGCCGCGATCTGATCGATGGTCGTGCCGGCGCGCACGTCCTCGCCTTCAGTCCTCTTCGGATGCGAGGCGTTCAGGAACACAGACGGACCGCGGCCGTGGTCACCGCCGCTGTCACCCGGTCCGAGCGAACCGGCATTCCTGTGCGCGAGTCCGGTGAGGACGAGCACGGAATCCTGCAGCGATTTCAGCGGAGCCAGCGTGCGCGGGAGCGTGTAGCCGGCGCCATCCATCACCGGGGTCCAGTTCGACATCACCGCGCCGTGCGGCATGTAGCACAGCCCGAGGCGAAGCTGCGGATTGGCCGCCGTCGCCGCCAGTGCGGTATTCGCCGGAACCATCGAATCGAGCAGCGGTAGTCCCATGGATATGCCCACGCCGCGCAGGAAGGTCCGGCGCGCCAGATGTTTTTTCGTGTTGATCATCATGTCCGGCAAATCTCCTTTAGTTCCCCAAAGCTATCAAAACCGACCAGCTTTTACTATTTATCCCAGTCCTGCTGCAATCGTGTGGGGCAGATTGGCAATCTGCGGCCGATTGTGAATCCGCCTCTCCGTTCTCGCTCTACAGGCCTGGCCGATTGCCAATCGGCCGCAGGATGCCATCCCGCCCCACATGCGCTACTCAGTATTTTCAAGCTTTGCGAAGGGATGGACATTTTGTTAACAGATCAGGGCTGGATTGCAGCCCGTACGCTTTCTGTGGATTGCTTCTCTTTCATCTCGAACGGCGTGCTCTTCACAATCCCGAGCACGATCGAGGCGAACTTGTAATCGCTCTTGCCTGCATCGGCGAGAATCCCGCGCACGGTCGGCATGTCTGAATACTCCACACCGCGGCCAAGCGCATAGGTCATCAGCTTTTCCGTCAGAACTTTCGCGAACACGTCCGGATTCGCCAACAGCATCTTCCGCAGCGCCACCGGACCATCCACCTTCGCCCCATTGAACAACGTCCCCGACGGGTCGATCTGCGTCCCGTCGTCGTTGTTGCGCCACTGCCCGACCGCATCGAAATTCTCAAGTGAAAATCCGAGCGGGTCCATTACTTTGTGACAGCCCGCGCAGGTCGCATCCGCCCGGTGCGCCTCCATGCGCTCGCGCAGCGAAAGTTTCTTCGCGCCGGCTTCGTTGTCTTTGAGCATCGGCACGTTCGGCGGTGGCGGATTCGGCGGATTCCCCAGGAGGTTCGTCAGAATCCACTTACCGCGATTCACCGGCGATGTCCGGTTGGGCATCGACGTCACGGTCAGGATGCTTCCCTGCCCCAACAGCCCGCGGCGGTTTTCATCGGTGATCGTGACGCGCCGAAAGTCCGTGCCATAGATATTCGGGATGCCGTAGTGCCGGGCAAGCCTCTCGTTGACAAACGTGTAGTCGGCGTTCAGCAGATCGAGCACGCTGCGATTTTCCGCAATGATGCTGCCGAAGAACAACTCCGTCTCGCGCTTCATCGCCTGCCGCAGGTTGTCGTCGAAATCGGGGAATGTCTGGAAGTCCGGCTGAATGTTTTTGAGGTTGCGCAGATAGAGCCACTGGTCGGCGAAGTTCGTCACCAGCGTTTCGGCCCTCTTGTCGGCCAGCATGCGGCGCACCTGCTGCTCCAGCACTGCCGGATCGCGCAACTTGCCCGCGCTCGCGACGTTCAAAAGCTGTTCGTCGGGAATACTGCTCCAAAGGAAGAACGACAGCCGCGAGGCCAGTTCGAGATCGCTGATCTGATACGGCCGCCCAGGCGTCGCGGTTACAGGATCCGGCTCAAAGCGGAAAATAAACTCCGGACTCGCGAGAATGCGCTGAATCGCCGCTTCGATTCCCATTTCGAAATTTCCGCCGTTCCGGCCGAGCTGGTAGAAGCCGATCAGCGTCTCCATGTCGTTATCGGTCACCGGACGCCGGTAAGCCCCTCGCGCCAACGCCGCGATGATCTTCTTGGCGCACGGCAGCTCGTCGGCGCTCGTCGCCGGATGGCAATTGAACACCTTGCGCCGGCTCGGCGTATCGCCCGGCCCAGTCGCCTTAAGCGGACCCTCGATCGTAATCCGATCCACCACCGGCTCGCCGCGATAATCGAGCACATCGTAATTCGAACGGATGAACGGCTTCAGGACGTTGTCGTCCTGCGCCTCGCTCTCGATCGCGCTGAGGAATGTGGCGGTCACCGTGCGCGGACCAGCCTTCACTGGCACCCGCACCGTCAGCCGTCCGTCAATATCGATCACCGACGCTCCCGAGTTCGTCTCGCTCAGATGTTGATCTTCCGGACCGCCGATCTTCGCCAGCTTCTTACGCTGCCCATCGATCGCGATCTCGACCTGATGCTGCTCTTCGAGGCCGCGAATCATATCCGCCGTCACACGCCACAGCCGGACTTTGATTACGTAATCGCCGTCGAGCGGAAAGTTGTGCTTCACGATGATGCCGCCGCGCGTGCCAAGCGGCAGTCCGTCGATGTGCTCGTTCTGGGAAAGGTCCGCGCGCGCCCGATACACCATACTTGTCCCGGCGATCGCCGGATCGCCCACCGCGAGCCGGCTGATGTTCCACGAAGCGGACATGTACCGTTCGAGCAACGACGGCGAAGTCTTCAGGACGTCGGCGATGTTGTCGAAGCCGTAGCTTTCGTCGTCCGGCGGCAGCAGCGTCGCCGTGTCCACGTCGAGCGCGAGCAGATCGCGGATGGCGTTCGCATACTCCGACCGGTTCAGCCGATGCAGAGACGAGTGCCCGGGATTGGGCCGTGCCGAGGCGCTCTTGTCGATGGCGGTTTCGAGCGAAGCAGCGAACCCGTCGATCATGGTTTTATCGGGACGCGGCATGCCCAACGGCGGCATTGCCTGGACACGCAGCTTCTGGATGACCTTTTCCCACGTCTCGGCGTTTTCCGCGATCTTCGCCAGATCGGCGCTTTGCAGAGATAATCCGCCGGTCTTCAGTTTGTCGCTGTGACAGGTTACACAGTATTTGTCGAGCAGGGCGCGGCCGCCCGCCGGCGAGGCTGTAGTCTGGGCTGGAGCCAGACCGGCGAGCCCAAGCCAAATGATTGAAAACCCAAGGCTGTTCGCCCTGACACGGGGCATTGCATATACATAATAACGATTCCCAAAAGCAAGCGCCGGTCAAATACGGGTCAAACTTCCAGGCGCGCGCCTCTATCGACCCGGCGATAAGATGTTCATAGAAACACCATGATCGTCCGCAAGTCCCCTGGTCTCCGTTATTCAGAAGTCACCCCGAAGTCCGTTTACATGAACCGCCGGCGCTTTCTCGCTGCCGGAGCCGCCGCTACCGCCGGTCTCGCATATCCAGCGTCCGCCTCCGCCTCCGTCACAAAACTGACCGGCATCAGCAGAAGCCCGTTCAGCACGACCGAACCTGCGACGCCTTATCAGGCCATCATCAGCTACAACAACTACTACGAATTTGGCACCGGAAAAGACGAGCCCATCAAGCTCGCGAAAAACTTCAAAACCGACCCGTGGACCGTCTCTATCGAAGGCGAAGTCGACAAGCCGAAGACGCTCGATCTCGACCAGGTCATGAAGCTGGCGCCGCTCGAAGAGCGCATCTACCGCCACCGCTGCGTGGAAGGCTGGTCGTTCGTGATCCCGTGGGTCGGATTCCCGTTGAGCGCTCTGCTCAAACAGGTCCAGCCGACGTCGAAAGCGAAGTACGTCGCCTTCCAGACTTATTACGATCCGAAGCAAATGCTGTCATCGCGGCAGGCGCACATCCAGTTCCCCTACGTCGAGGGACTGCGACTGGATGAAGCCATGCACCCGCTGACTCTGCTCGCCGTCGGCGTTTACGGCGAGACTCTGCCTCCGCAGTGCGGCGCGCCGTTCCGCGTCACGATCCCGTGGAAGTATGGGTTCAAGAGCATCAAGTCGATCGTGAAGGTTCGGTTCGTCGAGAAGCAGCCGCCGACCACGTGGAACATGGAATGGGCCGAAGCTTATGGTTTCTATTCGAATGTGAATCCGGCGAAGGGCCACCCGACGCACAGCCAGGCGAATGAAATCCGGCTCGGCGACAGCGCGCTCGGGCGGCGCATCAAGACCCAGCTGTTCAACGGCTACAGCGAAGTGGCAAGCCTGTACACCGGCATGGACCTCCGTAAGAACTATTGACGACGCGTCGCGCCGGCGCTTGTCGCCCATGAAGAAACTCTGGCTCAGCCGCTGGACGAAAGTCGCGATCTTCGTCCTGTGTCTCATCCCGCTCGGCGACCTCCTCTGGCGCTTCCACCGGCAGGACCTCACCGCCAACCCGATCGAATTCATCACTCACCGCACCGGCGACTGGACGCTTCGCTTTCTCCTCATCACCCTCGCCATTACGCCGCTGCGTGATGTCTCCCGTCAGCCGCAGTTGATCCGCTTCCGGCGCATGCTGGGCCTGTTCGCGTTCTTCTACGGATGCCTCCACTTCGCCACATGGATCAAGCTCGACAAAGACTTCGACCTGCAGGAAATGTGGGACGACATTTTAAAGCGCCGCTTCATCACGATAGGCATGACCGCCCTGCTGCTGATGATTCCGCTCGCAGTGACTTCGACGGCGGGATGGGTCCGCCGCCTCGGTTATCGACGATGGCAGACGCTGCATCGGCTGATTTACGCAAGCGCGCTGGCCGGAGTGATTCACTATTACTGGGGAGTCAAGTCGGATATCCGGCTGCCGGTAACGTATGCTATCCTGCTCGCGCTTTTGCTTGCGTGGCGCGTGGCGACGCGGCGGAAGAAAGCCGCGGCCGCCCCGCCCGTTTACTCCCGGCGATAAGTTTGCTCAGAACAACAGCTTCAAACTAAACTGCGTCTGACGCGCATTGCCGACGATCGACGTAATCTGGCCGGCTGTCAGGCCTGGCGTGGCTGCATAACTCGTCAGCGCGGACCCGGCATTGAATACCCCCGTGGACGGAAAACTGAAATTCGGATGATTAAAAATGTTGAACAGCTCGGCGCGAAACTGCAGATTGAGCCGCTCTTTGATCCGGGTATTCTTCAGCACTCCGAAGTCAGTATCCACGTATCCCGGTCCGACCAGGCTGTTGCGCCCCAGATCGCCGATCGTCCCGTATGCCGACGGAGTGAAGCAGGCCGGGTTATACCACTGGTGCACATTCTGATTCGCATAGACATTGCAGCCGGCAATCACGTTCGGCCGGACGTTATCGAAGTTGTTGCCCAGATCGGCCTGATCCCCCTCGCCCAGCGAGAATGGGACACCCGTGTGCCACGCCTGTATGGCGGTAAGCTGCCAGCCTTCCTTCAAACGGTTGCCTTTAAACGGAAGGATGTAAACAACATTCGCCGAAATATTGTGGCGAAGGTCGAAGCCGCAGCTCCCGACATCATTGTTCCAGTTATACGGATTAGTAATCGCGGACGACGTATTATTAAATCCGAGGCCGCCGTAAGTATAGGCGCTGTCGATACAATGCGAGTAAGTGTAAGACGTCTGGAATACAAAACTCGACGACAGCCGATGCTCCAGAGCCACCTGCAAAGCGTTGTAATGCGAATGGCTGGAGGTATCCGTCATATCCAGCGCGCCAAACGCCGGGCTTGGCCGCGCATTCTGGTCCAGTTGCCCGGGAACGACGGCATCGGGGTGGACAAAGGTCATCACTCCGCTATTGATAGTTGGAACGGGTGCGTTGAAGTCATGAAACGCCAGCAGGTGGACGCCCTGGCTTCCCACATACCCGACAGTCAGCACGATGTTTTTCAGAAGCTGCCGCTGTACGTTCAGCGTGTATTCGATCGTATAAGGAGTCGTGTGGGTCCCATAATAAGTACCGTTCGTCTGGCTCAGCAGCGGCGTCCCACCGCCCACAAAAGGCGTCGGAAAGCTGGGATCGCCGGCGGGGAAAAACTGGTTCTGCGTCAGATACGGCGGATTCGACGTGTAAGCCGACGAGAATGTGTAAGTCTGGAATACGTCATGAAAAATCCCGAAACCCGCGCGTACTGAAGTCTTGTGGTCGCCAAACACGTCCCACGCCAGCCCGACCCTCGGATCGAAGTTCTTATTGGAGGGATTCGTTACAAACGCGTTCGGCACGTTCGCGAACCCGGTCCCGAAGGGCGGGCCCACAACGTTGTAGAAGTTATTGTTGATCTCGATCGGATTGGATTCCCAGCCGTAGCGCAGGCCCAGGTTGAGCGTCAGGTTGCTGCGGATTTTCCAGTCGTCCTGAATGTACGGCTCAAGCGAGATCGTGCGTTCGTAGCGCGTGGCGCTGGTTCCGCCGTTCGGCGCTCCCGTGAATTCGTACGGATTTCCGCTAAGAAAACTGGGCAGGTTCAGAAAAGTGTATGCGCCGTTCCAATATGTGTAGGCAGTCGGATTGAGCTGCTCCCGCCGGAACATGAGACCGGCGCTGATGGTATGGGCTCCCTTGTTCCAGGTCAGGTCATCCCTTTCCGTAAACTTGTTCTCCAGATACTGGAATGGGTCGATGAATGAGGATCCCAGCGCGGCGATGCCGCTCGGCATGCCAACATACACGTCCTGCCGGGCCGGATCGAAGACCTGCAGGGCCGCATGGACCGTCGGCTGCGTCTCCGACGTTACGGGCCGCGAGAAAGAAGACGTGAAGAGATTAGTAAGTGTGGCCGAAAAGATGTGGCGCTCTCCAAGCGTCAGAAAATTGTTGTGAGTAACATCGAACGTTGGCCACAGGCCGAGCCCCGCATAAGTCGCACGGGTGCCATAATCGATCTGGTATCTGCCGAACAGCGAGTCTTTGGAGGAAATATTCCAGTCGATGCGGGCGAGTCCGAAATCCTCGGGCGAAGTCTGCGCGCCAACCAGCGAAAGAGTGCCGATGTCCGGATTGTTCGGCAACAGAGACGTGGGAAGCGGGTAAAGCGCCAGCATGGCGGCCGAGGTCGGATTCACTGTATACTGCTGGCCGCTGACGATGCCCTGATGCACGGCTGCACTGGGGACGAAGTTGACATACGTTGTATCCAGCACCTGCCGGATGCCTTCGTAATTGACGAAAAAGAATATTTTGTCCTTTTTGATCGGTCCACCAAGACTGGCGCCGAATTGATTCCGGCGGAACGGCGGCGGCGAACCGGCATCGAAAAAGCCGCGCGCGTCGAGATCGCTGTTGCGGAAGAATTCATACGCCGATCCGTGTAACTGGTTCGTTCCCGACTTACTGACGGCATTGATAGCGCCGCCATTGCCGCCATACTGCGCGGGATAGGTGCCGGTCAAAGTCTGGAATTCGGCGATCGACTCGATGCCCAGCGAAGTGCCGGTGACATTGGAACCGGCATTCCGCTGCCACCAGTTGAGCATGGACTCGCCATCCAGCATGTTTGCATAACCTTCGGGCCGGGTACCCGAAATCGAGTATGCGTTGGCTACGGAAGTCAGCGCGCTGCTTCCCCCCGCGGGGTAGCTTGCCACGCCGGGAGCAAGCAGGATGAGCTGCTCGAAATCGCGGCCATTCAGCGGCAGCTCCCGCATCTGAGTCTGATTGACGAGCGCGGATACCGACGAGTTGGTCGTTTCCACCTGCGCCGCATCTGCCTCAACGGTCACGGTCTCCTGCGTCTGCCCGAGCTTAAGCTGGAAATCCACTACCGGCGAACTCCCGACACTAAGCGAGAGACCGCGCCGCACGGCTGTCTCGAAGCCCGTTTTGGAGGCGCGCAGCTCATAAGTGCCGATTCCCAGATCGGGGACGTTGTACCGTCCCTGTGAGTCGGTCACCGCCTTTCTGGCGGCTCCCGTTTCGGTATTCCGGATCTCAATCGCGGAGCCAGCCACGGCGCCGCCGGAACTATCGGTCACGGTTCCGGATATGCCGGCCGTCGCGGCCTGTGCGTTCAATGGCTTTGGCATCGCGCAGACGGCGAACAGGAATACCGCAATCCATAACCCGAGATAACTAGTCTTCATCGCATTTATCCAGTGTGTTATCGGCATCTACAGCGGCGGACTAACTCATTCGGCAATCTGTCGAACAAGAGCCTGGAGCTATTGCGCCGATTCTATCGTCTGTAAATTTGAATGTCGATTGGTGCGGTGAAGGATAAGTTCGCTTAGTTACTTCGGGATGATGGACACCGCTGCAAGTGCCTGGTTTTCCTGGCTAAACTGATAACGAGAAGAGTAAGTATTTTCACGGTCTCTCGCGAGTCAGCGTGCCGCTGCCATATCAGGATGGATTTCGCTTCTGAATTGTTCGGGAAAACGCTGGATTTCTCCGCAACAGCGGCGCGTCCGTTCCGCTCGGCGGACGCGCCGGACCAACTCACCTCAGCCGCTTACCGGCGCCAGTGGTCACGCACCACAACATGTCCGCGCGGCGCAGCCCAGTAACCCGCCCGCCAGACTCTGTGCGGGCCAGCGCCATACCAGTAGCCGTCAACCCAGGTGTAGCCGTATCCGGGAGCCGGCGGAACATATGCCGGGGCCACATACGCCGGCTCGGCGTAAACGGGCGCCGGAGCCACGTACACCGGCGCTGCCCGGTAATACCCGTAAGCAGGAACCGGCGCTCCGATCCCTACTCCAATCGAAATCCGCGGCGCCGCAAACAAGCAGCTCCCCGCCAGCAACAAACCCGCAATCAGCTTCGTTTTCATTTTCCGTTTCCTCCTTACGCCGCTGTATATGGCAGCGGGGATGCCAAACGCCCAGACACGTAAATTCAGCAACTTACGGATGGCGGGACGCCTTCGCAAGCGGTGGAGTGGTGCTCCTCAACCACCATCAGCCGGTCGAGGGACTCCGGCCCGGTTGAGGCGTATTGTAAGCATTCTTAACCTTCAGCCGTATCGGTAACCCATCCCGGTATATTGAAAGGGAATGAAATTTCGACTCTCCGCGACGTGCCTCGCGGGCATGGCGCTGAGTGCGACGCTTTACGCGTCGATTCTTCCCACCTTTCATCTGGAGCCCGGAACCATAAAGACGTTCGAGAATTACGTCGCCCAGTTCGAACACAATGTTCAGGACCCGTTCGACCAATCGGGAAAGATGTGGATCGACAACGATTCCAAAAACACCGCCTTTCAGGGCGGCAAACCGGTTGTCGAGCCCCGCGAGAACACAGACATCGCTGGTGGCAGCATTCACCATTTTTCCGGCACCATACACGTCAAAGGTGGAACCATTGCCGGCGTGAAGCACGTGATGCAGGACTATCCGAATTATCCGAAGTATTTCAAGCCTGACGTCGGCAAAGGGAGCGGCGTGATGGATTCCGACAGCACGTCCGCCGACGAACATTTCACGTCGAACCTTTCGCTCATCCAGTCGACGCTGTGGATCGCGGTTTCCTATGACTGCATTTACGACACCCACTATCGCTTGTTCGAGCCCCATCGATGGTCATCGCAATCGACCTCGACGAGCATTCGGGAATGGAAGGACCCGAAGGACGCGAGTCGCGGCTATTATCCCGAGGGCGACGATCATGGGTTCCTCTGGCGCACGAACACCTATTGGTTCGTTCGCGAGAACAATGGCGGCGTCGATTTGGAGCTCGACAGCATGACGCTCTCACGGCCGATTCCAACGGGGTTCGCCTGGTGGGGCAGCAAGCGCACCAAAGATGCGGTGGACAAAATGCTGCGAGACATGAAAGCGGCCCTCGAAGCTTTGCACTGAAACGGCAGGCGGAACCGCCTCCCCCGCCTACATCGCATCCCAGACTTTGCGGCTGTCGACGTACTGCACGAAGCGGACGATCTTCCCCTTCTTTACAGTGAATACGTGCGCGAACGAGGCTTCCATCGCGCGCCCGGTCCTGCGGTAGGTGCCTCGGTAATACCCGGTCGCAACGACAGTGTCCCCGGCGTCATAGAGGTTCTCGAGATCGGGCTTGAAGTCTTCCCATTCCGTCGCCAGGCGCACGAATACGTTCTTCACCACTTCGGCCGGGCCGTGGAATGTTCCCGCATAGGGAAATCCGGCGGCTGCGGTCCACTCGACGTCGTGCGCCAGCGCTTCCAGCAGGAAATCCGGACCGCCGGAGTAGGCCTTGCCGATCATTTCGAGGTTCTCGCTCATGTTCAGACCAGTTTAGTTGTTTGCCGCAAACCAGCGCCGGCACGATTGCCCGCGCCACGAGTGCGGACTGCACAGCAGTGGCGGAATGACCGAGACGGCACGCTAAGTCGCCGCCCCGAGTTGGCGGCGCAGGAAGATCAGCTCGCCTGTGTGGTACGCATTGTGGTCCGCCAGTTGTAATGCTTCGCGCAGCAGCGTCTGTCCATCGCCGTGAGCAAATGGAGTGAAAAGATCCGATTCGGGGTTAGCGACCAGAGAGCGCATAGCCGCAAGATCGCGATGGAAATGTTGAATGCTTTCATCCCAGGCGGCGGCACTGAGGGGTTCCGGATTCTTTGGCCAGTACCCTTCAGGCCACGCGGGAGACTTATGTTTCGTGTCGCGGCTGAATTCCAGCATGTCCCATTGGGCGATGCGGAGATGCTCGAGAACTTCCCATGCGCTGTGGGGAGAGCCTTCGGGCCGCACACCGCGCAGGTTCGCGGGGAAGCCGGCTACCCCCTCGTCGAAGGTTGTGTGGGCGCCTTTGCCCCCGAGCAGCCGGTCGAGTTCATTGCGCAGAGATTGGATATGGTCCATGCACCGTATGATAAGGGTTTTCCGGCATGTGGCTGACGATTCCGAATCTGTTCACGTTCCTGCGGGTTCTTTTGACGCCCTGGATCGTCATCGAGCTGGCACGCGGGAATTATATGACCGGCGGCTGGACGTTCGGCGGCGCGGCGTTCACCGACGTACTCGATGGCTTTCTCGCCCGGCGGCTGGGAGACCACTCCAAAATCGGCCAATATTTCGATCCGATCGCGGATAAGATCCTGCTGTCGAGTATTTATATCGGCCTCGCTCTTGGGAAGGCGGTGCCCTGGTGGATCGTCGGCCTGATTTTCGCGCGGGATCTGTGGATTCTCGGCCTTTCCGCCATCGCCCTCAGGTTCACCCGGTTTCGCCGGCTGCGGCCGAGCGTGTGGGGAAAAGCCAGCACCTTCTTCCAGATTATGGCGGCGGTTGGGGTGATGGCGGCGCGGGCCTACGAAAATGCCTGGTTTCTAAAGATTTCGACCGCGCTGCTGGGCGGTGTCGTCGTGCTCGCGATCGTCAGCGGACTCGATTACAGCGCACGCGGCGTGGCTTATTTGCGGCAGCCATCGCAACGCCGTTGACCTCGCACATCGGCTGGGAGTAACCTTAGAGTCGGAGCCGCAGGTATGAGCCGCTACGTCCCCGCCCGCCACTACGTGTCTTTCGGTATTGTCGCGTTGGCGCTCTCCGGCTTTTCCGGCTGGCTCGGCCTGTCGTGGATGCCGGCCTTCTGCCCGGCGGCGCTTTTCTTCCTCACTGCGGCGATGCTGCTCGCGCTCGCCTTCCGGCCCGCGATCAAGGTTTACGACGCGCATCTGGAGATCGGAAAAAAGATCATCCCCTGGCAGGACGTGCGCCGCGTCGATCGTACCGGGTGGATTTCACCGCTGGTCGTGAAGCTTGCTCTCTACGACGACGACACCGTCATGCTGATTTACCCGGGCGAGGTGGATTGCTGCAAGCATCTGCTTCGCACGCTGCGCCAGATGTCGACAAACGCTACTATCGACGGGATTCCGTACCGGCAGTACTGGGGTGAGCTTCTCGGCGCCAGCGAAGTGAAGCAGTTGAACGCGCCGCGCTATCGGGTGCTTCGTCCCGAGGATGAAGAGGAAGTGGAGCGGCTGTACTTTCTGCTGAAGACGGTCGGCCACATCGAGCCCCGTAACTCCGGCGACGAGCGCTAACGCCCGTGGCAGAAGTCCCGGAGCACCGCTTACTGACGTGCGCGGCCCAGTAAATTCAAAGGGCGATTATCGTCACGGGCTGTTAAACGTCGCGACGCGCCGGTTTTCATCGACAGAACGGGGAAGAGGCCTCTGCTGAGAAGGGCGCGCCGCTCGATCGCCGTCGTTTCCTTTATTCTCTGCCTTGCTGCGATTGGCGCGATTTTTTCCAACCAGATCCTGTGGTCACTCGGCGCGATCCTCTATGACAGCGAGCCGCCGCAGAAATCCGACATGATCGTCGTGCTGGGCGGCGACGAGAAGGGCAACCGCATTCTGCGGGGCGCGGAACTGGCACGCGAAGGATACGCGCCGAAGGTTCTGGTGAGCGGAATAGGCGCCATGTACGGGCGGCACGAGAGCGATCTGGCGATCGATTTCGCGGTCCGGAACGGGTACCCGCGCGACATCTTCATCCCCTTTTATTACGCCGCCGTCAATACGCGGGACGAGGCGCGCGCCGATATTGCCGAGATGCGCCGCCGCGGCGTTCACAAATATCTCCTCGTCACCAGCGTTTATCACAGCGCACGCGCCAGCCGCGCGTTTCGCCGGGAAGGCCGCGGACCTGGCCTCGAAATGCGCGCGGTGCCGGCACCGGACCCCTGGTGGACGAACGGCGTGTGGTGGAAGGAGCGCGAGGGGAGGAAAATCTGGCTTACCGAGACGCTGAAGACTTTGGCCGATTATCTCGGCGTCTGACCGCACTCGGCTTCGAGCAATCGTGCCGGCGCTTGTCATGAAGAGTTAGCGGGGGCCAATTCAAGTTCGTCGCCCTTTTGAGTTTGCGAACGGTCAATCGTGCCGGTGGGGAGTTCCAGAATCGAATGCGCCGAAAGGCAGGCGGAAAATCGCCATGGGCGCACCTCGCGAACAACACTCTTCACGTGGTGCCGGCGGTCGAGATAGATCAGGTCTATCGCGAATTTCATGAAGAACGTGTGGACCGCCTCGCAGGGGATGATCCAGAGTCCTTCGCCCTCGTTCAGCCGCTCGTGCTTCAAAAGCCCGGTTCTGCGTTGCGCGCTGCTCTCGGCTGTCTCGATCGCATCCCCGATCGAGGTGCCGCGTGTCACGTTACGAACGCGGAATTTCAAGTTCCCTGTTATAACACGGATTTCAATGGTAACGTAGGAAGGAGCGAGCGGCTTCTCCTTTTCTTCGCCGCGCTGTAATCCCATGAAATTAGTCCGTGGCGCGCCCGGCAGCGGCAAGACTCGACAGGTATTTGCGCAGTTCAAAGAAGCGGTGCGCGGCGGCGGGGAGAACCTGCGAATTGTCGTCCCCACCGCGACGCTCGTCCGACACTTTCAGCACGAGTTGGCGCGCGACGGATTTGTGTTCCCGCCGCGCTCGATCATTTCACTGAACCGTTTCATCGCGGAGCGCGCCGCGCTCGCGCAACCGGACGCGAAGCAGATTCCTGACGGCCTGTTGCGGATCCTCGTGGCTGACGCCCTGCAGCGTTTGAAGTTCCCTGAGTTCGCGGCGGTCGAGCAGACGGCCGGAATGGCCGACACGATCATAGAAACGATCGAGCTTTTTGAAAACGCCGGATGCACGCCGGAGAAACTGGCGGCGGTCCGCAAACTCGGCGGCCACGCGAAGCCTTTCGAGCGAATCTGGCGCGCGGTTGGCGATTCCGTGCGGCAGTGCGGATATCTCACGCGTGCCGGCATGATTCGCGCCGCGAACGAGACAGTCGAATCCGCTCGTATCTGGCTTGACGGATTTCTCAACTTCAGTCCCATCGAACAGGAATTCGTCGGGCATCTGGCGCGAACCTGCGAGGTGACTCTCGCGATCGCCGACTCCCTGGCCGCGGAAGAGATGCGGCGTTTCGCGCTGCGCCTTGGGGCCGAAGACAACTTGCTGCGGGGCGGTTCGCGTAAGCCTCCCGTTATATTTGCCAGCGCGCGAACCGTCGAACGCGAGGCGGACGAAATCGCGCGCCGCATCCTCACCTTGCATGAACGCGGCGCCGAGTTCCGTGAAATGGCCGTGGCGATGCGGGATGCTTCCGTTTACGTGCCGCTGCTCAAAGGAACGTTCGAGCGCTTTGGAATCCCAGCGCGTTTCTACTTCAGCAGTCCGCTTCGCGATCATCCGGCGGCGATCTTTCTCGGCGGGCTGATCTCAGGCGCGCTGAATGGCTGGGACTTCGAGAGCGCTATCGCTACCCTGCGGGCGCATCCTCTGTGGGGAGCCCACCCCGACTTCGACCGCTTCGACTTTGTTGTGCGTGAAGCCATGCCCGGCCGAGGCGCGGCGGACATCCTCAAACTCTGCGAGGTGGAATGGCTGCGCGATGAGATCGCCGCCTGCCTCAAGATCGAATCGTGGAAGGATGAGCTCCACACGCCCGCGGAATGGGTGCGCCGGCTGCAATCTCTCGCCGAAAGCGTTTACCGGCCCGGCATGCTCGAAGTCGCGCGCGACAGGCTGGCGCTTGAAGCGGCGCGCAGCCATGCGGCGGGCGTGCGCGCATGGATTGCTGCAATCGCACCGATTCGGGATCTGGCGGCGAAGCCCTTCTCGCTGATGGATTTTTGGCGCGCGGCGACGCTCGCCGTCGAATCCGCGTCGGTTTATCCGATAGATGATCGCGTCGGCACCGTGCACGTGATGAGCGTGTGGGAAGCGCGCCAGTGGAACGTCCCATACCTGTTCGTCTGCGGCCTGACGGATCGCGATTTCCCGAAACAAGCCCCGCGCAATCTTCTGTTTCCGGAAAAGGAAATCGAGCGCCTGCGCGCTGCCGGCATCCTGCTTCGCAATGCCGAAGATTACCAGCGCGACGAGGAGTGGCTTTTCGAGTCGCTGCGGACGCGCGCGTCAAACGAGCTTGTTCTGAGCTGGCCCGAGCAAGACTCCTCCGGGAAGTCGGTGCAGTGCTCGCGTCTTCTCGCGGAACATTTCCCGGATTTCGCGCCATGGACCGAAGCAGCGCCGCTCGCGAAAGCCTCGCCCGCATATGCCGCGCCTGACCGCTCTGTTTCCGGATTTGTCGGCTCGGCCGCGTTACAAGCGGGGATGGCCGGCCTGCACGGCACCATCAGCCTGACGGCGCTTGAAGACCTCGCCCAGTGCCGCTTCAAATTCTTCGGCGGCCGCACGCTGGCGTTGAAGGGTCCGCCGGATCGTCCCGGCGAGCGCCTGCAGCCGCGTGTCACCGGCTCGATCCTGCACATGGCGCTCGAGCGCTGGCTGGCGGACCGCGGCCGCAATTTCGTCGAGCTCTTCGAGGAGACGTTCGACGAAGCCTGCCGCACACAGCGACTCGCGCAGGGGTACCGGCTCGAAGTCGAGAGAATTCAATTCCGCGAGATCGCGGAACGCGTGAGCGCCAACGATCTCTGGACGCCGGACTCCTCGCAGGCCGAAGTGGAGATCCTGCTGGAATTTCCAGACGGCATCAAAGTGAAGGGACGCATCGACCGTATCGACCGGTTCGGCGACGATTGCGTGATTGTCGATTACAAGAGCAGCAAGACCGCGAACGTCGAGAAACTGGTCGCGAGCCGGACGCGGCTGCAGGGTCCGCTTTACGCGCTCGCCGCTCGCGAAAGCATGAACCTGAACCCGGTTGCCATGATTTACTGGGCGGTTCGTGAAGATGAGCGGTACGGCTGGGGGAAGATTCCCGGCTACGATCTGGATGAACTCCAGCCGATGCCGGCGAACTGGACGACCGAAGCCAGAGCGCGCACCGTAGAGCGGCTCAGCGGTTTTCTTGCCGGCCAGGTTCATGCGCATCCGGAAGAGGCCGAGCAGTGCCGGTGGTGCGATTTGGCGGCGGCGTGCAGGGTGGAGCAGGCGGCGCTGGTGAGTATTGGCGGGGCGGCGGGTGGAGCGAATGCCAGCGGTTAGCCTCACCCCGCAGCAGGAAGATGCGGCCGATTACCGTCAGCTCGACGCCTGCGTTGTCGCAGGCCCGGGCTCGGGGAAAACCACGGTGCTCGTGGAGCGCTACCGCGCGCTGATCGAGGAGCGCGGCTTCGAACCTCGCCAGATTCTCGCCATCACCTTCACCGAAAAAGCCGCCGCCAACATGAAGGCCAGGCTGGCGGAATTGTTCGCCCACGACGGGCTGCGGCTGCGCGAGCTCGAATCCGCATACGTTTCGACGATTCACGGCTTCTGCGCACGCGTGCTGCGTGAGAACGCCATCGCCGCCGGCGTGGACCCGCGCTTCGCCGTCCTCGATGCGCGCGAATCGGAAGAGCTTCAATACGCATGTCTGAACGCGGCTCTCGATGAGCTTGTGGCCGAGCGCCGCGCGGAAATGCTGGCGTTGATCGAGGCGCTCCAGACACCGTACGTCATCGGCGATCTCAGGAGTACTTATGACGGAATCCGCTCGGCGGGCAAAACCGTGGCTCAGGTTCGGGCCATGGAAATGCCCCCGTCGAACTTCACCGCGGCGGCAATGGCCGCGACCCTGCGACAACTGATCGCCCGCTGGCCGGTCAACCTGACAGCCGCGAAGCGAACGTCGCGCGCGGAATTTCTGGAGCTGGCCGACCGCATTGCATCCGTCAACGAGGAGTGCTTCGAGGAACTGGTCGGTGCCGTAAAGAGCTGTCCGATCAATCTCAGTAAGGTTCCGCCGTCAGAAAAGGAGCCGTTCGAACTCTACAAGAAAGCGATGGCGGATTTCCTCGCCGACGCCGTCGATCATCATACGGCGCCTTTCCGCGCCCTGGTTTTCGACGTCATCCAGCGCTTCGACGATCTTTACAACGAGCGCAAGCAGGATCGGGGCGCGCTCGATTTCAACGATCTGGAACGCTTCACAGTGGACCTTTTGCGGCGGTCGGATGAGGTGAGCAGCCGCATCCGCGCGCAGTTCCGCCAGGTGATGCTCGACGAATTTCAGGACATCAACCAGCAGCAGTCCGATCTGATCCAGCTGATCCGCGCGGAGGACGTTTTCTTCGCGGTCGGCGATATCAATCAATCGATCTACGGATTCCGCCATGCGCGACCGGAGATCTTCGAGAGCTACCAGAGCTCGATCACGGCGTCGGAGAAGCATTCGGTAGACCTGCTGGACAATTTCCGCAGCCGGAATGAGATCCTGCGCTGCGTCGAGTCGCTGCTCAACGGCTGCGAGGGAATTGTGGCCCGGGAGCTGGTCGCGGGGTCGCCATTCGCGGCGAAGCAGACGCCTTCGATCGAAGTCCTGAAGGTTCAATCGCCCGATGGTGACGAGGAGCCCGCCGAGAAGGAAGCGCGCTGGATCGCGCACCGCGTCCTCTCGCTGCGGGGCACGCTTGCGCTCGGGCCGGAGGGAAGCACGCGCTTTGCGGACTTTGCCGATTTCGCTGTCCTGTGCCGCGCCGGCGATTCAATGAAGCCGATCCTGCGCGCGTTCGATCAAGCTGGGATCCCCTATGTAAGCGGACGCCGGCAGTCGTTCCTGCTCTCGCGTGAAGGCCGTGACATCACCGCGCTGCTGCATACGATCGCCAATCCGCGCGATACGATTGCGCTGGCGACGGTGCTGCGTTCGCCGCTCGCGTCGCTCGGCGACGAGGCGCTGCTGCGCATTCGCCTGCTGGCCGGTTCGCTCTCAGGCGGGCTGAACATGATCGCGCACGATCCGGCGAGGCTGGCGGATTTCGAACGTGACGATGCGGTCAAAGTGGAGCGATTCATCCGGAACCTGAAAGCGTGGCGGGAACTGCAGCCGGTGGTTTCACTCGAGTTGCTGCTCATCCGCGTGCTCCGCGATTGCGGCTTCGACTGGACGCCGGGCACGACCGTCAGCACCAACATCGAAAGCTTCCTCCAGCTCGCCCGCACACGCGGCGACTCGCGCCGGCTTGCGGAGTTCCTCGATGAAATCGAGAGCATCGGGAAGGCTGTCAACCTCGAATCGGACCTCGCGGATAAAGACCAGGGCAACTGCGTCCAGGTGATGACCGCGCACGCGGCCAAGGGCCTCGAATTTCCCGTGACGATCATTGCGGCGATGGATAAAGGCACGCAGCGAACTTCGGCGCCGGTGACATTCACACCGCTCCGCGGGCTCGGGCTGAAGTGGAGTGACCGTGGTGGCAAGCGCGGCAATAGCGGCCTCGAGGACTCGTGGCAGCTTCGCAATACCGAAGAGCTGAAAGAGCGCGAAGCGGCCGAGTCGAACCGCCTGCTTTATGTGGCGATGACGCGCGCCGAAGAGCACCTGATCCTGTCTTACTCGCGCGGCAAGAACCGGGCGTCGAACTGGGCGAAGCTGGTGGACAATCTTTTCCAGCTCGATGGAGTCGCGCCGGCAGCCGAACCGTTTCGCGCGGGGCCAGGCACGGTCGAGGCATCCGTTTATGTTGTGGAGACCGAGCCGCCGCCGCTGGTGGCGGATGCTGCCGAAGCTGCCGCATCTGGCGTCCTGACGATCGAAAGGCCGGCCGTCGCGCATCAACACGATTCGACGGTGAGCGTCACATCGCTCGCGGTCTTCGCCGATTGTCCGCGCAAATACTACTTGCAGCGTTACGTCGGATGGAATGGCCGCGCAGCCGCTTTCGATCCGGAGGAGCTTCCCTCGGAAGACGACGGCCCGGACATGAACGCGGCCGATCTGGGATCCGCCGTGCACGACATCCTCGCCGGGAAAGCCGTTGATGAAGTTTACGCGGAAGCACAACGGCTGGCGAACGTTTTTCACGCAAGCGAGTTGGGCAGGCGCGCGGCATCCGCCTCCCAGGCCGCGCGGGAGTGGGATTTCATTCTCGATCTGGATGGGACGCTGGTGCGCGGCACAGTGGACCTTTGGTTTCGCGAAGGCGGTGAGATCACGCTGGTCGATTACAAAACGGATGCGGTGGTGCGCGCCGAGGGTTACGGTCCGCAGCTCGCGCTGTATGCGCTGGCGATCGAGCGAGCTGTTGGAAAGCGGCCTTCACATGCGTGGCTGCATTTTTTACGGGCGGACGCGCTGGTGGAAGTGCCGATCGACGACGCAGCAGTCGCAGGCGTCGGAGCGTTGCTCGCGGAATTGCGGAAGGAGCAGGACGAGCTGCGCTTCGATTTGCGGGAGGGCGACCACTGCCGGACATGTCAGTTTTACCGGAGGCTCTGCCCGGCGACGGTGTAACCGCTGCTCTAAGAACAGGTCACAGGCAGAAGCCTGTGACCACCATCCCTATTTCTTCTTCGCCGCCGCCGCGTCCTTCAGAGCCTTCAACCGCGGCAGATCGCGATCTTCTTCATGGCACGCCGTCTCGAACATCTCGGCCTTCTTGCGCTGGACGGGGAACGAGATCGTCCACGGC
This sequence comes from Bryobacteraceae bacterium, assembly GCA_035552355.1. Taxonomy (GTDB): domain Bacteria; phylum Acidobacteriota; class Terriglobia; order Bryobacterales; family Bryobacteraceae; genus BOG-234. The sequence continues at coordinate 3,733 of DASZLP010000089.1, read as the reverse complement.
TTTGTATAAACGACCGGATCGTTCACCGTCGCCTCATAAGTGAGGGTGTCGGGCGCCGAAGGAGTAAACCGCTCCACCACATGCTCCGCATAGCTCACGATCTCGCCGCCTTCGTTCAGCCAGGTCTGGCCATTGAGGTTGGTGGTGTCGATCACGAGCGTGTCGCCTTCCCAATGGCCGAGCGAATCGCCCTGCCACAAGCGCATGCTGTCGGGCAGATGCTTCGTTACCTTCAGCGGCACGATGCGCCACGCCATGCGTTCATGCAGAAAAACGACGTAATCGGGCATCTGCATGATCTGGAGCGCCGCCGGCACGTACATCGCGCGCGGCACTCCTGGCGGGAAGCAGTGCGCCGTCGGATCGTCATAGCCGCGTTCGGTCAGCTTGCGGCTGACGCGCTCTGCCATGCCCCACTCATTCATCGGAAGCTTTCCATCCGGCGGATCGATAATGAGCTGCCTGCCGCCTCTGCCACCGCCGCGCGCTTCGAGTCCCTGATTCGCGCCGGGTGTCTGGGATTCCCAGAAACCGGTGAGATCGGGCTTTCCATCGCCCGTGCGCTTCAAGTTGGCGACCGGCTTAACGGGCTCCGGCAGGGCGGGTGAAGGCGCGGCTGCGGCGGTCTCCGACGACATCGTTCCATCGCCCGGATACCACGTCTTCGCCTCGCGCGTGAAGGCGCCGTTAGCCTCCTCGACTTCCGCCTGGCAGGTGTATTCGAACAGCCGCTCGCGATCGTCGCGCCGGTGCAGCGGCACGTTGATGGTCCAGGACTTCGTGAAAACCTTCGGGTCTTCGATCGTGGCTTCGTACTGAATCGTGTCCGCATCAGTCATCTTGTAACGCTCGACCACACGCAGCGCGTCGCTGTGAAAATCCCCCGCCATGTCGAACCAGGTCTTGTCGTTGTATTTCGCCACGTCGACGACCAGCGTGTCGCCTTCCCAGCGTCCGCGCGAATCGCCCATCCACGTGTCGACATCCGGATGCGGCGTGCCGTTCGTATAGATCAGCCGGTAGACCGACGACCATTCGAACGTGATGCCGACCGCCTGCGGGGTCTGGAAGATCTGAAACGGGTAATCCATGTACATGATCCGCGGCGTGCCCGGCAGATAGCACTGGTTGAGCGGGTCGGCCTTGGCGCGAATCTTGAAATTCTCGGCCTTTTGCGAAGCGGCCCAGGGTTGATACGGGATTGGGCCGCCGCCGGTGACGACGGAACGTCCAGCCAGCATGTTAAGGCCGGCGGCGTGATCCTCGATGTCGGCTTCAGCGGTGCTGGATGCCTGCCAGATGCCGGCCAGGTTGGGCTTACCGTCGGCTGTGCGAGGCAGCGATTGTTGAGAACCAGTCGTGGGGGGAGCGGCAACGAGGGCGCTCGCCATGAGGACGATGGTAGTGATCGTGGCGAGAGAAAGGGTGCGCATATTCAGACTGTCTTATTAGTATCGTGTATCGGAAGCCGTCCGTTACATCCCCGATGCCCGCGCCTTACATTTTCTGGAACTCTGGCCCTTTCCGCCCGGAAGTACTTTCGGAACGAATGAGCGGCCTTGAACCAATCGCCATTGAACTACAGCTCGTCAAACGCTTGCTGAAGGGCGACGAAGAAGCCTTTGCGGCGCTCTACCGCGCCCACAGTGGCCCAATCTGCCGGTTCGCGCTGCAAATGACGGGACGCATGGATATCGCCGAGGACGTGACCCAGGAGACATTCCTGGCCCTCGCAATTCATGGAAAACGGTACGATCCGGCGCGCGGTTCAGTGCTCGCGTTCCTGTATGGCATCGCCCGGAATCTCGTCCTGAAGCGCTTCGGGAAGGAGCGGCCCGAGAACGCCTCGCCTCTTCTGGAGGAGATCGGCGGCGACGATGACGTTCTCGAAGATCTGACGCGTCGCGAGAGTATCGAAGAAGTCCGGCGAGCGGTGCTCAGCTTGCCGCAGGCGTATCGCGAGGCGGTGGTGCTCTGCGAACTGGGAGAAGCGACTTATGAGGCTGCGGCGTGGGTGCTGGGTTGTCCGGTGGGCACCGTGCGGTCGCGCCTGAGCCGGGCGCGCGCCATGCTGGCGAAGAAATTGATGGCCGGGAGTCTGGTGTTGTGAGTGTTCCCATGGAAGATCGAATTGGGCAGGCATTGAAGGCGCTGCGCGATGCCGATAGCGGCGTCGATACCGGCGCCGACGCGGAGGTGCGCGCAGTGCTGGCGTTCCGGCGGCAACAGCGGCGGCGCGGACTTCGCCGGGCGGCGATTCCGCTCGCAATTGCGGCGGCGAGTTTGATCACGATCGCCTCCTGGCAGGCCACGCGTGCGATTCCGCGCCACTTGACTGCCGTTCAGGAGCCGAATGCGCGGGAAGTCCTGACCCCCTTTTATCCATTGATGCAAAGCTCGCCGCCGTTCGAGCGAGGGCTGCTGATGCGTATCACCGTTCCGGCTTCCACGATGCGGCGAGTCGGATTACCGGTCGCCGACGACCATCTTGCGGACCAGGTGCAGGCGGATGTTTTGGTAGGCCAGGATGATCTCGCGAGGGCCATCCGGTTCGTCACCTACACGAAGTAATTCATAACGAGGGAGGAGATATGCGGTTCGTCATCATTGTGGGAGTGATGGTCCTGGGTTTCACCGGGCCGGCGGCGTCAGGGCAAACGGCCAACGACGGAATCATCAGGTGGTACTCGCTGAGCAACGTGCCGGGCGCCGTCGGACCCGTAAAGAATGCGCCGTATTCGGCGAATGCGGTCATCGAGACGACACAAATGCTGGGCGACGGCAATCGCATCGCGCAGCGGACGACGCAAAAACTTTACCGCGACAGCGATGGCCGGGAGCGGCGGGAAGAAGCATTGCTGGCGCTGGGCCCGCTGGCGTTTATGGGTGGAGTGCCGATCGTTACGATTTCCGATCCGGTCGCGCAAAAGGCCTGGACGCTCGATCCAAAGATCCGTGCCGCGCGGGTGGCGCCATTGGGGAGCATTTACCTGGGCCGCGTCGCCGACGCCCTGAGCGGTCTGGTTTCGATTGATGTTCGGACCGATTGGGGCGCTGGCGGCCAGTCCTCACGCGCGCAGAAGGACGACCTCGGCACGAAAGACATCGAAGGCGTGAGCGCGCAAGGGACCCGCACAACCGAAACCATACCGGCGGGACAAATCGGCAATGAGTTTCCGATCAAGGTGGTGGACGAGGTTTGGTATTCGCCGGAGCTGCGGATGACCATCATGACCACGCACAACGATCCGCGCACCGGCGAGATCGTCTACAAGCTGACGAACATCTCGCGGGCGAATCCGCCGCCAAGCCTCTTCGAGCCGCCGCCGGACTACACGATCCAAACTGGCCCGGGTCCCGGCGGCAGGGGCGGGCGCGGAACGCCGGGTGGCCGCAGCATGACTCCCTTCGGCACGAAGCAATAACTGAGAACCACTGTCGAGGCCGGACGCGATTCACGACTTGCAACCCGCGCCCGAAGTGTGTCCCCACCGGCCATGTATCCCATCCACACCTACTTTGCACTGGAGCGCCTGCGGCGCGGCAAAGGGGCCGACGCGGGCGAGCCGTCCGAAGCGCCCGCGCCGGCCACCGCCACGGAATCAGCACTTGATACGCTGGTGAATCCTCCATGCGTGTCCTCATCAGCGTCACCGACAAAACAGGTGTCTCCGGGTTCGCCCACGGACTCGCGGCGCTCGGCGCGGACCTGATCTCGACCGGCGGCACCGCC
>DASZLP010000088.1:0-14153 GCA_035552355.1 Bryobacteraceae bacterium | reverse complement strand
ACGCACTCGACCACATCGGCTTTGAAGTGAAGGATCTCGCGGCGACCCTGAAGCGCCTCGAAGCGGACGGCGTCACCATCAGCATGCCTCTGCGCGACATGACGAAGCAGATCGAACTGAAGATTGCGTTCGTCACCGATCTGAACGGCACGTACATCGAGCTGACTGAAGGCCTCGCGTCGAAGTAAGTCGACTCTTTGCCGGGCCCCTGCAGCGCGGGCCAGCGTTTTTGAGTAGCCTGCGAGGATGGCACGACCACCGTGGCAGATAACACAAAACGATCGTCCGCCCCACAGCTCCTTAGAAACGTCGAGACCGGCGGCGTCTCGAAAATCTTATACTCGGTGCATGAGGAGTGCACTGGGCTTCGGGCTTCGGGAAAGTCCCTGACCTCGATGCCGCAGATGTAATCGAACGCGCCGGTGTCGTCGGTGTTGCAGATCAGCCGTAAATCACGTGGCCGATCTGCCCCGGAATGTGGCCGATGTGCGGCGCGAACTCTCCCCATTGAGAAACGATGCCCGCGTTGCTTTTCCGGTAGCGGCGGCTGAGTCCGAACATCAGCAGCAAAGGGCCGTCCACGATGCGGGGCGGCGCGAGAGGTGCGACATCTGGGGACGAGTCGTTCATCACCGATCTGCTGCTGCTCTCTTACGGTCGCGGGTATTCCTCAGGCAACGTAAGGGAGCGGCAACCGATTCCTACAGAACCCAGTTCGGCTTCACGTAAGCGTAGAACAGCGTCAACAGCCCGATCACGATGGCCATGAAGATACTGTGCCGCAGAGTAAAGCGGAAGAGCCTGCCTTCCTCCGATTGCTTCATGCCCGTGGCCGCGGCCGCGACCGCGATGCTCTGCAGGCTGATCATCTTCCCTACGACGCCACCGCCCGAGTTCGCGGCGGCCATGAGAGTCTGATTCAATCCCAGCCTGACGGAGGTGATGTCCTGGAGCGGTCCGAACAACGCATTCGCCGACGTGTCGCTGCCGGTCAGAAACACTCCCAGCCAGCCGAGCAGCGGACTAAAGAAAGGAAACATCGCGCCCGTGCCGGCGACAACCAGCGCCAGCGTGGTAGTGGCGCCGGAATAGTTCATCAGGTAGGCGAGCGAGACCACGCTGGAGATCGCCACCAGCGGAAGTTTAAGTTGCCTCGTGGTATCGCGCAGGGCCTTCATAAATATGCGCGGCGATGCCCTCAGGATCAGCGCGGAGACGATCGTCGCAAAGAGACATGAGGTTCCAGCCGCCGAAAAGAAATTGAATGTGTACAGTGCCGCGTAGGGGCCGGGTTTCGTCACCACCGGCGGCAGCCGCTGGACGAGGTTGTGAAGTCCGGGCCACTGGATAATTGCCGTGCCGCGATCGAGAAAAGCCTTTACATCCGGCCGGCCCCAGAGCAGCACGAACACCACCAGAGTCAGGTAGGGCGACCAGGCGAGAAGCACGCTCCCGCCGGTGTGCCGGTGCGGTATCGACGCCTCCGAGTTGGAGGGCTTCCATACCTTGAGCAAAAGAGTGAGCGCAAACAGGCAGATGATCGCTGAAAGAATGGCCGCGAGATCCGGACCGCGAGTGCTGGCTATGTAGTACTCGGCGCCGGCAAAAGTGATACCGGCTACGAGCGCGGCGGGCCAGACCGCGGCGAGGGCTTTCCTGCCGCCCATCACCAGCATCATGTAGGCCGGGATGAAAAACGCGAGCGGCGCGCAGATGCGGCCCACATCGGAAGAGAGCGGCAGCAGCGGAAGTCCGGTGACCCCGGCAAGCGTCTTGACGGGAATTCCGATCGAGCCGAAAGCGACCGGCGAAGTGTTGGCGAGGAGGCAAAGCACCGCGGCAAAAAACGGCTCAAAGCCGAGGCCCGCAAGCATGGCCGCGGCAACCGCGACGGGCGTGCCGAAGCCCGCGGCGCCTTCTATGAACCCCCCAAACGCGAAGGCAATCAACAGCGCCTGGAGGCGGCGGTCGCCCGTCAGGCTGGCAATGGAGTCCTTGATGATTTCGAATTTGCCGGTATCGACGGTCAGCCGATAAAGAAGAATGGCAGTGTATACAATCCAGCCGATGGGAAGCAGGCCATAAGCCGCGCCGTACAACGCCGAACTCAGGACCATCAACGGCGGCATCCGGTAAGCAAAAAGAGCAACGGCCGCCGCGGCCCCCGCGCCGGCGAGAGAAGCAATCCAGGACGGCTTACGAAAGACGCCCAGCAGCAGCAGCATGGTAAAGATCGGCAGTGCAGCGACCAGCGCCGAGAGGGCGAGGTTATCGGCAATCGGTATGTAGGTTTGTGGCCACATGCGTTTTGTCAAGGTATCACAGCATAGGTATCACAGCCATAATGAATGAGATGGCTGGAATGTGTAACAATTGCGAGCGGCGTAAGTATGAGAATTCTTCGCGGAAAACAAGTGCTGATACTGCTCCTTGTGTGCGTCATAGCTGGCGGCGTCATGCAAGTGGCCGCACAGGATGCGAACCCGAGCGCCCCGCGAGTACGGCGTCCCGGCGGCGGCGCGGGAATGGACTACAACGCCTACGACCAGGCGACGCTCGATCGCGGCAAGGCTATCTTCGTTTCGCAATGCGCGGGATGTCACGGATCGAACGCGAAGGGCGGCGAGGGCGGACCCGACCTCGTCCGCTCGGTGGCCGTCGCCGATGACGAGAACGGCAGCCTCATCGCGCCGATCGTGCGCGGCGCAAGGCAGGCGCAGGGAATGCCGAGATTCGACCTGTCGCAGACGCAAATCCTCGAGATCGCGGCGTTCCTGCACGAGGGCGTACGGGCGGCGGCGGAGCGCGGCACCTACAAGATCCTCAATATCGTAACGGGTAACACGAAGGCGGGCGAAGCGTTTTTCAACGGCGCGGGCAAGTGCAACACGTGCCACTCTCCGGCTGGCGATTTGAAGGGCATCGGCGCGAAGTACGATCCGGTTAATTTGCAGGGGCGATTTCTGATCCCGGCCGGTGGACGCGGCAATACGAAGCGCGCGGTCTCGCCGATTCTGGTGACGGTGACGACCGCTCCCGGCAAGACCGTGAAGGGCACTCTGGAGCGCATCGACGACTTCAATATCGCGTTGACCGACGCGGAGGGGAATTATCATTCGTTCGCCCGCAACGGAAACGTGCCGAAGGTTGAACTTAGAGATCCTCTGCAGGCGCATTACGATATGCTCCCGAGATATACGGACGCGGATATTCATAATCTGACGGCCTTTCTGGTGACATTGAAATGAAGATGCGCGTCGTTGCCCTGCTCATTCCAGCCGCCCTTGCCGCGCAGACCAGGCCCGCGACTGACGCCTGGCCCACCTACAACGGCGATTACTCCGGCCGCCGCTTCAGCCCGCTGCGCCAGATCAACCAGCTCAATGTGAAGTCGATGACGCTGGCCTGGGTACACCGAGCGAATGCGGGCCCAAACGGTCCGGGCACTATCGTCGGGGGAGTCGGGCCCGAAGTCCCGCCGGTCGCGGGCCGCGAGACCGGCTTCGGCGGCCTGCAGATCAAAGCCACGCCGCTGATGCTGAACGGCGTGCTCTATTTCGCCTCGCCGGACAACGCTTGGGCCATCGACGCGCACTCGGGAAAAGAGCTCTGGCATTACTTCTGGAAGACGACGGGCGGCATCCATATCGGCAATCGCGGCGTCGGCATCTACGAAAACTGGCTCTTCTTCGAGACGCCGGACGATTACCTGGTCTCGCTCGACGCGCGCACGGGAAAAGAGCGTTGGCACGTTCAGATCGCGGACGTGAAACAGGAATACTTCTCGACGCCGGCGCCTGTCATCGTCGGCAATCACGTGCTTGTGGGCACGGGCGGCGATTCGCTCGACGTGCCCGGATTCCTCGAAGCGGTCGACCCCGAGAACGGCGCGGTGCAGTGGAAGTGGTGGAGCGAGCCGCTCAGGAAAGGCGACCCCGGCTCGGAGACCTGGCCGGACGAGAACGCCATGCGGCACGGCGGCGGCATGACGTGGGTGCCGGGCACGTACGATCCGGCGCTGAAGCTTTACTATCTGGGCACGGGGAATCCGCAGCCTGTCGAGACCGGCCATGGGCGCGAAGGCGACAATCTTTGGACCTGCTCGATCGTCGCGCTCAACATCGATACGGGAAAGATGGTGTGGTACTACCAGGTGTCGCCGCATGACACGCACGACTGGGACGCGACACAGACGCCCATCCTGATCGACGGCACTTTTGAGGGCAAGCCGCGCAAGCTGATCGCGCAGGCGAGCCGCAATGGTTATTACTTCCTGCTCGACCGTACGAATGGGCAGCATTTGGTGACTGAGAAGATCATCGAGACGATGAACTGGTCGAAAGGGATTAACGCGAAAGGGCAGCCGATTCCCGATCCCGCAAAGGAGTCGACGATAGATGGCGTGCTCGTGTCGCCCAATTCGTCGGGCGCGACCAACTGGCCTCCGCCCAGCTTCGATCCGGACACGGGATTGTTTTACGTCGGCACGAACGAAACTTTCAGCGAGTTTTATCTGACGGACACCGACCCGCATCCGGAGGGGTACGCGGCCGCTGAGAGGAACGCGGGCGGCTACGGGACGACGCTGCGCGCGCTCGATTACAGGACCGGCAAGACAGTTTGGAAACATCGCTATCCAGGGGGCGGCGGGTCGGCGGGCATACTGACGACGGCCGGCAGGCTGCTGTTTACGGGCGATGGAGCGCAGAACCTGATTGCGTTCGATCCCGTTAGTGGAAAGATTTTGTGGCACGCGGGTTTGACGGCGAATGTGAGTAACGGTCCGGAGACTTACATGCTGGATGGGCAGCAGTATCTGGTGGTCGGGTCTGGCGATTCGTTGTACGCGTTCACGGTGGAGCAGTAGCATGTGGGCACCCCCGGCCGCGGACGACGCCGGCAGGAGTGCCCGCGCCACATGTATGAAAGAGGTGGGCGAAACATGAATATCTCCAGACGAGATTTCGGGCAGATACTGCTGGCGGGATTGCCGGTGGCGCTGGCCGAGGCCGCCGAGACCAACGGCGTCACTCTCGGGGTGATGACTTACAGCTATCGGGCGCTCCCAGTGCCAGCGGGCGCGGAGCGTGTGGACGGGCAGAGCGAAGCCCTGAAGGCGAACAACGCGCGCGATATCGAATTCTACGAAGCCGAGGCGCAGCCGCCGGGCCGGGCCGACGGACTCGAGAAGTGGCGCGCGGCGACGCAACTGGATCATTTCAAATCGGCGCGCCGGAAACTCGAAGCGGCGGGAATCAAGACGCATGCCGTGACCGTGAACTATCGCGACATCCTGACTGACGACGATCTTGACCGCACGTTCGAACAGGCGAAGGCGCTGGGCACGAACGTGATCGCGGCGTCCACGCAGGTCTCGATGGCGAAGCGCCTCGCGCCGTTCGCCGAAAAACACAAGATCTATGTGGCGTTTCACGGGCATTCCAATACGAAAGACCCGAACGAATTCGCGACGCCCGAAAGTTTCGACGCGGCGCTGGCAGCGTCGAAATACTTCCGGATCAATCTCGACATCGGGCATTTCTCGGCGGCGGGCTACGATCCGGTGGATTACATCCAGAAGCACCACGACAAGATCACACATCTCCATGTGAAAGACCGGAAGAAGAACGATGGACCGAATATGCCGTGGGGCGAGGGCGATACGCCGATCAGGCAGGTGCTGTTGTTGCTGAAGGCGAAGAAGTATCCGTTGCCGGCGCTCGTGGAGTATGAGTATCGCGGCGCGGGAACGCCGGTTGAGGAAGTTGGCAAGTGTCTTAATTACATGCGGAAAGCGGTGGGTTAAGACAAGCGCCGGGATGAGTCCCGGCGCGGCGGGCACGAGTGCCCGCGCCACGAAGGAAAGGAACATTGCGTCGTGTATCGAATCTTCCTCGTGTCTCTGGTCGTCGGCACCGTCTTCGCGCAGCCGAAGGTCTCTCCGGAGCACGAAGCTCTCTCAAAGCCGACCTCGCCGGCCAGATCGATCGCATGAAGAAGCAGGCGCAGGTGATGGTCGATAATGTGTTCTTCGGCGAGCTCGGCTTCCAGGAGTACCGGCCGCGCATCAGGGCGCTGTATTACGATCCGTCGAAATACGACAACTATCTCGAACAGCTCGGGATTCAGTACCCGACGGTGCATTGAGAGAATCGGGAGATGCGCTGCTTTCCTGCCCTTCTGCTGGCGACGGCCTTGTCCGCGCAGACTGTTGGACAGCCGGACCCGGCGATCCGGAAGATGGTCGGCGAGATTTCGCGTGACCGTATCGCGGCGACGATGCAGAAGCTGGCGGCGTTCGACACGCGCGGCAACTTCACGGATGCGAATCAAAAGGACCGGGGCATCGGCGCGGCGCGGCGCTGGATCTTCGATCAGTTCAAGGCTTACAGCCCGCGGCTTGATGTCTCGTTCGATCCTTACAAGGTGAAGAAGCAGGGCACGCGGATTCTGCGCGATGTCGAAGTGGTGAACGTGGTCGCGGTGCTGCCGGGCACGACGCAGCCGGAGAAGCGCATCATCGTCGGCGGGCACTACGATTCCCTGAACGTGGTGAAGAAAGCCGGTGCACCTGAGCTCACGCCGGAGGGCAATGAGCCCGCGACGGACGATATCATCGACTTTGAAAAGTCGGTGGAGGCGACGGCGCCCGGCGTCACTGATAACGCGTCGGGGACGGCTCTGGTGCTGGAGCTGGCGCGCGTGCTGAGCCAGTACCGGTTCGAGAAGACGATCGTGTTTGTCACATTCGCGGGCGAGGAGATTGGTCTGGTGGGCAGCAGTCTCTATGCGGCGAAGGCGAAGGACCAGAAGGTGCAGATCGAGGCGATGCTGAATAACGACGTCGTCGGCGTCGCGGTGGCTGGCAATGGACATGCGGAGAACGGACTGGTGCATGTGTTCTCCGAAGAGCCCGCCGACTCGCCTTCGCGAGAACTGGCCAGATACATCCGCGAGATCGCGCAGCGTTACGTACCGTCATTCAAGGCGGAGCCGGTATTCCGGCAGGACCGCTTCGCGCGCGGTGGCGATCACACGCCGTTCAATGCGAACGGATTCGCGGCGGTGCGGTTTACATCCGCGGCAGAAAATCTCGGAATTCAGCACACGGCGAACGATACGTTCGAGAAAAGCTCGCCGGAATACGCGACGCTCGTGGCAAAGGTCAACGGCGCGGCTTTGGCGAGTCTCGCGCTCGCCCCTTCGGCTCCGGAGACGGTGCGGGAGATTCAGAGCGGGGCTTCGAAGGGCAGGAAGACTCCGACGGTTACGCGGGGGAAATCTCGCTACGATACGGTGCTGCGGTGGAACGACTCGAAGTCCACGGATCTGGCGGGGTATGCGATCGTGATGCGCTCGACCACAGCGCCGTTCTGGGAGCAGCAGACGTTCGTGGGCAAGGTGACTGAATACACTTTGCCTGATGTCGGGATTGACGACATTGTCGTCGGCGTGAAGGCGATCGATAGAGAAGGGCATGAGAGTCTGGTGGCTCCATGGGTTGCAGCGCCTTATCCGCTGCGGGTTTATGAGATTGAGAAGCAGGGGCAATGACAGGCTAAAGCCTGTCCCACCATCGTGCGGCTCAGGCTATATGGATTCGCGCCAGAGGTTGAGGGCCTGCTGGGTTGGACGGTCTGAGTAGTTGAACAGCACCGCCTCTGTGGCCGCGTGGTGTTCCGCTTGCGTCCATGAGGGGATTACGAAGATGTCGTGCGACGACCACTTCAGTACCTGATCGCCTATGCGGCTTTCGCCTTTGCCTTCGGCTACGCAGAAGATCGCGGCGTCCGTGGAGCGGTAGGAGGCGGTCTGGAATCCCGCGGGTAACAGGCGCAACCAGGCGTCTATCGTCGGCAGCGTGGCTGCGCCGCTTCCATAGTGGATGCGGTGGCCGTGGCGCGGGTCGAGAGGCTGGCTTCTTAGTTTGGGACGCATTTGCGCGTACGAAAAATCGTCCGCCTGCCCGGTGACTTGCTGCGTGCCGCCTGGATAGTGTTCGGCGAAGCTGGCGTCGAATGTGTTGACGGTCGGGATGTCGAGTCCATCCAGCCAGATGACCGGTTCATTGGTAAGGTTGCCGTGGTCGTGGTACGTCCAGGATGGCGTGAGGATGAAGTCGCCGGGGTGCATGGTGATCTTCGTCCCATTGACTGATGTGTAGGCGCCGGTCCCTTCGATGACGAAACGCAGGGCGGCGGCGACATGCCGGTGAGTCGCCGTGACTTCACCGGGGAGGACGAGCTGGAGCCCGGCGTAGAGGCTCTGAGTGATCTGGGGCAGTCCTTTGAGTCCGGGGTTTTCGAGCATGAGGACGCGGCGTTCGGCTTCGTCCGCGCTGATCAGCTTGCCGGATTCCATCAGGTACGGACGCATCTCTTCGTAGCGCCACAGCGCAGGCACGCAGCCAGGCTTCGGTTGCGCGAGCACGAGGTCGGCGAGCTGTTCCCAGAGAGGCGCGGCGCTTTGCGTTTTGAGGCGATGGTAAAAAGCCTCCCGCTCGGCGTTTGTTTCGGGTTTGGTAAAGAAAGGGGTCATGCGGCTCTCACTTTTATTTCCATCGCGCCGATGTTTTCAATCGTGGCCACAACCGTGTCGCCGGGAACAATCGGGCTGACACCTTCCGGCGTGCCCGTGCTGATGATGTCGCCTGGATAGAGCGTGTAGAAAGACGACGCCAGCTCGATGAGCTGCGGGACGCCGAGGATCAGATACTTCGTGTTGGAGTTCTGGCGCTCCTCGCCATTAACGGCGATCTTCAGATTGAGCGTCCCGGGATCAGGGATCTCGTCCGCAGTCACCAGCCAGGGGCCGAGGACGGTGTAGGTGTCCGGCGACTTGCGGAAGCTGCGGTCTTCAGTGCCGCGAATGGTGATGTCGAGGGCGATGGCGTATCCGGCAACGTAGTTGAGCGCGTCGGCGGCGGAGACGTTATTGGCCTGCTTGCCGATGATGAGCGCCAGTTCGACTTCGTGATCGTTGCGGCGATCGAGATGGCGGAGGGCAATGCCCTCGCCGGGTCCAGCGAGCGAACTGGAGGCTTTGAGGAAGAGGCCGGCCTGATGGATGGTGATGGTGTGCGATTGACGATTTTGATGCAGCGCGGGATCGTCCTTAACCTCGTCGAGATGCTTCTGGTAGTTGACGGGCGCGGCAATGATCTTGCCGGGGTTCGCGACGGGGCTGAGGAGAGTCAGACCCGCGATGGGAAAAAACGGTGACTGGTTTGCGATGGCACGTACGCGCGCTCTGACCTGGTCCAGGTTCGCGATGAGCGGGTCGTGATTGGGCAGAGGATAGCGATAAGCCGGCAGGACATCGAGCGCGGCGGTGACATCGCGGACGTTCTGGCCTTCGACGAGACCGAGGCGCCCTTCTCCGAATCGGCAAAGCATCATAGCTTGAAAACAACCTCCGCGTTCGTTTGATAGAGCTTCATCTTATCGGCATCGGGGATGGGGAGATTGTCGGTGACGGCGACTTCCTCGGGAACGAATTGATAAGGGTAGTCCATCGCATAGAGGACACGGTCGACGCCGAGGACGGACTGGGCATAGAGGATAGGCGGCTCCCAGGCCGTGCCGCTGGTGGTGATCCAGATGTTCTGGCGGATGTAGTCGCTGGGTTTGCGCCGGAGCTTGCGCACCGTGGCGTAGCGGTTGGCGGCAACCATGCGGGCGTGCATGAAATCGATGCGGAAGAGCCAGTACGGCAGGCCTTCGCCCAAATGGCCGATGACTATGCGGAGACGCGGGAAGCGGTCGAAGACGCCGGCGAGGATAATGCGCAGGATGTGGAGGCCGGTCTCGACGGCGAAACCGTAGATGGCGCCGTCGAGTCCGCGATCGAGGAAGGGCTGGATGATGGCGTTCGGGAGGTAGCTGGGATGGATGTACACGGGGACGTCGAGCGCTTCGGCGGCTTCGAAGATGGGCCAGAATTTTTCGTCGTCGAGATATTCGCCGCGTGTGTGGGAGTTGACGATGGCGCCTCTGAGTCCGAGATGTTGGACGCCGCGCTCGAGCTCGCGCGCGGCGGCGGACGGATTCTGGGGGGCGATGGCGGCGAGTCCGGAGAAGCGGTCGGGGTGGTGGCGGATGCCGGCGGCGAGATAGTCGTTGGACTCGCGCGCGAGTGAGACCGCGAGCGGGGCGTCGAAGATCTGGACGCCGGGCGCGGTGAGGGAGAGGATCTGGCGGGCGATGCCGGTGGAGTCCATGTCGTTTATGCGGAGATCTCCTAAATCTGTCATGCGCGAGATGACTTCCTGGATGCGTGGCGAGGCGTTGTTGAGATAGAAGCCGCAGAGGCTGGCGAAGCCGGGGTCGTGATCGGCGCCGTCGTTCAGGAGAGCGCGGTAATGGTCGAGGATTTCGGGGGGCGCGAAGGCTTCTTCTGCGGCTATGCGTTTGTAGCTGGGGGTCACTGGAACTCCGGGTCGTGGGGGTGCGGGTCGGGATTGCCGTCGGTTCGGCCTGAACGATATCAATTGCCGGTGACGTGGTCAATGACCGGGCGGAAGGTGGTATAGTTCGGGCTTTCGTTTTCGGGTCGGAGGTGCTTTTGGCCGGCCGGCGTGAATGGGGCGCAGACGGTTGTGGGGCCGTGATGACCATTCAGTAAGCCCCGCCGGGCGCACGTCGTACACGTTTTGACTAACGACCGGCACCAGGCTGCTTCTAACCTTCTTCAATCTGGATTCAGGGGTTCCTCGTTTGGCAAAATAGGCATTCAAACTGTGCGCGCTGGTTTGACGAACCGGGGCCGGCATCATTCCGCGGGCCAGTTGAGCGAGGGGAAACAGCGTCTGAAATAACTTTCCACAACTGACGAAAGTCGAAGATCTGGCATAATCACTCGCTTCATTCATTGTTCCGCCAGCCGCGGAAATTCCGTTAGGTCCATCAGCCGCCATATCCACCGTCCCTGTTCAGACGGGCGCACAGGGCTTTTCGTCCCGATGTGTACCACTGTCGCCGGAGGTGTACTCCCAGGATGAGACAGGTCTTCGACAACAAATACTCCGCGGACTAACGCTTCGCGGCCGTTTTGCCGATAGCCAGCCAGCGGAGATTGTTACACGGTTCGCGGGCCGTTTGGGATTGAGCGCATGGAGCGCATCTCATCCGCCGCCACCAGAAAAACAAATCCGGAAACCAATTCCAAGGAGTACGTTCGTGCAACTCAACAGGACACGTGTGACCAAACGCCGTTTCGCTTTCTGCGGTGGCATCGTGATGCTTTTTTCCGGACTCGCCAGCGCGCAGGTTGTGGGAGGTTCCGCGACTCCCTCCGGCCTCGTCGAATACCTGCCGTTCAACGAAACATCCGGTACCACCGCCCACGACATGAGCGGCAACAACAATAACGGAACGCTGACGTGCAACGCCCATTGCACAACCCTCCCTGCGTGGACCGGCGGCGCGCGCGACGGCGCTTTGAATTTCACCTCGCCGAGCCATCTCGTGACTGTGCCCGACAGCGCAAGCCTCAAGGTCACGAACCAGTTCACGTTCGCCTTTTGGGCGAACGTGCCGGCCGGCGCCGCGAATATAGTTTATCTGCAGAAGGCCACGGGAAGTCTGGTCGGCGAGGGGTCGTCGGTCACGAATGGGTACCAGGTCGGAACGGGGAATCCGGGGAATTCTGTTTTCATCCATCTTTTCGCCAGCCAGGAGATTGCCCGGTGCGGTACCCCGGCGAGTGGCGTGATTGTGAACGGGTCGTGGCAGCACTACGCGATTACTTACGACAACACGAACATCAAAATCTATGTGAATGGCGCCCTCAACACGACGTGCGCCGCCAGCGTGGCCGCCGGCACGGATGCGACGCCGCTCACCATCGGAGGATACAACCAGCACGCCGCCACGGGCGCAATGGACGAGGTGCGCATTTATAACCGCGCGCTCTCCGCTCAGGAGATCTCGGGCGTTTATGGCGACCGCGGATTTCCGAGCCTGGTTTCGCTCAGCCTTACCCCGGCACTGCCGGCGGCGCTGACAGTTGCGCAGACCCAGCAGTTCGTTCCCACGATGGTTACGACAGGCGCGGCATCCACGAATCTCAGCTGGTCCGTGAGTCCAGCGGATGCCGGCACGGTTTCGAATACAGGCCTCTATACCGCGCCACCAGTCATTGCAGGGGCGCAAACCGTGACGATCACGGCGGCCAGCGCCCTCAATCCGGCGATGTCCGCATCCGTGCAGGTGCCGCTCAAGCCTGCGCCGCCGCTGGCCGTTTTTCCGCTGAGCGAGTTGTTCGGGGTGGCATGGCCCGATCAGCCGATTGAGTTCCGTTATGACGGCGACAAGCCGCCGGTGGCAACGACGCGAATGATGGGGCCTCTCGGCGCCGAAGTTCCTTATCAGTGGGTATCGTCGTGTTCGGACGCGAGCGCCGTAAAGGGGTGTATCGCGGTGCGCAGCAACCTGCCCGCCAACGCCAACTACGCCTGGACGCTGCAGGGCGGCGCCCTGCCCACGGCCAAAGCGGTGAACCCGGTGCAGCTTAATACCGTCGGAGCGAATCTCGAGATCACCAACGGATTGACCGGCGTGCGGATCCCCACGGCCGCCGGTAATCCGGCGCCATACAGCCTGTCGCCGATACAGGGTATCTGGGCGCCGAAGGCAGCCTGGACCGGAGCCGGCGCGACACCGAACTTTCTCTATTCGGAATCTTCCAAAGGCGCGGGAGCCGGCTGCATCGGTTGTTCGTTGCGGACGCCGGTCTATACGGCCACGAGCTACACCGCAACGATCGTCGATCAGGGACCGCTGAAGACGGTCGTGAAGGTGGACTATACCTTCAAGCGTCCGCAGTATCAGTATGGCTCGATGGTCATCAACACGCCTGGCACAGGCCACTATACGGTGATCGTCACGCTCTATTCCAACTCCAAATCGGTTGTGATCGACGAAGACAGCGACATGCAGTTGTCGTGGTACCTGCCGATTTATGCGCAGGTGCAGCCGAACATGGCGCGCTGGCGCGGTCATGATTCGATAGACAACGGTGGCAACCCGAATCCGGCCTGCGGCTATGAACAGACGTTGACCGTGACGGGCGCGAGCGCGGCCACGCCGGCAGTAATCACGACTTCAGCCGGCGGCGGCCTGAGCAATGGCCAGGCCGTGTTGATCGCGGGCGTGCTCGGGAATACGGCGGTGAACGGAACCTATTACGCAAAGACCACCGGTTTCGGCGCCACGCAGTTCGCGCTTTACAAAGATCCGAATTTGACCACCCCGGTGACCGGAGCCGGCGTCTTCAGCGGCGGCGGCACGGTGAAGCCGGCCTATCGCGGACAAACCCTGAATACGGTATCGGATGCGCTGCAGGATCTGACCTACACGGCGGACCGGCCGGCGGTGTATCAGTGTGCGAGCGGCAACAATCCGAGTTATCAAAAACTGTTGACCGCGTATCCCGCAACGTCGCACTCGGCCGGCTGGTACGTCGAAATGTACAACTCGGCGGCGGGCGCGGCGGCGCCGGTGGTGGGATTCTACATCGGGCGCGGATCGAAGCAAGTGTACTCGGCCATTGGCCCTTCCCAGCCGGGCGTCTACACCAGCAGTAATCATTGGATCACGGGCGCGCCGGCGGCCGGCATTCAGGTCGATATGCTGCTGCGCGGACCAGATAACTCGACGCCCTGCGCCACGCTGCCATGTCAGGCGGTCGTGCACCGCAACTGGGCGATTTTCGCGAGCACCGAGGCCGATCTGCTGCCCACGAGCGCCCACCAGCCCATCGCGGACGAACAGAACGAACTGACGGGCATCAACCTGTCGCGCCTGTATACCTATCAACTGGTGTATGCCGATCCCGCGGGCGGATGGCAGCCGCTGTATATGTCGGCAGCCGGCGCGGCGCAATTGCAGAGCTGGGTGCAGAACGGGACCGCGATCTGCGGCTCGCCGGCCTGCTACGCCACTTTGCTGAGCAACTCCGATGGATCGCCGGCGGCACGAGCACTGGTGGCGATGTGGCAGGGTAATTCCGCGGCCGCGGTGCAGACCGCGCTGGCGGCGCCCACGAACCTGGCGGTACAACTTGTGAGCGCCCTGGCATCGGGCGACAATCGCTTCGACCGGACGCTGGGTTATTACGGGCTGGGGCTGCAGAGCTCGCCCCAAACGGTGGTG
>DASZLP010000087.1:0-1588 GCA_035552355.1 Bryobacteraceae bacterium | reverse complement strand
GACAAACGACACCTGATCCCTGTCCAATCAGCCGCGGCGCATCCAAAGGAGATTTTTGGTGCACGTGACAAGGCAGGCCGTTCTCACCGCGAGTAACAACGAGCTCTATCGCTACCTCAATCTCAAACTCGCCGCGCTCGGCGAACCCATCAGCCACGCCACGGCCGATCCCGAATTTCTCGATCTCGCGCGTCCGCTGCTGCGCAACTACCATCGCAAAGACCAGCTCCTCGGCAATCTCCTCTGCCCCGCCGACCTGCGCATCCAGGAATTTCTTGAAGCGTATCTCCTCGATACGAATCCAAACGAGCGAGTGCATCGTCTCCCGGCCGACGCGTTCACGCTCGATCGTCCCGGTCTCGCCCGCGCGATGTCGCTTCCGCCCAGCGCGGAGTCCATCGAATCGCCGTATCTGAAGTCGTATCGATTGCCGCAGGGCGTTCTGCACAATCCGCGCAGCGATCGACGCACGACCCAGGGAATCTTTCACATCGTCGAAGGCGGCTTCCCGGTTCCAGCGGATAAAATCGGTGTCCCGAAGGTCACGTTCAAACGCCTGCTGGCCGCCGCGCTGCAGCCTCCGAAGGATGTTCTCGCGCTGCCGTTCACCGCCGATCAGCCCGAGCACGCGCATTTCTTCGTCAGCCTTTTGCTTCGTCCGCTGGTGTGTCCCTCGGGTGGAAATCATCCGTCGAAATCGATGGAGACGCGCTTCTTCGCGCCGGCAAGTCTGGTCAGCAATCTCGATTTCGTCGAAAGCATTTTCGGCAACGCGGGCGACCCGTATCTTCCCGAAAACGACGCCGCACTCGACGTGGAACACTGGAGCGGCCACACCGGCTGCGTCATTCTCGCGCCGCATATTGCGGGAATGAACAAGAAAGATCTCGGGCTTCCGCATTACGATCAGGCCACTCCGCTGCAGCGCCGCGACGGTATGTGCTGGAAGAACGCGGACGAGATTTACAACAACGGCTCCGCGTTCAAAGTCACCTGCCGCGATGCGCGCGGTGTCGTCGTCACACTGATCGCGGACAACTATTACGGTTACTGCAAGAAAGAAGTCAAGACGCAGATCAGCTACGCGGCGAATCTTTTCGGTCTCTGCGAAGAAGAGCATGCGGGTGGAGCGATCGCGTTCCCCGCCTACGTGATTGGCCAGGAATTCTACGCGGGTCGCACCGTGCTGACGAAGCCCGTGCAGTATGAGGCCGCCATGAAGCTGCTCGGCGATCGCGTCGAACTCAAGCCGGAGCGCTATGCCGTCGATCGCGAATATCCGAACGTTTACTACGTGCCGGAAAACGCCGACTTCCTCGTCCTCGAAGGCGTCGTCAGGTGGCCGGAGCACAAGCTGGTGTTGCGCCCGGAAGATGTCTATGTTCTCCCATGGGGCACCAAGATTCGACTCGAAAAACAGCCGGGCGGAACAGCGTGGCGTCTCATTGCATCGCGCGCCGATGGAGTCCTTTGCCACAAGCCGTGCACCGTTTCCGGCGGCGGCAAATCGGAAATCTCGAAATCGCTCGGCAGCATCATCCTCAAAGGCACGGTCTTCGTTCGCGACTACAAAAACGATTTCGATGTC
>DASZLP010000086.1:0-2603 GCA_035552355.1 Bryobacteraceae bacterium | reverse complement strand
CGGCGATTTGAAAGAGATGATCGAGCTGAATGGATGACGTGAACAACACCACGTCGATTTCGCGCGCGGCCAGGCGGCGCGCCGCTTCGCGCAGCGGGCCGAGATCGGCCGGCAGGTCCCATCGATAAATGGCGAAGCATTCGACATGCGCCCCAAGCCCTTCGAGAGCGGATGTCATCTCCGGATTCGGACGTCCGTACTCCTGCACCGCGACCCGCCGCTCGGGACGTGACGCCACCGCAGCCACCACTTCTTTCCACGTGTTCGGCTCCGGCACGACGACCTGCGCCCGCGCCCCAAGCTCGCGCAGGATCGGCACGGGCTTTGGGCCGCGCGCCACGATGAATGTATTTCGCAATCCCGCCGCAAGTTCTTCGAGCGAGCCATCGGATTGCGCGAGATCGCGCAAAAACGCGAGGCCCGCGCCCGTCATGCACACTACGAGGTCGAATTCGCCCGCGTGCAGACGGTGGACGAACTCCAGCGCTTCCCCGTGGTCCTCAAGCGCGCGCTCTTCCACCGACGGGGCGACGAAGGGCTCGCCTCCCTCGCGGCGGATCAGCGTTTCCATTTCTTTCGCGCGCCTGCTCTCCAGGCTGAGAACTCTTAATCCTCCGAACGGCATGGTTACGGAATGTGGCGCGGGCAATCATGCCTGCGCGTTTGGTTCTTACATGCGGAACAGAGCCTCGAGGTATCCGAAGCGCCCATCCTTTCCCGCCGGATAGATTGTCTCCATCACCGACAATCCCTGCGTATAGCCAAGATATCCCGTGAACGTCGCGTGCCGGTTCGCCCGGTATTCGACACTCGTGTCATAGAGATTACCGAGCGAGCGGAGCCCGGAAGTGGCGCGGCCGGTGTAACCGAACGTCCACGGCTGAAAAACCCCGCCGCCGGAATACCAGAGATCGTTGGCGTTGGTCAGCCGCAGTGCATGATACTCGTTTGAAACCGTGACCTTCGGGTGCGGCCGCAGAATGAGCGCGCCGAAGCCATCCTCCGTATTCATCATGTTGAAGAACGGAAAGCGCGCATACGGGCGCGGCGTCGGCAGGATCTGGAAGAACGTCTCGTGCCGGTTGTCGTTCGGATCGCCGTCGCCCGAACCAAGCGTATAGCCGCCGCGGAGCCATGGTTTCAGCATTTTCATCACCGCGGGCTGGAATCCGCCTTCCACATCGAAAGCGTAGGCGCGCTGCGTTTGCGTACCCCAGCGCCCTGTCTGTATCGCGACCCAGCCGAGCGCATCGATCGTACCGGCGGTCGTGGTGAACGCGTGCAGGCTGTGTCCGCCCCACGTCTGCAGGTGGATGTTCTCGGTATCGCCCTTCTTCACCGCGGCGGGACGATTGTCCGTCTTCAGGATGTGGCGAAAGTCGTCGTAGTCGATGGCGAAAAAGCGCGTGTCGGCGGCGTGATTGCCATGGCCCCAATCTTTGGTGAACGCGGCGTAGCCGAAGCCGACGCGGTTCCATCCCCAGCCGTCGGTCTGGAAGACGCCGCGGGTGGGCGTGGCGCCGACGAACGTGAAGTCCGCCGTGGGCTGCGTCCACGAATAGCGAACGCCGTCGAAGCTGCGGCCCACATCGGAGAACCCGAACGTGCCGATCAGCCGCTGACTGACGCGATCGCGCTTGAGGGTGGCGAGGGTGGCGTTCTTCGGCGCGAGTTCCGTCCCGTCGTTGAATTCAAAGCGCCCGGCCTGGATGCTCTGCGATTCCTTTTCGCCGAAATGATAACGGCCCCAGGTCTGCTTCAGGAACGCCATCGCGGCGTACTGGTGGTTGTAATTCGCGGAGTAGTAGTTCGCGCCGAGGCCGAGCGCTCCCTGCGGCGCCGGCGCGGTCGCCGTCTCGGGAAGGCCGAGCAGGAACGGGACCGCCACCTCGGCATCCCAATCGAATACGCCACGCTTCTCGGCAAAGTTCAGGCGAAGCAGGTTGCCGGAATACGCGTATTGGTTGCTATAGGGTGAGGGCGCCTGGAACCAGTCCCACACATAGATGCGCGAGCGGAGCGTGGCGGTAAAGGTCACATCGCCCAGTTTGATGACGTCGGGCGCGGTCTGCGCGGAAGCATTGGCGACGACGAAAAAGCCGAAAAGGCAAACAGCCAGAAGAATTCTTTTCATGTTAGTCTCCCATCGCTCCAGCCATCGCCAGATCGCCCGACAACCGCGCGGCGATCTCCTTTTCGGCCGAAACTTCCTCCGCTTCGGAGAACCGCACAACCACGGCAAGCAGCGAGATTACAGTGATCGTCGCCCCGAGTACGAGCAGCGCCTGCGTCCATGGCATGCTTCCCTTAAACAGGAACCCGGCGAGCACCGAGCCTAAGTTCCCGCCCGCCCCGACGATGCCGGCGACCGCTCCCAGCGCTTTTCGATTGACGAACGGGACCACCGCGTAAGTCGCGCCGTTCGACATCTTGATAAACAAGCCCGTCAGCATCATCGTGGCGATCGCCAGCGGGAGCAACCGCATCCGTGAGAAGAGCATCAGGGCGACGCCCTCGCAGCAGAGCGTGGCGCCCAGCAGGAGCACGCGTCCGCGCAGTCCCCGTGATTTGGCGCAGCGGTCGCTGACGATACCTCCCAGCGC
>DASZLP010000085.1:0-9231 GCA_035552355.1 Bryobacteraceae bacterium | reverse complement strand
CACTGCCTTCAACAATAAACAGGCCGTTCGAAGGTTTTGTTTTCGGCGCCATTTTTGCTTCGACGACCTTGATCCACGGGGTCCATTTCATGGAGCCGAAGTATTCGGCGGCGGCTTTGATCTCTTCGTCGGTCATGTGCGCCGCGAACTGGTTCATGAGATTCGTGTTGTTCTTGCGCGGGTCCGCGCTCTTGCGATTGCCGGCTTTGAAATCGTACATCGTGTGGATGAAATATTCGACTGGAAGCCCGCTGACGCCGGCATTTTCCGCGCGGCCCTTGCCGTTCGGGTAATGGCAGAGGCTGCATGCCCACACATCAGGTTCTTTACCGTGTGCGACGACGGCGGGCATTTGAGGATGTTCGGCCGGAAACCAGTCGGCGGGGCCGAAACGATTGGCGATTTGGGCGCGCGAGTATTGCGCCGCCGCGCCCGGGATGCCGCGGGGCGTCTGGTCCGTGTTGGCTGGGCCCGGCGGAGCGGGCTTCGCGCCCGGCGGCGGGGGTTCCTCGAAACCGTAGGCCCATGGTGGCGGGGGCCCTGCGGCAAACATCGTACCGGCGCCGGCCGCAAGGGCCAAGGCGAATGTCGCGATTTTTGGGGATGATCTCATAAGTGCCTCCTTCTTCATCCGCGAGAAGAGGCCCACACCGGTTCCGGGCGGCCGCTACCGATCAAGAGTACACCGGCGCGGGAACGCGTGCGCGCGCCGCTATAGTGGTTTTTCAGCCATGCCCGAATTGCGGAAAGATCCGATTACAGACAGTTGGGTAATTATCTCGACCGATCGGGCGCGGCGGCCGTCGGATTTCGTCAGGGAGACCACGCCGGTTAAGCCCTCGGGACGCTTCTGCCCGTTTTGTTCGGGCCATGAAGGAAAGACGCCGCCCGAAGTGCTGGCTTATCGCGACGGCTCCGGCGCTAATCAACCGGGGTGGTCGCTGCGCGTCGTCCCCAACAAATTCCCCGTGCTCGGAATCGAAGGGGACCTGCAACGGGAAGGCGAAGGGCTATTCGACAAGATGCAGGGTATTGGGGCGCACGAGGTCATCGTCGAGACCCCCGAACATGCGTTGAGCATGACGGAACTGAGCGAGAAATCGATCCAGCGAATCCTGTGGGCTTTCCGCGACCGCGTCAACGATCTCAGGAACGACAGGCGGCTGCGCTACATTCTATTGTTCAAGAACCACGGTGAAGCGGCCGGCGCGACGCTCGAACACACCCATTCGCAGTTGATTGCTTTACCGGTCGTACCCAAACGCGTGCAGGAGGAAATCGACGGCGCGAGACACTACTATGACTTCAAGGAACGCTGCATATTCTGCGATCTCATCCGGCAGGAAGCGAAGTCCGGAGAGCGGGTGGTGCTGGAAACGGAGCGCTTCATCGTCATCGAGCCTTACGCGGCGCGGTTTCCCTTCGAAACGTGGATACTGCCGAAGCATCACAAGTCGCACTTCGAGGAGACCGATGCGGCGGACTTCGAGAATCTGGCGTGGACCCTCAAATCGACGCTTCGGAAGATCGAGAAGGTGCTCGAGATGCCGCCTTACAACCTGCTGATCCACACAGCACCGCCGCAGGAAGTTTCTAATCCGTATTTCCACTGGCACATTGAGATCATTCCCAAGCTGACCCGCGTGGCCGGCTTCGAGTGGGGCACTGGTTTCCATATCAATCCGACGCCGCCGGAAGAATCGGCGCAATTTCTGCGCGAGGCCGGTCTGGCATAAGGGGCGGCGCGGCTTTATCTAAACAAGCGCCGGCACGGGGGGCTGAGAGCCCGCGCCACGATCTTCCGCTTCCGGCCATCAGCCGGCGGACTGGCGGGCCAGCAGCAGGGCTCCGATTGCGGGTCCGTGTTCGGGCGCGGCACAGGTTGTTTTTTCATCCAGCGTAACCAGCGTGCGGAACCGTTCCAGCAGGATTGCGCTCTGAAACACGCCGCCCACCCAGGCAACGCGCGTCAATTCCTCTTCGCTCCACAACTGGCGCCGCACCGCGCTTGCGAGCAGCGCGAGCTCACGGGCCGCATTCTCGAGGATGCCGGAAGCAATGGGGTCGCCCTCTTCGGCTATCCGGTTCACGACAGGCGCGAGAGAGGCGACGCGCGGGCGCGGCCAGTCGGGCGTGTAGAAGGCGTGAAGCAGCTCGTTCGCGTCCTCCGCCGCGCCCGCTTCGAGGAGCGCCGGCGTCAGCGCGGTCCGCCCTCCCCATCCTTCGTGCTCACGGACGATCGCGCGCAGCGCCTGCCGCACAATGTCGAAGGCGCCGCCCTCATCGCCAAAGATGTAGCCCCAGCCGCCGGCGCGGGCGGTCTCGCCGCGAGCGTTCTCTCCGAACGCGATCGAGCCCGTGCCGGCGATGACGACGATGCCGGGAGCGCCGTTTGTGGCGCCTGCAAGCGCGATCCGGGCATCATCGGTGACGTGGAGTTTCCCTGTATCGATGACTTCGGCGAGCAGAACCGCTTTGTCGGCCGGACCTCCACTCATACCGAAGCAAGCGGCTTTGAACGGCCATCGCCCCTCGGCTGTCGAAAGCCCCGCGCGCACGGCCGCCTGCGAGATGCACTCGCGCATCACGCGCAGAAATTTTTCCTTCGCATCCGCCGCGCTGACGTGATTGCAGGGACCGGCGCTTCCCCATCCCGCAATCGCCCCGTGCTCGTCACCGATGACGGCAGTGGTGCTCGACTGGCCGCCATCCACTCCGAGAAAGTATTCGCTCATTGCAGTCGGTAGAGCCGGTTGCCGGCGCGGTTCGCGATAAATTCCATGCCCCAGCGCGCGGGATCTTTACTCATGTCAGCGGCGGTCCAGTTCGCATCGTCTACGAGGATGTAATCGATTCCGTGCGCTTTCACAATTTGGGCAGCGAGGCGGCGCAAATCGCCAGACGGGGCGGTATCGCTCTTTTCGAGCATCGCTTCGATCGGCTTACAGCCGCTGTCGCATACTTCGATCCTGACGTCGATGTTGGGCTCGTCGTGCGAGCAGAGCATTTCCACGCGATCGATTTCGATGGGCTTTCCGAAATTGATGTCGATGCGCATACCCGGATAAATTTTCTCCCACGATCGCCAGCGCGTCACGGGATTGTCGTCGAAGGCGAGGCCTATGTCCCAGGGAAAAGGGCTCGCATCGAGACGCCACCCGGCATCGCGCGCAACCCGGCGGTCGCCATCGAAGATATGGATTTCGCCGATGCTCCACAGGTTTTCGAGTTCCGTGGACTTCGCCCCCTGCTCAAGGCGCAGGCGTTCAATCCGCATCTTCGGGAATCTGAAGCGCCAGTTCCATGTGGGCGTGTAATCGTCGCGTGTCGCCGTGGTAATGGTGTCTTCAATCAAGTCTCCTTCCGCCGATTGGTAACTGACCATCACATCGGTGCTCCCCCACGCTTCGCCGACCGGCGTCGTACTCCAGACACGTTTGCCGCGAGGGACGAAGTAGTCGAGCATTTTCGCCTCGACCCATGGGACCGAATGCGCGCCTAGAAAAGCATCCTGCGGTTCGATCCGAAGGGCGGCTCTCCAGGGAATGTCGGCAATCCGCCAGGTGTTGGCCGGCATGACTCCGGGCCATGCGGCGACGGCAGCCGCGCAAGTGGCGAGGGCAAGTGCAATCTTCGAAAATTCCAGAGCGTAAGCGATGCCGAGGGCGATGAACGGCACTGCGGGGATCAGGAAACGCGGGCTGATGTTCTGCGGATATGTGATCAGGAAGAACAGCGCGGCGAGAAGACACCTGCGCCCCAAGGGCGAGCGAAGCGCGAGCAGGGCGAGGGGCGCGATGTAGAACACGGGACCGATCGCCCCGCCAGGCTGGCCACCCATAACGATCGCGGAGACCCATTGGCTGAAGCTCGTGATGTCGTAGTGACGGAAATACTCGCGGATCGCATCTTCATATAAGACGTGCACGTATGGATTCGGGAAGACGCGGTTCAGGAACGGCGAGACCGGATTTCCGACCCAGAGCCAGTCCTTGACGAGCCACGGGAAGGCAATCGGCGCGGCCGCGGCCGCGAGTGGCAGCAGCGCTCGCGGGCGTTTTTGCATCAGGATCACAAGGGCGGCGTACAGAAAGGCCACGAAGCCGGTGAGCTTGATGGCGAAACAAAATCCGGCCAGCAGGCCGATGGGGATAAGCAGGCGATTGCCGGCGGGCCGATCGCGCCAGATTTCGAGCAGATAGAAGAGCGCGAACGCGGTGGTGGCCAGCGCGACATCGTTATACGCGCTGATGCCGTCGATGCCCACCACCGGCGAAAGAAACACGATCATCGCCGCGCAGACGCCCGCCCGCGGCCTGCCAATGCGGCGCGCATAACTCACGATTAACAATGGAAGCGCGAGCAGACAGCAGCAATGCACCGTCGCGGCCGCTGAGTTTCGGCCCAGCGAAAACGCAAACAGAAACAGCATCTCGACGCCCAGCGCGAGGTTGCCGAAGGAGTTGGTCGTGAGGCGGTGGAATCCGTGCTCGCGAAAGAAACGGTAAACGAGGCCGAGGTGATACGTTTGGCCATCCGGACTGATCTCAGGCGCGAAGCTGTTCGATAAATAGACGACGGCGTATACCGTCATCAACCCGGCGAAGAGGAACTGCCAGGAGCGAGGCAACGGCGGCAGTGGATCGCGCGCCTTGCGTGCCTTACCTTGCGTAGCGCGCCATGCCAGCGCGAGCGCGGCTACTCCGACGGCCACGAAGACGGCGGTCCGCGCCACGTGCGCGGCGCAAAGAAGGAAAACCGTGAAGCTCAACAGCGCGCCGCCGGTCGCCGCGGCGAGGAGGTCTTGCTCACCCGCGTACAATTCAATCGCGAGGCTTCGGAAAAGCAGGCGGCCCAGCGCCCACATCAAGGCGATGGTGAAGGCGGCTCCGAAGAGGATCGAAAGCGGCATGAGCGTTTACCAGCTCAGCCCGCGTTGCCGCAGCTCTCGCTCGATTTGCGCGGCCGATTCGAACTGCACGGCATCGATGCCCTCCTTCCGCGCGCCTTCCACATAGGCGGCTATGTCGTCGGTGAAGAAGCATTCCGCGGGCAGGCACTGAGCGGCCTCTATCGCCTTCCCGTAGATCAGCGGATCGGGCTTCATGGCTCCCACTTCGTAGGAGAGCACGAAGGCGTGGAAGTGCCGCAGCAGCGGATAGGCGGCGCGCACCATTTCGAAGTGAATGGCATTGGTATTGGATAAGAGCAGCATCCGGTAGCGGCGCGCGATGCCCTCGAGCATGGCCTCGGGAATCAGAGTTTCGGGCAGGAAGATCGAGCTCCAGATCTCGCAGAAGTTCTCGTATGAGGTTTGGAGATTGAGATGTGCCGAGAGCTCGCGCACGAAATCGCGCGGCTCGATGCCGCCGCATTCGAAACGTTCGACAAGCCCTGTCGGCGCGATGCGCGCGGGGATCTCAGCCGGGGCAATGCCGCAGAGCGGCGCGAGGCGAGCATATCCGCGTTTGAAATCGAAGGGTATGATGACGCGCCCCAGGTCAAAGATGATTGTCTGAATCGGCATCCGCTCAAACGATTCTCTCCAATGGCAACGCACAACGGCGCCACTCGCTTTTCAATAGAATGAGAACCATGCCCGCCCGGCTAATCGCAGTCATGCTCGTCGCCGCGGCCGCTCTCGCCCAGCAGCCTTCGAAGTTCGACGTGGTGTCGATCAAACCCAACACCAGCGCCGGGAACAACACAACCTGGCGCTTCGGTGGCACCGGCACCTTCACCGGAGAAAACGTCCCGATCAGGTTTCTGATCATGACCGCGTTCCGTATCAAGGAATCGCAGCTCACCGGCCTCCCCGGCTGGACGGACGGCGCGAAGTACGACATCGTGGCGAAATCCGAAGTGAAGCTCACGCAGGAGCAAATCTACGGCATGCTGCAGTCGCTGCTGACCGATCGCTTCCAGCTCAATTACCATCACACGAAGAAGACCATGCCGGTGTTCGCGATGGTTCGGGCGAAGGGCGGTCTCAAGGTGACGGCCTCGAAAGACGGGCCATGCCCCCTGCCAGCGCCGAACTACTGCGGCCAATGGTACTCGGGACGTAATCAGATGAACGGCACGCGCCTGATGATGGCGCAACTGGCGGACGGGCTCACGTTCAACCTCGACCGCATCGTCGTCGACAAGACCGGATACAACAAGACGTTTGACATGAAGCTCACCTGGAGTCCCGATCCGGACCCCGGCGACAAAACGGATGTGCCTGAGGGCCCATCGCTGTTCACGGCGGTGCAGGAACAGCTCGGCATCCGCCTCGAAGCATCGAAGGCGCCCGTCGACATTATCGTCGTCGACCACGTCGAAAAACCAACGGAGAACTGATGGTATGAAGCGATTCCTGTTCCTGTTTATTCCCGTGCTGGCCGTCGCGGCGCCCATGTGTGAAAGCCTCTCGACGTTCACGTTGGCGCGGGGCGCGATCTCCACCGCCGTCAGCATCGCACCAGGCGCCTTCCCCGCCCCGCCCGGGCGCGGCCCCAACGCGGGCGCGGCATACAAATCCCTGCCCGTTTTCTGCCGCGTCGCCGCCACGCTCAAACCGGTGGCCGATTCCGAAATCAAAATCGAAGTCTGGATGCCGGCGGCGGGATGGAATGGCAAGCTGCAATCGGTCGGCAACGGCGCATGGGCCGGCACGATCAGCTATCCCGCCATGGCGACCGCGCTCGCCGCCGGATACGCTGCCGCCAGCACCGACACCGGCCACGAAGGTAACAATGCCAACTTCATCCCCGACCATCCGGAAAAGGTCGTGGACTTCGCGTACCGCGCCGTTCATGAGATGACGATCGCGGCGAAAGCAATCACTGCGGCATACTACGCAAGCACGCCGAAGCAGTCCTACTGGAATGGCTGCTCGACCGGCGGACGGCAAGCCATGGTCGAAGCCCAGCGCTATCCTGACGACTACGACGGCATCATTGCGGGCGCTCCCGCGAGTTACACGACTCACCTGCAGGGCAGCCAGGTATGGACCGCCGCCGTTACCCACAAAGACGAAGCCGGCTACATTCCAGCAGCCAAGTATGCTTCGCTCCACAAAGCGGCGCTCGATCAGTGCGACATGCTCGACGGCGTGAAAGACGGCGTGATCGAAGACCCGACGCGCTGCCGGTTCGATCCGAAGGTAATCGAATGCAAAGGCGCCGATGTCAGCGAGTGTCTTACCGCTCCTCAGGTAGAGGTCGCGCGCAGGATCTATGCCGGTCCCCGGACCTTCTTCCCCGGTCTCGAGCCCGGCAGCGAAATGGGTTGGGCCACTCTCGCGGGTCCGAAGCCGATGGGCCTCGCCATGGACGTGTACAAGTACCTGGTCTTTGAAGATCCGAAGTGGGACTATCTCAAGTTCGACGCGGACACCGACATCGCGCGCGCGGACAGAACTATCAGCCGGGCGATGAATTCGGTCGATCCGAATCTGCAGCCGCTGTTCGCGCATGACGGCAAGCTGCTGCAGTATCACGGGTGGGCCGATCCGGGTATCGCTCCGGGGAGCAGCGTGAATTATTACAAGAGCGTGCTGGAAGCGATGGGGGGCAGGTCAAAGATCGATGATTCGTACCGCCTCTTCATGGTGCCGGGCATGGGACATTGCGGCGGCGGTGACGGCACGAGCACGTTCGATATGGTGAGCGCACTCGACGCGTGGGTGACAACAGGCAAGGCTCCGGCGCAGATCCCGGCGTCGAGAGTTGTAAACGGAGCGGTCGTGAGGACGCGGCCGCTGTGCCCGTATCCACAAGTAGCAACTTATAAAGGATCAGGGAGCACAGACGATGCGGCAAATTTCTCCTGCCAGTTGGCTCGTTAGGACGCTGGCGATCGCCTGCGTTGTAGCCGGGGGCGCGCAGGCCCAGACGATACTCGATGCGCTGCGGCATGGCGGCTGCGTAATCGTGATGAGGCACGCGAGCTCGCCGCGCGAAGTACCGGCGGGGCAAACAGAGCGGCAACTCGACGATGCCGGGCGCGCCGCCGCCACCGCGATGGGCAAGGCGTTCCGCGATCTGAAGATTCCCGTTGGCGACGTTTTCACAAGCCCCACGGCGCGCGCGCTCGAAACGGTCCGGCTCGCGCAATGGACGAATCCGAAGCCCGTGCCCGAGCTGGGCGACAACGGACGCAGCATGCAGGGCGGCACGGCCGCGCAAGCCGCGTGGCTGCGAAAGCGTGTGACGGAGTTTCCGTCCGGCACGAACACGATCGTGGTCACGCACCTGCCCAACCTGACCGGAGCGTTCGCCGGCGAAGCAACAGGGATGGAGGACGGCGAGGCGATGATCTTCGTCCCGGATGGCAAGGGCGGCGCGAAGGTGCTGGGCCGCGTGAAGATCGAGGATTGGGCGAAGCTGAAGTAGCGCGCTATTTGCCGACGAGGTGCGCGGCGTCGCGGTTGTTCTCGTTGCAGATATACTCCTGCAACTCCCAACCCGGCGCGAGTTGAGCAGATTCCAGCACCTTCCATGGCTTCGAATAGGAACCGGGGTCGTCGATCGTAATCTCGACGTTGACGCGCCCGAGTTCCGGCCGCGTGAATCGCTCGACGATGTGAGCCTTCGAAGAGCGCGGATGCCCGATCAGATCGAGCCAGGCTTTGTCGTTTAAGCCGACGGTGTCGACGACAAGCGTATCGCCGTCCCATTTGCCGATCGAATCGCCCCACCAGGTCTCTTCGACATTGGGATCGTGCGGGCGTCCGTCGAGAAATACCTGCCGGTAGCTGTGCACGTTCCCCTCATAAAGGATGAGAAGCAACTGCGGGGTCTGGACGAGCTTCCAGGGATACGGGTCCTTGCGCGGCGTCCCCATCGGCAGGCAGAGACCCTCGGGATCGTCTTTGCTGTTGGTACCGTTGCGCTGCTTCATGAGCGCGGCGGCGGAGGGCAGCAGGGGCACGTCCTCGGGCTTCAGATCGCGCGCGATGTTGCGGGCGATGGTCTCGCCGTTGCGGATGGGCGGGTCGCCAGGACCGTATCCCGGCGCATGATACACCCCGCTGAAATCGGGATGTCCATCGGCAGTGCGCGGCGCGGGCAGGCCTTTGGCGACTTGTTGGCCACTGTCGTTGAATTGTGCCGCGGCAATAACCGGCAGCAGGGCGACGAAGGTGACGGCCCGAAGCATGGTCACACTATATCTCCGGTGTGGAATAGCGTCGCGGCCTTGCTGCTAAACTGTAACTTCCCAGCATGAAAGTCGGCGTTGTCG
>DASZLP010000084.1:0-40067 GCA_035552355.1 Bryobacteraceae bacterium | reverse complement strand
ATATATGAAATCCAAGACGGTAACGATCACACTGGCCCTGGCTCTGCTGGCCATTCCGCTCTGCGGGCAGGAGACGCGGCTGAATAGCGCCGCTCTCAACTCGCTGCAGTCGGACGACGAAGCCGCCCGCACGCGCGCCGTGCAGGAGATCCTGCACGATCAATCCGCCGCGGTCGAACAAGTCTCCGCCATCGTGCGGAAGTACGCGTCCGATCCGGCGAAGAAGGGCACGGTGAAGTCGTCCATGGAACTGCTGGGAAAGCTGCGCGCAAAGGACGCGGTGCCGCTGCTGGTGGATAATCTGACGTTCGCCGTCTTCTATAAAAACACCAAGGCGCTGCAGACGGCCGACACGCTTTATCCCGCGGTCTCGGCCCTGATCGAGATCGGCATGCCGGCCATCGAGCCCGTGCTGGCGCGTGTGGAAGCGAGCAGCGCGGACGCGGAT
Source organism: Bryobacteraceae bacterium (assembly GCA_035552355.1). GTDB lineage: Bacteria > Acidobacteriota > Terriglobia > Bryobacterales > Bryobacteraceae > BOG-234. Next base: position 39,619 of record DASZLP010000084.1, on the reverse strand, counting down.
CTGCAGGCGGGCGCGGCCGTTCTGCGCGGCGTGCTCGGCGCGGAGCTGGCCGCCGAACGGCTGCGGATCGAAACGGCGAAGGCATCGAGCGATCCGGCCCGCGCCCGTTTGACACAGATGGCGGAAATGCTTCGCGAGAAGGGCCGTTAGGGGGACTGACAGAATGCGATTTTTCATCAGCCGGCGATCGCCGGGATTGCTGCCGGGCGCGGCGGCACTTGTGGGCATGCTCGCGGCGTCCGCTGCCACCGCCCAGCTCAATCAAAACTGCATCGTCAGTATTCTCAACCGCAATACGCCGGTGAACGCGGATGGCTCGTGGACCCTGCCAAACGTGCCCGCGGGCTTCGGCCTGGTGCGCGCCCGCGCCACCTGCGTGAACAATGGCCTCACCACTTCCGGGCAATCCGATTTGTTCACGCTCGTCGCGAACCACATGAACGCGATTCCGCCGATCGTGCTCGGCAACTCGACCCCCATCCCGACCTCGCTCACTCTTACCGCGCCGAGCTCGAGCATCACGCAGGCCAACGGCACGCTCCAGCTCACGACCACCGCGACCTACTCCTCCGGCCCCAGCCAGAATGTGACAGCGGCGAGCACCGGCACGGCATATCTGTCCAGTAACACCGGCATCGCCACCGTTTCCATAGACGGTCTCGTCACGGCGGTGACGGCGGGGACGGCGATTATTCAGGGCGTGAATGAAGGCCGCCAGGGCATCATCAGCATTCAGGTGGCGCCCGCCGGCTCCTCGCATCAGGGCATTCCCGATACGTGGATCCAGCAGTACGGGCTCGACGCCAACAGCCCTACGCTGGCGGTGGAAGATCCCGATCATGACGGCCTCACGAACCTGCAGGAGTTCACCGCCGGCACCAATCCACTCGTTGCCGATACCGATGGAGACGGCATCAGCGATGGGGATGAAGTCAACGGCACCGGGCTGGCCTGCACGACCGTCGCGCCGATCCAGTGCTATCACACCAGCCCGCTGCTCGCCGACACCGACGGCGACGGCGTGCAGGATCTTACAGAGATTCAACATGGCAGCGATCCCACCAATGCCGCCAGCCTCAACCTCGCGACGGAGTTGACCGGCATCACGGTCACGCCGCCGAGCTTCACAATGATCGTCAACTCTCTCAACCAGACGGCCTCCGTGCAGCTCACGGTGACGGGAAATCTGGTAGACGGCCGGACGATGGATCTCACGAGCACGGCGCGGGGGACGAACTATTCTTCCGATCGTCTGGATATCTGCAGCTTCGGTTCGCCTGACGGGCGTGTCTTCGCCGGAAACGTGGGGGGCTGCACGATCACGGTCATGTCGAACGGATTTACACGACTGGTAACCGGATCCGTTGCCGGCTTCACTCCGGCATCGGTTTCATTTCTCGCGATTCCCGGCGAGGCCGAGGCGGTAGCGGTGTCGGGCGATTTTGCATACGTCGCCGCTGGCTCCGCGGGTCTTCAGGTGGTGAGCCTGTCGAGCGACCGGACGACTCCAGCCATCGCCGGGAACCTTAGCCTGCCGAACGGCGCGAGCGCTTACGACGTGAATCTCGTCGGCACGACCGCATACGTCGCCAGCAGCGCGGGCCTGCACGTCATCGATATCACGGACCCAACGATGCCCTCCCTCCGGGGGTCGTTCTCGGCCAGCTCCTCGCTCTCCGTTATCGCGCGAGGCACTACGGCATATCTTGGCAGCGGCGCCAATCTGGTGCTGGTCAACATCTCCAACCCGAACGCGATGATTCAGATCAGCTCAACGTCGATGGGCGGTACGGTCTACGGTCTGGCCGTCGATTCGCAACGGAATCTCGTCGCGGCCGCGGCGGGGAGTTCCGGCCTCAAGCTCGTCGATGTCACCAATCCGGCGCTCCCGGTGGTCAAGGGGACTGCTGTCACCGGCGATGCGCGCGCTGTCGCGCTCAACGGCAATCTGGCTTTCGTCGCCGATTACACCACCAGCACCAACTCGGTGGATATCACTTCTCTTACCGCGCCGGCCGTTCTCTCGCACATCACCGACCCCAACGTCGGCGGATTCCTGCAGGGCATCGTGCTGGCGAACAATTTCGCGCTGGCGGCGGACGTGAAGTTCGTTAACGGCATTCCGATTACCGATATTTCCACGCCGAGCAATCTGCAGGCGCGCGACATTCTGAATTTCCCGCAACGTGACGACAACGGAATGGGTATCGCGATCGACTCCGCGTTCGTTTACGTTGCCACGCAGCATAATTCTCTGACGCGCACCGACCCCGAAGGCGACAGCCGCCTCTATATCGGCCAATATCTGCCGCGCCAGGATCTGGCGGGCGTGCCGCCCACCATCAGCCTCACGTCCCCGCCAAACGGCTCGACGCAATATCAGGGCCAGCAGCTTACCGTCGTCGCCGACGCGAGCGACGATGTCGCCGTGGCGAGCGTCGAATTCGACGTCACTGGCCAACTCCCTTTCATCACCACCAGCGCTCCCTATCAGTACACGTTTACCGTGCCCGCCGGCGCCACCTCGCTCACGCTGGGAGGGCGCGCTACCGATCTCGGCGGCAACATCGGAACCGCGGCCAACATTACAGTCAACGTCATCCCCGACCCGTTAACGCTGGTTACCGGACTCGTGACCGACGCCGCCACACCGCCCAATCCCGTCGCCAACGCGACAGTGACCGCGCCAGGCGGCCTGACCGCGATCACGGGAGTCGACGGACGCTTCTCGATCCCCGGCGTGCCGACCGTGCTGGGCAACATCGTGGTCACGGCGACCGCCACCATAAACACCAATTCGCTGACCGGCAGCTCGCTTTCCTTCCCGCCGAACCGCGGAGGCGTAACCGATGTCGGAACGATCGCCCTGATTCCGGCGACTTTCATCACCACCTACGGAACCAACATCTCCCGGTGCGACGACTGCTCTTTCACCGAGAACTTCGGCTTTGCGTTCCCGTTCTACGGCGTCAATCAGACCAGCGGGTTCGTGGGCACCAACGGCTACATCACGTTTGGCGGAGGCGACAGCACATACTCCGAGACCCTTAACGCATTTAACGACATTCCGCGCATCTCGGCATTTTTCGACGACCTCTACGCCGCCTGCGCGTCCCCGGAGGCCGGTCTTTACGTCAACAACACGTTGCCGAACGTCTTCGTAGTGACTTATCTCAATACACCGCACTATAGTGCATGCACCGGTCCGAACACGATCCAGATGCAACTGTATCCCGATGGCAGAATTATATTCGCCTATAGCGGCATCACCTCGATCAACACGGGCACTATCGTCGGCCTGACGCCAGGACCCAATTCCCCGGCGCAGGCCGCCGATTACGACCAGCAACCCAACTTCGACGCACCCGCGGGGTCGGCCATATACGAGTACTTCAATGACACCAACCTCTTCGACCTCGACGGCGGTTTCATCATCTTCACGCCGAATGCGGGCGGCGGATACAACGTTCGTACGCTGCCGCGTCCGGCCGCTCCGGCCGGTCAGATCACCGGCCAATCGCTTGGCGCGGGTACCGGAAATCAGACCGGATCGGGCGGAACCGGGCCCGGCACGGTGTCGCTGGCGAACGCGGAGATCATCGTGCACTCGTCCGGCAACGTGCATTGGGTCGGGATGACCGACACCGACGCCAACGGACACTTCACGCTGAACAACGTGCCGGCCGGCGGCATTTCCGTGCAGGTGATTCGCAACGGCAAGGTGATCGGCCAGGGTGGCGGCCTGTTCGCGGGCGGAAGTCTCACGCCGTCACAGGTGCTCACGATCATCCTGACGCCGCCGGTGCCGGGAGGAAAGACCCGCCCGCAGCCGTAGTACACCATTTCGCAAATGCGGTCACGTATTCAGTCAAACCGGCCATCGCTCCCTTGCGAGTCGGCACCTCTAAAGGGATGCGGGCTCGCAAGGGTACGTGGACTGCATAGCCTTTTGTCGCTGGCAGCCGCGGCGCTCGTCCTGACTTCTCTTTCATTCGCCGCCGGGCCGCCCGCCAAATCGACTTATAAGATTGGCCGCGAAAACGCCATCCCCGAACATCTCCAGGATGGCGACGAGTTCCGGCTCCCCCTGAGCCACCTTCTGGCCTATGGCAAGAAGCTTTTCATGGCTAACTGGACAGAGCAGGATGGCGGCGGACGCCCGCTCTCCAAAGGTACAGGCAAGGCCCTCTCCGACCCCTCTTCACCGCTCACCGGCAACCGCGCCTTCAACCGCATTTCCGGACCCGACTCCAACTCCTGCTGGGGCTGTCACAATCAGCCCTGGGGAATCGCCGGTGGCAGTGGCGACTTCGTCAGCTCTGTCTTCGTGCTTGGCCAGCGCTTCGATTTCGTCACCATGGACCCGTCGGACCATCGCGCCACTCGCGGCACCGTCGACGAGCAGTTGCACCCCATCAACATGATGAACGTCGCCAACCTGCGCAAGACGACCGGTATGTTCGGCTCTGGCTATATCGAGATGCTGGCGCGCGAAATGACCGGGGATCTGCAGAGTATCCGCGGCACGGTGAAACTCGGCGAGCGGAAGGAACTCGTCAGCAAAGGTATTTCCTTCGGCTGGATCTCCCGGCACAAGGATGGACTCTGGGACATGAGTGAAGTGGCGGGCTTGCCGCGCGAAAGTCTCGTCTCGCCCACGCCCATCGTCCCGCCGACGCTCATCGTCAGGCCCTGGTCTCAGGCAGCCAACGTGGTGTCGATCCGCGAATTCACCAACAACGCGCTGAACCAGCACCACGGCATCCAGACAACCGAGCGCTTTGGCAACGATACCGATCCCGATGGCGACGGCGTGGTCAATGAAATGACGCGCGCGGATGTCACGGCGATCTCGCTGTACCAGGCCGTCATGGCCGTGCCCGGCCGCCTCATCCCCAATATTCCCGAAGTCGAAAAAGCTGTCGTCGACGGCGAGAAGGTCTTCTCGAAGATCGGATGCGCGTCATGCCACATCCCCACGCTGCCTCTCTCCCGGCAGAACTGGGTTTACAGCGAGCCCAACCCTTTCAATCCCGCCACGAATCTGCGCCGCGGGGAAACGAAGACCATCTCGATCGACCTCGGCTCGGGTGAGTTGCCGCAACCGCGTTTGCGGCCGATCCGCGATCCGGATGTTATCGAGGTGCCGGCTTACACCGACCTCAAGCTGCACGACATCACGGACCCGAAGGACCCGGCCGCCGCCGAGCCGCTCGATATGAATCAAACCGTGTGGTCGCCAAAGTTTGGCCAGGGGAATCGCCGCTTTCTGACGCGGCGGCTCTGGGGCGTGGCTAACCAGCCGCCTTACTTCCACAACGGGATTTATACGACGCTGCGCCAGGCCGTGCTCGCGCATAATGGCGAGGCGATCGGCTCACGCAAGGCTTTTCAGGCCGCGACGGAGTGGGAGCAGGATTCGCTGATCGAGTTTTTGAAATCCATGCAGGTGCTGCCGCCTGGTATTACGGACCTTGTTGTCGACGAAAACTACCGCCAGAAGATTTGGCCTCCCGCGGCTGGTCATTAAGACACGCGGCCGGCGCCGAGTCGCACTGTAACGCGGCCCATCGTTTTCCGCGCCGCTCCCTCACAAGCCTGCGCGCCTGAAGGGGATGCCGGGTACCGGAGCCTTCTCAGGAAGATAAACAGTGTTGAATCCGAAGCGCCGCTGTTTGGGGTAGTGCTCGCGGATGGCTCGCGCCACGGGCGGAGTAAAACGCTCGCCATTGTCGAGCGAAGTGTTCACGAGGACGGCCGCGAATCGGCCGTCTTCGACAAGGGCGATCATTCGATTCTCATCCCATTTGGACATTTTGGTCAGGAGCGTGATGATGGCTGGTTCAGCAGGAATTGCCTTTCCGGCCCTCATCAGGATGGTCATATTTTCGCTGTAAACCGGGCCATTAAGGCTTCTTACGAAGGCTGTTACATCCGCGTCGCGTTCCGGGCGCGATTGATCGCGCAGAGCGACGGTGATGGCGTCAATACCAGGAAGAGCTTGTATGGACAACGCGGCTATCGAGACGGCAAGCACGGCGGGATAGTTGTTTTTTCCGCGGAGGCTGCGATCCATGACCCAGCCGAGAAATTGTCCCGAGAGCAATGTCACGGCCGCATCGACCTCGAAGAAGTAGTTAACGTTCGAGCCCTCTTTTCCGACCGTGCAGCTCATCAGCAGAGCAGCGGCAAGATATCCGCCGAAGATGATTACGCTTCTCCGGAGCGGGTCGCGCCCAAGACAGTTCCGCAGACGATCCGCCACACTGCTGCCGCGCGCACTGACAAAAACGCTCGTGATGGTAGTCAGGGCGGCCGCCAGGAGAACGACGAAGCCCGAGCCCAGATGATTATTCCAGCAAGTGACAAGACGCTCCACCGTGAAGGGGTTTCTGAGGTATGAGTAAACATTCAGGATGAAATTTCCCGATGTTGCCCAATTGAGGGCGAGAAGCGTCCCGCCACCCAGAGTGGCCGACCAGCCAAGTAACTGCCATGCCAGACGCGGCCGCTCAAGCCAGGCGAATATGAGGCAGGCAAAAGGCGCCGCCAGCATCGTCTGCTTCGTATAGACAGCCAGCACGAACACGGTAAACGCGGCAAACGCCATCGCGGGCCTGCCGCGCGACGAGATGTAGAGTGAAAGCCCCGCGAAAGTCAGCGCTACGGCGAGCGAGTCGACGCGCATGAGACTGCCCCACACACAGGTACTCAGAGAGAAGGCCATCATTCCGGCGCAAAGAGTACCGGTGAGCCGCGCTGCCCTGCCGCGGCAGATCCGCAGACTACGCCACGCAAGCGCGCCCATCAATCCGGAGATTGCCAGGAAGGACAGCGTCGAGACGGCGCGTCCCGCACCCAGCAGATTCGCGGTGAACAAGCTCGCCAGGCGAACGAACAAATGGTAGACCGGCGGGTAGTGGAAAACGATAAACGGATAATGATCCACGGAATGGTAAGCCGTCTTGAGATTTGTTACGTTGGCGGCTTGCCACAGGACGATTCCTTCTCCATAGTCCCGCTCGTCCGGTATGCGAATAGACCTCGCGGCCTCGAGTAGAAACGCAGAGAGGCCCATCAGCCAGAGTGTGACCGGGATGCACGCAGCGCCGCAAAAAAGCCTTTCCAAAACCGGCCGGCGGCCAGCTGCGGAATGGCGCAAAGACCGCACAGGAAGCTTGCGCGCGACGTTGCGTCCCGTGCGTGGGTTTGATGCGGCGCTCGCGGAGATAACCCCGGGTTCCGCCTGCGGCGTAACTGGCATACACATGTTGCGCTCAGGGCCAGAGTATCGGCGGATCACGCCGCGCCGGTAGTGCACATTAGTTGCTGCCGGTTAGTAACTACGGTTAGCCACCGATCGACGGAACAGCCGGGAATTGCATCCGGCGCGCGGCGCCAAATCTACCGAGACCAGCGAGCGGGAAAGCGATAGAATCTCCCTGATAAGGAGAGCGCCCATGATCCGCCGATTCTCACTCCTGCTCTTAGCTCTCGTCGCGTTTGCCCTCGCGGCCGACGCCACCGGTAAATGGACCGCCACCTTCAACACCAAACTCACCGGCAAGTACACTTCGTCCAACGGCGAGGGAGTCATCACGGACGGCAAGGTTGATGGCGACAAGCTCTCCTGGGTCGAAAATCTGAAGTACCAGGATATGGACCTCCGGGGGTCGGGCGCCGACCTTAAAGTCTCGCGCGACGTGGCAGGCATCGCCACCGAAGAAGCCGTCGCGCAGCGTGTCAAAAAGAGCCAAACGCACCAATTAAAAGAGGACCAAATTGATCGACCGTAAATTTCTTTGCCTGGCCGCGCTGGCGGCAACCCCTCTCTTCGCGGCGTCAAACGATTGCGACCGCGCCTGTCTGCGCAATGCGCTCGACCAATATATGAACGCGGTCGTCAAACACGATCCGTCCGCAGCCGGTTTGATGCCCGGATTCCGGCAGACCGAGAACGCCGTCGTCGTCCGCGAAGGTAATGGCGTCTGGAAAAGCGTCACCGCGCTTGGCAAAGTGCAGCGTCATTTTCTCGACCCGGTGACCGGACAGGCCGCTTACTTCGGCACTGTCGAGGAGGGTGCCGAGTCCGCCATTGTCACGGTGCGCGTCCGAGTCGAGAACCGGAAGGTCACGGAAGCCGAATGGTACCTCGCGCGCAAAGGCGATCCGGGACTCAACGGACCACAGGTCCCTGGCCAGCCGACTAACGGCAACTTCTTCGAGCCCGACAATCTCGCCATGGTCGCTCCGTCAGACAAGCCGCGTCCCAAAGACAGGCGCGCCTCGCGCGAGACTCTGCTTGGCGTGACCAACAGTTACTTCGACGGCATCACCACGCATGACGGCTCGATCATCCTCGCGCACCCTGGCTGCATGCGGGTGGAAAATGGCCGCACGGTCACGGGACGTCCCGGACGTGGCGCGGAATCGGCCGCGCCCAGCGACTGCACCTCCGGCCTGGCCACCATCAACGTCCAGCTCGTCGCCGGGCGCCGCTACCCTGTCGTCGACGAGGAAGCGCAGATGGTCCTTGCCGTGGCCACGTTCGTCCGCAAGCCCAACACGGCAACGCGCCGCAACTGCTTCAGCGAATGGTTCTTCATCGACGACAACAAAATCCGCACCATCCATTCGGCGATGTTCTATCCGGCGCCCGAAGCGCCCGTTCCGAATTGGCCGCCTTACAATGGGAACTGGCCCTTGCCTGCCTCGTTCGGCCCCACAAAATAGGAGGATTCCATGCGCCGGTCTTTAGTCGCACTCGCCTGCATAGCTGCCACGATGCCGGTTACCGCACAGCAAGTCGCCACCATGCGCGCATCCGTGCGCGGCGGCGGCGATCCAAACGGCGGTAAGTGCACGATTGAAATTAACGTCGACGACGTTGCGGAAGTCGAGATCAGCGGCGATCAGGGCCGCATACGAACTCTCGCGGGACAGCCGTCCCAATGGCGCCGCTTCGAGTGCTCGAGCGTCATGCCGCAGCGGCCGGCGGACTTTCGTTTTCAGGGCATCGACGGACGCGGCCGCGTGCAGTTGCTGCGCGATCCCCGCGAGAACCGCGGCGTCGCGGTGGTCCGTATCGAAGATCCGCAGGGTGGACGCGAAGGTTACACGTTCGACCTGATCTGGCAGGGTGCCCCCGACAGAAGAGATGACAGAAGAGATGACAGGAGAGACGACAGACGCGACGACAGACGCGACGACCGTACCGCCGTGACGACTTGTTCTTCGGACGACATGCGCCGCCACTACTGCGACGCGGACACGCGCAACGGGGTTCGGCTCCTCCGCCAGCGCAGCGAAGCGCAATGCCGGCAGGGTGTGACGTGGGGCTTCGACCGCCGCGGCATCTGGGTGGATCGCGGCTGCCGGGCGGATTTCGAGGTGGGGCGGTAGGACAAGCGCCGCAAGAGTGCCCGCGCCACAATCAAAAAGTCAGCCGCAACTGCGCCGACACCTGCCGGTTCCACGTCGACCCATACGACGTGCTCCGGAACGCGCCGAAAAACGGCGACGATAAGTCTCCGCTGGGTACCGTGTAAGTCGTATGATTCAGCGGATTCTGCGAATTAATACTCAGCGTCAGATTGTATTTCCGCCCACCCGCGCCCGGCGTATTGGGCCGCCCCGCCAACGACGCCGGCACCTGAATGCTGGTGCCGCCCGGACCATTCACCGTCACCATTGCCTCCTTGCCCTGCTCCCCCTTATCGGGATTCAGGACCCATGTCCGCGATATCTGGGCGTAGGCCAGATTTTCCTGCGAGGGGCCGCGCGCGAAATTCCGGCCGATCGCTGTCCCCGGCGCCGGAGCCAGATTGAAGCATCCAAACGACGGTTCGTAAAGCAGTGTCTCTCCCACGCAACTTGCCGCACTCCCGCCCGCCGTCAGCCCCGGACGCTCCGCAATAATCGAATCGCCATTCAGATCTCTGCCGACGATGATGTTGTAGGGCGTTCCGCTCTGAAAGGACGCCTGTAAGGTAACCGAGAACTTCGCCAGATACTTCGTCGGCAGCGGCGACGAAATGAGAAACACGGCGCGATTCCGAATGTCCGCATAACTCGCCGGACCCCATTCCGCCCGCAGATTGTATGGGTCCGCCGGCAGGCCTTCGCTGTCGCTCTTTCCGAACGACAGCGTATAGTAACCCGCGATAAACGCTTTCTTAAAATTCAGCGTCGGCGTAATCGTGAACTGCTGGGTGCGGCTGAAGCCGGTGCTCTCGGTCAGCAGGCGAATGTCCGGATCGCCGTAGGGAAACGCCCCGTTAATCGGCGCATTAATATCGCGCTGCCGTGTCAGATGAATACCGCGATTGCGGCTGTAGTTGGCGCTGATCCGCATGATCTTTCCGATCTGCCGGTCAACCCCCACCGAGCCCTCCCAGGTCTGCGGCGCAACCAGTCCTGAAGCAAGCGACTGCACCTGCTGCGGCAGACGGCTCGCCTGCAGAGTCGGTACCGAAGGAATCGCCGGGAAGAAAGACGGATTCGATACGACGAACGATTCCTGCGTCAGGCCGTTGAAGCGCAGCGCGTTCGTAATGGTGATCAGAGGGATGCGGCTGTAAAACCCTCCGATGCCAGCCCGGATCACTGTCTTCCCCGGCTTGCCGGCCCTCGAGTCGACGTTCCACGCCACCGCAATGCGCGGCGCGAAGTCGCGCCGGTCGGAAATATTGCTCTGCGTTTCATACCGCAATCCATAGCTGAACGTGAGGTTCGGCCGCGCCCGCCAGTCGTCGACAAAGAACAAGCCCGCATCGAACTGCCGCACATCGATGGTGGGAGTCCCCGCCGTCAGACTGAATTGATAAGCCCCGCCGCCCAGAGTCCGGATGGCCGCGTCGTTCAATCCCTGCTGCTGGAACAGCAGCGTGCGGCGGTAGACCTCCAGTCCGCTGAGCTGGATCGAGGTGCCGGGAATCGGCTGATTAGCGGCATCGAGCTCGGGACCGAATCCGCCCTGAAACGTGTAGGTGCCGCCGAAGTTGGTGACCGAGCGATTGCTTACGACCGATTCGCGCAGCCGGCCGCCCCAGCGAAGGGTATGCGTCTTGTAGCCGTAGCTCGTGCTGCTGTTGAGTTCGAAGTTATCCGTTGTGATGCCGGAGTTGCCGATCTCCGCGCCCCCGCCGGTGAATGCGCCGGCCACTACAGTCGACGGCACGGTATTGTCGCCGAAGTTATTGTTGACGTTCCGATACCACTGGAAGCGCGTGTCCATCACCAGCCGCGACGTCAGAATGGCCGTCTCAGACACCTGCGCCTGCAGATTCATGCCGCGATTCGAGTAGCCATGCGAGGCCAGGTTGTAATCGCCCGTGCCGGCGTTGTCAAAGTGATTGTGGCCGTTGAAAACGCTTATAGTCAGCGAGTTCCTGCTGTCGATCGCGTAGTCGAGCCGCGGTTGAAAATTCCAGTTACCGCGCGGCGTGATTACCGTCTGATTCACCGGCGTCGGAATCAGGTTGCTGTCGAGGATCGTCGCGTATATGAACGCATTCTGCGTGAGGTCGTTGCGGTTCATGTTCAACGTCCACGAGGCTTTGTTTTTGATCAGCGAGCCCGAAAGATTTCCCTGATAACTCTCCTGCTTGAGCGGCGGTCTCTTCGACTGTGTCAGCAGGGGGTTCCGGGAGTTCAGTGCCTCCTTGTTGTAGAACGTATTGAAATTGCCGTGCAACGTGCTCGTGCCGGGCTTCGTGATGATCTGGATACCGCCTCCGCCCGGAAATTCGTTCTCCGGCGAATAGGGATTCGAATTGATCCGGATCTCCTGAATGGAGGATTTGGGCGGAAGCTGCGCGCCGCTGAATCCGTCCACATAAATCGTGCCGCCGTTGGGTCCGGCGCCGGGTCCCGCAAGCGCAAGCAGTTGTTGTTGCAGAACGTCCGGATCGTCGGACAATGCATCCACCTGATTTTGACTGATCGTAATCGCGGCTGCGTTCTGCGATGGATCGGTGCTCACCGCATTGGCTTCTTCTTCGACGTTCACAACCTGCGCGGCCGCTTCAATCGCAAACTGATAATCGAGCGTCAGGGGGCCGGCGATCGCGACGTCGTCTTTCTGGCCGACCGAGAATCCTTTCGCGATGAACCGGACTCTGTACTTGCCGGCCGCCAGATTGGGGAACGAATAGTCTCCGTCATTTCCTGCTGTCTGACGCTTGTCACCGCCCGGACCGAGCACTTGAACCAGCGCGCCCGGCACGCGCGATCCCGATGGATCGGTCACGGTTCCGCGGAGAGTGTTCGGCGTTGTCTGGCCGGCGAGAGACGACGCAACGATAAGGATAGAGATTAAGAGTACGAACGCACGTATCCGGTAGCTCATGTGGTGGAGGTCTCTTCTTCGGTAATCAGCTCGCGAACATCACGGGCCTACGTTCGATATGCTGCTGGCCAGCCCGGCCAGACTGGGAGCTGGACCCGTCGCGCCGGCGCCACGTGCCGCCATGGCGAGCTGGACCAGTGTTTCCGCGTTGGCCAAAAATGTGATTGCGGTAATTTGATCCGGCCGCGCGCCTCGCACAGCCGACACGACTACGACTTCACCCTGCTTTAAATCTTCCAGCGACAATTTTGGAAGGCCATCGAGAATCTGCCCGATGTCCGGCCCCCCGCGTCCCGGGCCGCCGCGTCCCGCGCCCTGCAGGGCAGCGATATCCGGCATTCTCTTCACCTGCGAATCCGGCGTCAGCTTTACCACCAGCGGTTTGTTTTTATTGGAAAGGTCTTTCAACGTGACTTCGCGCGCGGCCGGATTCAGCGCACTGATCGTGCCGGCCCGGCTCAGGAACGTTCCGAACACGACTTCATCGGCATCGACTTTCAATCCGTCGGCGCTCTTCTGGCCGCGCGCCCGGATCTGATCCCCTGCGCTCAGCTCGCTCAGGCTGCTTGCTTTCGCGTCCGCGAATCGCACCGAATCGGGCGCGTACTTCCGGAAAGACGTCTTCGGATTCACCGTGACCGTGTACTTCGACGGAGCGCCGAGCGCTCGCAATTCGACAAGCACGTCGTTGCCGTTTACGGCCGTGACGACACCGGCGACGCCGCGGCGCTGCCAGTCAAGCCGGTCCGCCGCATCCCGCTTCGCCAGATCGCCGGCGGGAATCACCACCACCCGAAGCGCCGCGGCGGCGGCATCGGCGCCGAGCGTTACCAGCACGCGGTCTCCTGCGGCGACTTCCGTTGCTGTGATGGTCTCGGCTTTACTAAGGTCCGTCTGGCCCGGCGCGACTTTCTTCAGCGCGGTGGACGCGCTGATCCTGACCACAACCGCATCGCCGGACTCCGGTTTGACTTCGATCTCAGTCCCGCTCGAGCGCGCGACGGTACCGAGGATGGATTTCGGCGCCGGCTGCGCGAACATGGCGCCCACTGCAAGAACGACTACTGCGGAAACAAAGAGAAGCGCGGTCCTCATGTTTGTCAGTAAGACGAAGGAAAGCGCTTCGCGCTCGCGAATGGTTCGTAATTATTTGTCAGCGCGTAAAGACTACAAACATCGAACATGGTCTGCGATGCCGTGCTGGGTGGGAAGCCGCTGCTACCGCAAGCGCTATTGGAGCGGAGTGTTATGAGAAGCCATCTACGCGGTGGCGGCGGTGATCTGATCCGCTGTGCCGCGCACGACGAGGCTCGCGGAGGCCGTCATCTGGAAGACATGTCTGATATTCAGATCGTTGCGCATGGCCATCATCGCCGTGTGGAGCCCTTGCTGCGTCGCACCGGGCACATGGAAGATCGTGGTGACATCGTCCGCGGCTGACACCGAGAGGGTCGTGGCCGGAAGATCGAGCTGCTGGGTCGTGGCGCCGGGAGTGATCCTGCGCGGGATTGGCAATCGCGCTGGTCCATTAATTTGCAAGGGGCAGGTTAACAACCTGCCCCCACAAGACTTCTGAAAACCTGTTTGGGGAAAATTCAAGTGGCATTGGGATGCCATCTCGTAAGACTTACTTCAACAAGTCGAGGTCGAAACCGTGGATGTGGGTAACGAGATCTTCCTTATCCGCGGCGATGACTCGCCACCAGGCGGAGCGTGCGTGCGCCCGGTCGCGCTGCGCGAAGACGAGCACCGGGGTGTGATGGTTGTGCAGGGCCGCGAGCCACGCATCGATGCTCGATGACGGCCAGCGATCCGCTTCCACAGCGGCCGGGGCGTGCGCAGGCGACGCAGCACCCCACGGCACCATCTCGAACGCCTGGCGGCAGTCCTGGCGAATGGGGTAGCACGGCGCGGCGCCTTCGATCTCCATTCCGTAATAGGCGGCGCCGACGGGGTCAGCCGCGATGGCAATCATCGCGCCCGTGTTTTTCTGGATTGACAATACGGCCGACACCGCATCGCGATAGTCTTCCTTCTGATATTCGGGAAGCATCGCCAACCGGGTGTCGGCTATCAGCCACGCGGCCCCAAGAAGGACCAGTGAAGCGACGGCGGTCCGCGTCGGGCGCGCGCGCGCGCCGAGTATCAGAAACAGGAACAATGGGATGACGGCGGCGAGATGCCGGACATCGATCTGCTTCCCGGTAACGGCGGTGAGGATCACGACTTCAAAGGCAGCCAGTAACGCCGCGGCGCCCAGCGCTGTTTTGCTGAGTGCCGCTTTCCTGAGTGAAAGCCCCGCCAGGAAAAGACCGAGCGCGAGCAGTGAGCCTCCGATCGCCAGCGGGACGATGTACGCGCGGAAATCCAGAGAGAATTTACGGTTTGGGCCGAAGCCCCCGAGTCCGGAGAGATCGTAGAGGACGGATACCATCTGGCGCAAACCTGGCTGTGGGTAGTCATAAGCTGTGCCGCGCGCGAACGTGAAGGCGAAGTAGGCCGCGAGTGCGATGAACGGCAACGCGAAAACCTTCGCGGCGGGGAGCCAGGCTTTCCACGCGGTGTGTCTGGACGCGGTGTGTCTGGAAAGATACGCGATGAGCACCAGCGGGGGCACAGCCAGCAGGAACAGCATGTGGAAGCAACTGCCGAGAAAGATCGCCGAAAGGCAAAACCAGGGGAACTGCGCTTTGGGGTCCTCTATGAAGCCGAGCAGCGCCGCGAGCGCCGCCGTGCCGAACGCGAGGATTGCCATGTAGGGACGCGCCTCCCCGGCATAGTGCCAGACGAAGGGCAGCAGTGCCGGCACGATCCAGACAAAGCGGGAGTGGAAGATTCGGATGGATGCGCACACCAGCGACGACGCAAACAGAAAGATGAACGGGATGTTCGCGGCGCGGAGCGCATACTCGCTCGATCCGAACAGATGCACCCATCCGAACAGGTAAAAATAATAGAGCCCCATCTGAAGGTCGGAGGAATCGCCGTGGATGAGGCTCGTCCAAAAGCCCGCGAGCGTATGGTGGCAGGCGAGCCACGCGGAAAAGGCTTCGTCGGCCCACAGGCTGGAACCGTTAATTGAGGCGATGAGCGCGAGCGCGTATAAGAGCGCGAGAAGGGCGGTCGTGCGGGAAGATCGCGCCATCGTCACGAAAGAAAAGAGGGCAGGCGGGAAGCGCCTGCCCCCGCCGTTACTGCGAGCAGTTAATTATAGCGTTGGCCCAGTCGGCATGATCTACCGGAACCTGCCATGCAGCGGCTTGATAAATACCGTTCGTCACCACCAGTGCGAGGTCCTGATACCCGCCGACATTCACCTGGAAGGAAGGCGCGGGGCTGCCGCTGACGAGGGGTCCGCTGTTGTAGAGTTGGTGGCCGTCCGCCCAGACCTGGAATTCGAGCCATCCCATGCCCGCCGGTATTTCGTCGTCAACGCCCACCGTTGCGCTCATCCAGTTGCACCCGCCCCACATCTTGTAGTGGAGCTCGGAAAAAGCGTGCACGCCGAGACCCTTCTGATAACGAAAGCCATCCAGACTAATCGGGTTGCCGACCACGGTCGCATCCTTTTGCAGCACCCCCCACGAGTTGAAAGTGGAGACCGGGTTGATATCGCTCAGGTAACGAGTTACGCCGGATCCCGATGACTGGATCGGCGCCGCCGGAGTCGCGGGAGCGCTGCTCGTCGCCTTGAGAATGATTCCCTGCCAACCCGAGAGGGTCACGGAGCTCACGTTCTGGCCGCCGAGCGTTGTGTACGTTCCCGGGAGGTTCACCGTTTGCGGCCAGAGACCCGGCTCTCCCAGCAGCACGATGCCGCCCGAAAAATCCCGGCGGAAGACACCATTGCTGTAAGTCCGGGCGCCCAGGGGAGACCCCAGGTCGACGTCGTATCCACTAAACCAGTTGTTCGGCGTGGAGTTCATATCCGAGATGCGATCGTTCCCGTTCGAGATCATGAAGTAGCTGGCCAGACCGTATTGCATGCCGTTTGTGTCTAGCGCGTACTGCTCGAGAGTGACGCCCGGTCCGAGAGCGTGCACCCGGTCGACATAATTAAAGAACTGGTAGACCGACCAATCGCCCGTGCCCCCCGTGAGTCCGGAGTCGCTCGCGATGCCGCGCTCGAGATTGAGATTATTCGCCGTCGCGATCTGCTGCTGGATGGCCCAGTCGCCGTCACGGAGTCCGGCGGGGCCCGCGAACCAGATGCTGTTTTCGAGAATCTCGTAGTTGGGAAACGCCTGACGGATTTGCCGGACGAACTGGGCAACGTAGGCGCGCCACGCATCCCAGGTCATCGGCTGGCCGGTAGCGGAATCCATCGGCGCCGCCTGATTGCCCCAGCCGTCGGAGACGCGGAATTCCATGTTTACGTCGTCGACCCAAAGGCCTTTGTAGTTGCCGCGGGAAAGCGTCGCCTGCGCCTGCGATATCCACCAGGCGCGGAAACCGGCATTGGTGATATCCCCGGCCAGCGATGGGCAAGTGCCGCCACCGCAGTTGAATGGAATATAGAGCCAGTTGCCGTATTGATCGCGCAGAATCCAATCGGGATGCTGGTTGACGACGGCGCTGCCGGGTTGCACTCCGTAGAGATCCTGATAGAAGTCGGCGTTTGCGTACCAGCTTGTTCGGCTGTCGAAATACGGCGTATAGACACCCATGCGCGCGAAGTGCTGCTGCATCCACTGCTGCAGCGAGGTGGACGGGGCATCGGTGAATGCGTTAAAGCCTGTTTGAGCCAATTCGGAGAAGTAAACTTTGCCCGGGCTCCCATTTTGGGCAGGGAGCGTGGACGCTGTGAGTGCGGCTAATCCCATGAATAGACGAATCTTCATGCGTTTTCTTTCGTTCCTTTCGGATAGCGGCCGAGCGGACAGACGGGTGGTGCTGTCGGTGCCCGACGAACCGGGTTTATTGAGTTTTGGGCGAGTTTATGCCGTCTGGGTGCGCCGCGAGAGTGGAGTCTCGACGAGAGAACGGGAGCGGAAATGTACGGTGCGGCCCGATGCGACCGTTACGTTTGTGACATATTCACTCGCTTCTCTGCACTGTACAGTACTAGTCGTACTATGTCCAGCGAAAAGCCGGGTTTAATCAGCAAAGAATTTTCTGTATTGAATATCACATGATGTGCGGGTCGAAGTGCTCTGAAAGGAAACTGTAGCGCACCATCGTCTTTCGTTGTGCTGCTCGGCGCGGGATTCGGCGATGAACCGGTCGATGTCAGATTCTTTAACGCCGAGCACCTTCGCCCGCTCCGTTCCGCAGTTCAGAAGCTTCGTCCAGGAACGCTCTTCGACATACCGCTTCACAGCGTCGGCGAGCACTTCCTCGACGCTTCGGTGTTCTGCCGGCAACGGCTCAGGAAGTGAGATGTTGTTTGCTGCGTCAGTGGCCATCTGTATATCGTTTCCGCAGATTCCCATGCAGCCGACGGCGGCGCAGCTCGTCCGTAAGACTAAAAGCCCGCGAGCGCGCTCGCCGCGATAGCCTTGCTCGATTCCCGCAGCCTCCGCAGGGCGATCTCCGAGAGGTGGTTCCGCAGTTCGGGGAAACGGTCCATCATGCGGTTGAACTGACCGCGCCCCAGAGAAACGCATGTGCACGGAGTTTTTGCCCGCACCGTCGCGGTGCGCGGAAATCCCGTGATCAGCGTGATCTCGCCGAAGAAATCTCCGTCCTGCAGGACCGCCAGGCTGGCTATATTGCCGGACTGTTCCTCCGTGCGCCACACTTCCACTTTGCCGCGCGCAATGATATAGAACTTGTCGCCCGGCTCGTTTTGCCGGACAATTTCCCGCCCCGGTGAGAATGTCTCGGTCGCGAAGTACGGCGCCAGCTCGGCCAGTTTCTCTTCATCCAGCCGGCCGAGAATCGGAAAGGCCATCAGGCGGCGCGCGTCCACGTCCACGTGCCGGCCGTCCGCCGAGAACGTGAAGCCCGCCTGCTTGCGCCACAGGTTCGCATAGGCGCCTTCGAGCGCGAGGAGCTCGTAGTGGCTGCCCTGCTCGACGATCCGGCCCTGCTCGAGTACCAAGATGTGATCGGCGTCCGCGACTGTCGAAAGCCGGTGCGTGGCCGCGATTACGGTGCGGTTTCGAGCGAGCTCGCGCAGCGTGCGGTTCACTTCGATTTCATCGGCGGGGTCGAGCGCCGATGTTGCCTCATCGAGCAGCAGGATCTCCGGATCGCGCAAAAGCGCGCGCGCGATCGCCAGCCGCTGCATCTCGGCGGCGGTGAAGCGAGCGCCGTGTTCGCCGAGCACCGTGCCGTAATCCTCCGGCAGGGCCATGATGGCATCGTGCAGACCGACCGCCTTCGCGGTGGCGACGATAGCCTCCTCGGAAGCCTCCGGCCGGCCGACGCGAATGTTTTCGCGCACCGGGATCTGGAACAGCGAAGTCTCCTGCAGCACCGCGCCCATTCGCATCCGCAAAGAAGCCTGCGTTATTGACCTCAGGTCATGACCGTCGATGGCGATGAAACCCGCCGCCGGATCGTGCAGGCGCATCAGCAGGTGCAGCAGGGTGCTCTTTCCGGAGCCGCTGGGCCCCACAAACGCGACGCTGGCCCCGCGGCGAATCCGCGCCTTGACGTCTTTAACCGCCGGCCGCTCGCCGTCATAGCTGAAATCGACATGCGAAAAAATGATCTCGGTCTGGAGCGGCGGAAGGAACCGGGCGCCGGTCTGGTCCACCACGCTGCGGGGTGCATCGATCAGCCGTTCTATGCTGCGCCACGCCTTGCGGGCATCGGAAACGACGGGCAAACAGTCCACCACATACAACAGCGCGTTGCCGAGCGTGATCGCCAGCATCTGCAAAGCCACCAGCGTCCCCGGCGTGATCTGGCGTGAGAAGGCCAGCCATGCGCCGAGAACCAGTACGAATGCCTGAATCGACAGGATGCCCGCGCCGCTGACGCGGTCCATAAGCGCCGAAAGCAACCCGGCTCGCATCATGCTGCGAGACAAAAGATCGTTTCGCCGCCGGAAGCCCCGCATGCCCATCTGTTCGAGGGAAAACGCGCGCACCACAGCCTGCGCGGTCAGATTCTCCCGGACCACACCGAGAACGCCTTTCTCATGGCTGGTCCGTTCTTCCGCCGCGCGTGTGACGCGGCTGGCCGCGGTTTGCGGGGCAAGCAGAATCCACGGCCAAAGCAGGCCCGCCGCGAGGCCCGCCCGCCAGTCGAGCCAAAGCATCAGACCCGTGCCGATCGCCGCTTCCATCAAAGGAAGAACGCCCCATGGAATGGCCAGGGTGGCCGCGTTCTCGATCGAGGCCACGTCGCTCGAAAAACGTTCGAGCACGTCCGCCGTGCGCGATTGGGCATTGTGGGCGTGGCCTTCGGAGTGAAACGAAAGCGAGAGCCCCTGCGCCTTCTCGAACATACTCTGCCGCAAACCGCTCAGCGAACGGCTTTGGACGCGGGCCGCCAGAAAATCGCGGAGCATGCCGGCGGCTGTCGCCAGGATCGTGCCGGCGGCCATCAAGCCGATCAGCAAATAGAGGGACTGAAGATCGTGCGGGATGAGTGCGCGGTCGATGAAGAACCGCATGCTGAGCGGTACCAGACCCGTGAAGGCGGCCTCGACCACGAGAGCCCCGAAAATCACCGCGCCCCAGATGAGAAAAGATTTCGGGAACACCGAAAATTCGGAGCGCTTTTTCGCGGCGCGTTTCAAGGCCTTAGTATACGGAAATACGCCAGGTCCACGAAATAACCCGGACAATCGAGTGCTGGACTGATCAGAAATCGCCGTTCTTGAAACCAGGCGCCAGCTCAATCTTCCGGTTTTTCATCGGCCGGCGGACCGGCAGGCTCCCAACCATCTACCCAGGTGACCTCGGGGACAATCCTTTTCTCCGGCCACATTTCCCGCCTGAGTTTCCGTAATCGAATCAGATCGGAAATCGTCAGCGGCACCTCTTCATTTTCCAGCGCTGCGATGCAGCGGGCGATCAGGATTTCGATTTGCTCCTCCAGCGGAAGGCTCTCGCTCTCCGGCTCCGCTGACATGCCCTTTTTGGTTCCTCGACGCTTCTCCGCCATTCTGATCGCTCGGCCCCCGCAGCGAACGTAACATTGGGGCCCCCGGAATGCGCGATCGCTTGCAGTTGCTTCTTTCTCCAAATAACTGACAGGCAAGCGAAAAGAGGAATTCGCCCATGGCGTGAACGAACTTGCCTGACGTGCCGCCCCCGTAGTGTTTTTGCACTATTGTCGGGGTCCGGGATCACAACCTAGACTGGAATCTCTTCGTAATAACGCCGCGCCTGCGCAACGTTGCGGAAGCGATTGACACTAGCTGATGTTACGCCCCGAAAGGCGCCATTTTTCGGATATTGTGTTAGCCTGCATCCCGCTCAGCCCGATGAAGCAAGTCCCGCGAGGGCGCCGGCCTCAAAGCCCGACTGGAGCTTGAAACCGCAATGAAACGGCACAGCCTGCAAAAGTGGATCGCGATTTTCTTCCTCGTGCTTCTCGTGAATACCGCCTATATTGCGGCGTTTTCGTCAGCGACGGTGTTCTACATGGGAAACGTCCTGCTCCACCTGGTGCTGGGCACCGTGCTCTCACTCGCGGTCATCTTCACGATCAATAAGAGGAAGGAGATTGTCGCGGGCGCCCCGGTGGCGGTCGGCTTCCTGCTGCTCGCGTTCGTGCTCGGTCTTGTTCTGACGTGGAAGGGCAATGTGTATGCCAACCTCTGGCTCCTGATCTCGCACATCGTGGCGGCGGGCATCGGCGTGCTGGCTTTGATTCCCTTCGTTTGGAAAAAGGCGTCGGAGGCGGCGCGATCGGTAGCCGATGATGGCTGGCTGCAGTTCCGCCAAGGTTTTACGATCGCCGCCCTGCTGTTGTTCGTTTTGCCGCCGCTCTCGATCGGCTACCGCAAGGCGTTTCCCGACAAGCACAACCGGATCACCAATCCGCGCTCTGCGCCGATCGCCATGGAAGGCGAGGGCGGAGGGCCGAAATCGCCGTTCTTCCCTTCATCCGCGAAAACGAATGTCGGCGGCATCATACCTTCCAATTTCTTCATGGATTCGGCAACCTGCGGCGAGTGTCACAAGCAGATTTATGCGGAGTGGAAGAGCTCTTCCCACCATTTCGCGTCTTTTAATAACCAGTTCTACCGGAAAGCCATCGAGAACATGCAGGATACGCAGGGCACAACACACGGCAGCAAGTGGTGTGCCGGCTGTCATGACCACGCTGTCTTCTTCAATGGCAAATTCGACAAGCCGATGAAGGAACAGGTCGATACCGCGGAGGCGCATGCGGGTCTGGCCTGCACTTCCTGCCACGCCATCACGCACGTCGACAGCACGATGGGCAACGGCGGATTCACCATCGAATACCCCGCCCTGCATCAGTTGATGACCAGTAAGAATCCGATCATCAGGACGTCGGTCGATTTCATGACATATCTGAATCCGGAGCCTCACCGCGAGACTTTCATGAAGCCCTTCATGACTGCTCAGTCTTCAGAGTTCTGCTCTGGCTGCCACAAGGTTCATCTGGATGTGCCGGTCAACAATTACCGCTGGTTCCGCGGCTTCGATGATTACGACAACTGGCAGGCCAGTGGATTCGGTGAGGGTGCCCGGTCGTTCTACTATCCGAAAGCGGGTAAGACCTGCACGGGCTGCCACATGCCTGCGGAGCCTTCGACCGAGCTTGGATCCAAAAACGGCGAGGGACACTCACATCGATTTGCGGCGGCTAACACGTCGCTTTCCCACGCCAATCTCGACGAAAAACAGACCGCTGCCGAGCAGAAATTCCTGACCTCGGGCTTTATCAGTGTGGATATCTTCGCCGCCTCGCCGGTCAAAGATGATGGCAGGCAGACGAACATGGTCCGCCGCGCAGCCACAGGTCCGCAGTTGAGCTCCGGCATCGGAGCCGGTGAAGAAGTGGAGCAGTCGGGCGACACCTTCATTCGTGAAGTAGGCGAAGTTGCCGCCCCCCTTGATGTGGCGAAACCGAAACTCGTTCCCGGCACGACGGCGCGGGTCGACGTGGTTGTCCGCACGAGGGCGATCGGACACTCTTTCCCCGGAGGAACGCTCGACTCGTTCGATATCTGGCTCGAATTGCAGGCGACCGATGCCACCGGAAAAATCATCTACTGGAATGGCAAAGTCGCGGATGAGGGCAAAGGCGCGGTCGATCCTGGCGCTCATATGTATAAGGCATTCCAGGTCGATGGGGAAGGCAATGAGATCAACAAGCGCAACGCCTATCAGGCGCGCAGCGTTCTGTATGTGCATTCCATTCCGCCAGGCGCGGCCGACACGGTTCACTACTTATTAAAGATTCCCAAAGACGCGCAGGGCCCGATCACTTTGACCGCAAAGCTGAACCATCGCAAGTTCAGTTGGTATTACACGAACTTTGCCTACGCCGGCCAGCCAAAGCCCGGTCAGGATCCGAAGCTGAATACGATCAATTACAACAGTCTCGACTATAGCTTCGATAAATCCAACATTCCGGCCAATGTTTCCGGTGAGATCAGAGGCGAGGTGCCTGTCACTCCGATTACGGTTCTGGCCTCGGCCACATCCACGATCGATCTGACGAACAATCCGTCGGAGACTAAATGGGAACCGGTCGCCGCGAAGAAGCTCCGCGAGCGCTGGAACGACTGGGGCATCGGGCTGCTCCTGCAGGGCGACGTCAAGGGCGCCGAGTACGCCTTCACTAAAGTCACCGAAGCCGAACCTGGCTATGCCGATGGCTGGTTGAACCGGGCGCGCGCGCTCATTCAGGAAGGCGAAACCGAAGCCGCCAAACCGATGATCAGGAAAGCGCTCGAAGCGGACTCCAGCCTGGGGCGCATCTGGTACTTCAAAGCGCTTATCGAGAAGGCCGATGGCGATTACGATGCGGCCTTGAAATCGCTTGCGGTCGTCACCGCGAAGTATCCGCGCGATCGCGTCGTCTGGAATCAGATCGGCCGTCTGCTGTTCCTGAAGCGGCAGTATAAGGATTCTATCGATGCGCTCCAGAAGGTAAACGCGATCGATCCGGAAGATTTGCAGATGCACTATACGGCGATGCTGTCTTATCGCGGACTCGGAGATGTTGCGGACGCGGATCGCGAGCAAAAGTTGTTCCAGCGCTTCAAAGCGGAGGAATCGGCGCAATCGATTACGGCGAAGCGGCGCCTGGTCAGCCCTGAGGACAACAACGAACGTCAGGCCATTCACGATCACGAGACCATGCCGCTCGGAAATCTGAAGCCGGCTGTCGCGCCGGGCACGTCGGTGCGGAAGAGTGAAGCCGCGCCGGCGAAGACCGCATCCGCGCAGCCCGCGCATAAGTCCAGCGAAAACGCAGGGGGAAACTAAGTGAAGTTGGTTTGGGGATTGATTGCCGGCGCAGGCATTGCAGCTCTGTTTGCGGCGAATGCGCCGATTGCGAATCCGGTCACCTTCAGCGATGTGACAGGCCCGGCGGGCATCAAATTCGTCCATAACGCAGGAAAGACCGGGAAAAAATATCTGCCCGAAACACTGGGTTCGGGGGCTGCGTTCATCGACGTGGATGGCGACGGCTGGTGCGACATTCTTCTCGTCAACAGCAAAGACTGGACGCCGCGCGGGCGCAAAACCACGGCCGCGCTCTATAAGAACAATCGCAACGGGACCTTCACCGATATCACCCGCGGCAGCGGACTCGACGTTGAAATCTACGGAATCGGCGTCGCCGTCGGCGACTACGATAACGACGGCAAAGACGACGTATACATCACGGCGCTCGAAGGCGACCGGCTTTTCCATAACGACGGCAACGGCCGGTTCACCGACGTAACGAAGAGCTCCGGCATCAACAACGCTAACTTCGGGACCAGCGTGGCGTGGCTCGATTACGATCACGACGGCAAGCTCGATATCTTTGTTGCCAACTACGTCCAGTGGACGCAGAAAGGCGACATCTGGTGCTCGCTCGATGGGTCGACCAAGTCTTACTGCACGCCGGAATCTTACAAAGGGACTTCGAGCAGGCTCTATCACAATCTCGGCAATGGAAAGTTCGAGGATGTCACGGCTAAGGCCGGTCTGGGCGATCCTACAAGTAAGTCCCTCGGAGTCACGGTAATTGACTTCGACAGTGATGGATGGCCGGACCTGTTCGTCTCGAACGACACCCAACCCAACAAGCTCTATCACAACAATCGGAATGGCACCTTCTCCGAGAACGGGATGACCGCCGGTGTCGCCTACGGTGAAGATGGAGTTGCCAAGGGTGCAATGGGCGTCGACTGGGCGGACTATGACCGCACCGGCCGCGCGGGCTTGCTGGTAGGAAACTTCTCCAACCAGATGATCGGCCTTTACCACAACGAGGGCAACGGGCTGTTTGTCGATGAAGCTGCGATGTCTTCGGTGGGACGCGAGAGTCTTCTCTCGCTCGCCTTCGGTGTCTTCTTCTTCGATTACGATCTCGATGGATATCCCGATATCCTGACGGCAAACGGGCACATCGAGGAAGAAATCGCGCGCGTGCAGCCGAAGATCCACTATCAGGAGCCGCCGCTGTTGTTCCGCAACCTCGGTTCCAAAAAGTTCGAGAACGTATCGAACAAAGTCGGCGAGCAGTTCGCAAAACCGCTGGTGGCGCGCGGCGCGATCTACGGCGACTTCGATCATGATGGCGATCTCGATGTGCTGCTTACGTCCAACGGCGGACCGGCGCATCTCTTCCGGAATGACGGCGGCAACAAGAACCATTGGCTTTCGGTCCGGACAGAAGGGACGAAATCGAACCGGGACGGGATCGGCGCGGTAGTTCGCATCGAGAGCGCGTCCGGCAAGCAGTGGAATACGGTTCGCAGTGGCTCGAGCTATGCCTCGCAGAGCGACCTGGCTTTGACTTTCGGTCTTGGACAGGACGCAACGGTCACCGCTTTGCAGGTCGAGTGGCCCAGCGGGATAAAGCAGAGGTTTTCGAATGTAGCGGCCAACCGGGCGATTGTAGTCGACGAGAGCAAAGGCATTCTGAAGTAGTGGCGCGGGCGCTCTCGCCCGCCGCGCCTGGTCATCCCCTTTTTAGCCTCGTCGGAGAAATCTGTGGGTCTGCCTCTTCGGGAAATGTGTGCTGTTTGAAAGAAGGTCCCCGGGAGCCGCGGGGCGAGCTGTCCTCATGTGCGCGACGACATCGGGGCGACCACTAATCAGTTAGGAATTGGCACTCGTTCCGCGCGATCTACGACAACAAAATCGAACGGCGCGCGGGTCGGTTCCAACCTCAAGCCCAATTGTTCCTGAAGCGCAGTGAAAAGAGAAGGTCCTTCGGTCGCACTGCGCGTCTCCGATTGCGCCAGTTCCTGCGGGTTCCACTCAATCTTCAGGTCATAGACCGCCCCGAGGCCGGTCTGATTAGCCACGGGAGCCCCAACGAACCCCGTTAGTGAGTCGGCCAGTTCGGTCATCGACCATTGGTGTCCTTCAACCAGCCCCGGACGACCAGTATGATACGTCCTCGGGCCCGCCGATTCGTGGAGTTTGGGACCGCCTTTCGCAATCACCAGAGCGTAGGCGGGAGCCGTTCGAGTCTCGTGATGCACTGCCAGCCTGAAGCGGTCGGAGAGCATCCTTTGCATTAGCGCGGGGAGTTGATCGTGCTGATAGTCCGTTGGCAGCTTCGCGACGATATCGAACGTCTCCGGCCAGTCCGGTCCCGCGATCTGGAAGCCCTTTACACGATAGGCGATCCCGATCAACCTTCGGAGGGAAAGATTATCGATCCTTACGAGCGCCTTGTCTTCTTCGATCCCGGCTCGCTCATCTGGGGCGCCCGACGAAATGTGGGGCTTCACCGATACAGCCTCAAACTCTCTCGGCTGGGAAACCTGGCTTTGAGCCAAAAGGCAACAATTGGATGCGAGGACGAGTAGAATCGATCGAGCGGAAAACGCTTCAATGCTCCGAGTGGACATTACGAGGTTCCTTCAACATTATGACGCCTGGCGCAGGAACATCATGCACAGGATTCTGCTGGTGACTTCGCGCAAGGCTCTCCCGAAAATTGTCCTTTTGCGAGATCTTTCGTGAGATCCCACGGTTAATTAGCCGCATCAGTCGCGGAGAGTTATCGATCAACGTGCAGCTCACACTTTGGCGCGGTTTAGAGTAGACGTTCGCCGCCCTGCTTCCGCGCCACGGAACTGATCACGATTCTAAACCGCTGTCATCGCTTTCGAGGCTTCGTTTATCACCAGGCCCGGTTCAGCTCCGACGGCAAAACCATCGAAGTCTCCGTGCGCCGGCGTAAGGGATCGGCGGCGGTCTGCTCGCGCTGTCATCGTGCTGCCGCCGGATACGATCAACTGCCCGAAAGGAGATTCGAGTTCATTCCCTTCTGGGGATTTCTGGTCTTCCTCCTCTACTCGATGCGTCGCGTCGATTTGCGGCCGTTGTCGCGCTGTCGTCGTCGAAGAAGTCCCTTGGGGCGACGGCAAGCGTACTCTGACTAAGGCCTATATGTTGTATCTGGCGCGCTGGGCGCGCCGGCTTTCCTGGAAGGAAACCGCCGAAGCCTTCCGCACTTCATGGGACAAGGTCTTCGACGCCCTTGAACACGTGTCACCTTCGGACTGGACTGTCGCACGCTCGCTCCCATCCACCCCATCGGAGTCGACGAAATCCAGTACTCCAAAGGCCACAAGTACCTGACGCTGGTTTACCAGATCGATCCCGCCATGACGCGCCTGCTTTGGATCGGGAGGGAAAGAACGATCGAGTCCTTTCAGGGATTCTTGAGTGTCGTCGGAGACGACCTGGCTTCGAAGATCGTCGTTGTCTGCTCCAGCATGTGGCAGCCTTACCTCAAGGTGATTCGCGAGAAGTGCTCGCACGCGCTGCACATTCTGGACCGCTTTCATATCGTGGCAAAGATGAACCTGGCTCTCGACGACGTCCGCGCCGAAGAGTCGAATCGCATGAGGCGCGAAGGCCGCGCGCCGATCCTGAAGAAATCACGGTAGCTGCTGCTCAGACGCGAACACAACCTGAAGAACGACCAGCGCCTCCGGCTCCGTGATCTGCTCCGCTACAACCTGAGGACCGTCCGCGCTTACCTTCTCAAGGCTTTCAGCAACTCTGGGATTACAACTCGCCCGCGTGGGCCGCGAGGTTCCTCGACGAATGGTGCCGCCAGACGATGCGCTCCCGCATCGAGCCGATGAAGAAGATCGCCCGGTCCCTGCGCGTGCATCGGGAGCTGATCCTGAAATTACTTCCGCGCCCAGAAACTGCTTTCCAGTGGCGTTGTCGAGGGATTGAACAACAAGGCCAAAGTCACCATGAGAAAGCCTACGGCTTCCGGATGTTCCGAGTCCTCGAACTCGCGCTTTATCACTCACTTGCCAAACTGTCGGAGCCGGAAACCACCCACGATTTTTTCTGACGAATCCCTTTTTAGGGGTGCCGGCGCGGTATTCGTGCCGGCGCTTGTGGTCCGGCCAACGATGCCATGCGCCGGCACGGCGGACAAGAGTGTCCGCCGCCACGACCCTAATCGTAGACGAAGTGCAGGACCTTCTTCAGATCCTCCCAGGATTCGCGCTTGGCATTCTGGTTGTAAGGCCGCAGCAAGTACGACGGGTGATAAGTCACGATAAGCGGAATATCATTCCACTTAAGCCACTTGCCGCGCAGCTTCGTGACGCCGTCTTTGCCGCCGAGCAGCGCTTTCGCGGCCGTCGAGCCCAGCGCGCAGATCGCTTTCGGTTTGATGACCGATAGCTGGCGGAAGAGGAACTGGCCGCAAATTTCCATCTCGTCCGCCTCAGGCGTGCGGTTTTCCGGAGGCCGGCACTTCACCACATTGCAGATATAAACATCCGCCCGCTTCAGCGGAATGCCTTCCTTCGCCGCGGTTCCTTCAATCATCTGGGTCAGAAGCTGGCCCGCGCGCCCGACGAACGGAAGCCCCTGCGCGTCTTCATCCGCACCCGGCCCTTCACCGACAAACACCAGCCGCGCATTTGCACTGCCGTCGCCAAAGACGATCTTGTTCCGTCCCTTGCAAAGCCGGCAGCGCGTGCAATCGCCAACGTCGGCGGAGATTTTCTCCAGAGTGTCGTCCGATGGCACGAGGCTGGGCAATTCCATGGGGTGATCGATTCGAGGCATGTCTGCAACAGCGGGCGGGCGGCGATAAATCTGCGTAATCCCGAGGTCGCGGTAGAACTCGAGCCGCTGCCGGAGATATTCGGGACTCATTCGACAACCGCCGCGGCCCGGCGGAGCTTGAGGATCTGCCCTAAAATCTGGTCCGCGATCTCGCGCTTCGAAGCACGCGCAAGCGGAATCAATTCGCCGGTCCGCAGCACCAGTACGACTTCGTTCGTGTCCGATTCAAATCCCGTGCCCGCCTGCCCCACCAGGTTGGCGACAATCATGTCGCAATTCTTGGTTTCGAGCTTGCGGCGCGCCTCGCGTTCGAGGTTCTCCGTCTCGGCGGCGAAGCCGATCAGCAGGCGATCGCCGCGGCGCCGGCCCAGTTCGGCAAGAATATCGGGCGTCGGGTCCAGCTCGAGCGAAATGCGGGCGGAGGTCTTCTTGATCTTCTGTTTCGATTCGGAGGAAGGCCGAAAATCCGCCACGGCCGCGCACTTGATCACCACGGTCGCGGGCTCCAGATTCGCGAACACCGCATCGCGCATTTCCGCCGCAGTCCTGACCGAAACCACCTCCGCGCCGCGCGGCGGCTCAAGGCTCACCGGACCGCTCACCAGAATCACGCGCGCGCCGCGACCGATCGCGGCCTGCGCGATCGCGTAGCCCATTCGACCGCTTGAACGATTCGAGAGAAAGCGGACCGGGTCGAGCGGCTCCTGCGTAGGGCCGGCGGTGATCAGCACGGTTTCGCCTTCCAGATCGCGCAGCGGCGGCGTGAGGGCGCGCTCGACCGCTTCGATAATGCTGTCAGGTTCCGCCAAACGTCCGGGACCAAGCGTGCCGCAGGCGAGAAAGCCGTCGTCGGGGTCGACGATCGTGTGCCCGCGCTTCCGCAGCGTCTCCATATTGGCGCGCACCGCGGGGTGTTCCCACATGTCGCTGTTCATCGCCGGCGCGACGACCACCGGACCGCGAAACGCGAGATACATGGTCGAGAGGAAATCGTCCGCAAGGCCGAGCGCCAGTTTGCCGATCACGTTGGCGGTGGCGGGCGCGATCAGAAGCATGTCGTGCTCGCGCGCGACGCCGATGTGCTCAACAGCGCTGGAAAGCGTGGCGTCGGGACTCGCGGATGAGAAAAGGTCTGTGATGACCTTGCGCCCGGTGAGAGATGCGAAGGTGAGCGGGCGAATAAATTCTTCGGCGGCGCGCGTCAGGACCGCCTGCACTTCGTGGCCATTGCGGATCAGCGCGCGGGTCAGCTCAGCGGCCTTGTAGGCCGCGATGCCGCCGCTCACGCCAAGAATGATTCGCATGTTCAGGAAACACTGCTTACCGTTCCCTCGCGGTCGCGGCTCTGAAAATCGATGCTGATTTCCGAGTCCGTCTACCGAGCCGCGCGCGCCAGCAAGCGGTTACGCGTCCATCAGAATTCTTCCGGCGCCGGGATGTTCTCCACCATCGTGGCATCGGGTTGCGCTTCGTACTTCACCAGTCCGCGGCGAGCTTCTTCCATGGCGATGACGGTCGACTTCTTCGACGAAGTGGGCAGCACGGGCCGGTGGCCGCCCTGCAGTTGCCGGGCGCGCTTGGCCGCCACGATGATAAAACGATAGGTGCTCTGGTCCGGATCGTCCGGAATCGAGCAATGCTGATTGTTGCGAGGAGGTGCGTCTGACATTTTCGTTTTAAACTCCCTGGGTAATCTTCCCAACGCCTGTCCGAAAGGTTTCCAGAATCGGCCGGATCTTCTCCTCGACTCTCACCCTCTTCACGCGCTCGGCCCGGACGATTCCTTTGAGCGTTTCCGACGCCACATCCAGATCGTCATTTACCAGAACGTAATCGTACAGGCGGTAATTGCCGATTTCCCGGGCCGCGTCGGCCAGCCTGCGCCGAATCACTTCCTCATTGTCCTGACTCCGCGCCCGCAGGCGCTGCTCCAGGCTCGCCCGCGAAGGCGGCAGGATAAAAATACTGACGGCGTCGGGAATCCGCTTCTTTAATTGTGCCGCACCCTGCACGTCGATGTCGAGTACGAGATCCTGCCCGTTCTCCTGGGCGCGCGTCAGAGCGTCGGCGTGCGTGCCGTAATAATGACCGAAAACGTCGGCCCATTCGAGGAATTCGTCGGCCGCGAGGCGCCGTTCGAACTCCTCACGGTCGATGAAATGATAGGCCTGCCCATGGATTTCAAGCCCGCGCGGCTTTCGGGTGGTGTAGGAAACCGAGAATGCGAGATGCGCGACCTCATTCATCAAACGCGCGACAAGGGTCGATTTTCCGGAGCCGGACGGGGCGGAAATGATGAAAACGGTGGTCATTCAATATTGAGCGACTGTTCGCGGATGCGATCGATCTCGGCCTTGGCGGCCAAACCGAGATCGGTCAGGGTAAGGCCAGTCTCGCCGAGTCCGCCGGTTTTGGACAAGATCGTGTTGGTCTCGCGATTCATTTCCTGCAGCAGGAAGTCGAGCTTCTTGCCGGTCTCGCCCTCCGCTGAAAGCAGGGCGTCGGTCTGATCGGCGTGGGTCTTCAGACGGACCAGCTCTTCGGCGATGTCGCTCCGCTCGGCCAGAATCGCGGCTTCCTGAGCGAGCCGGGCGGGCTCGATCTGCGCCACGTCGAGCATCTCGCCGAGCCGGTCGCGAAGCCGCTTCTGGAATGCGGGCAGAGCGCGGCTGCGGATGTCCTCCATGTTTCGCACGAGGTCGCGGAGCGCGGATGAACGGGTCCGTATTTCCGTCTCGATAGCGGCGCCTTCGCGGACGCGGAAAGCATCGAGCTCATCGAGCGCGGCGGTTGCGGCGGCAAGCACTTCCGCGCTGAGCGCTTCCCGCTCGGCGGATTGCGCGTCGGATGGCGACTGCTGGCCG
Organism: Bryobacteraceae bacterium; assembly: GCA_035552355.1. Lineage (GTDB taxonomy): Bacteria > Acidobacteriota > Terriglobia > Bryobacterales > Bryobacteraceae > BOG-234. Next base: position 8,249 of record DASZLP010000084.1, on the reverse strand, counting down.
TTGATCTCGATCATGCCGGGCATGCGCAGAGCCTGGTTGAGGTCCGGTTTAGAGTCGATGCCGAAACGCTCGGCTGCCTCGCGGAAAGCCGCAAGCCAAGAGCGGAGAAGCGCCTCGTTGATCGTGCCGGCGGATGCGGCCGTGACAGTGCGCTTGAAGAAGAGCTGCACCTGGACGTGTCCGCGCACGACGCGCTTGCGCAGAGCCGTGCGCAGCTCGGCTTCGGCGGCGTCGAATTCAAGGGGAAAGTGAAAATGGAGGTCGAGTCCGCGATGGTTTACGGTTTTGATTGAGAGGGTGAGTTCACCCCAGGGTGTGGAGCGCGAGACGCGGGCGAACCCGGTCATGCTGCGGATGGGCATGAAGGTTGATTTTCGATTATGACATCCGATACCGCTGAGATCTGTAGCGCGGACGATCGTTTTTTGATCGTCTGCGATCGTGATCAATTCAGGAATGCCTGAGTCAAAGGAGCCGACAAGCGCCGGCATGAGTGCCGAGCCGGCACCCCTGAAGGGGATGACGGGCGAGAGCGCCCGCGCCACAGGCTGCTGAAATAATACAGGGTTCAGCGCGGGGGCGTGTCTTGTGCGGGCGCGGTCCGGAGAGGCTCCACCGGCACGGCGGGTTGTGTCGCGGGCGGCGGCGCAAACCACGCCGTTCTATCATGGACACTGCCCGCATCCAAAGTGGCCGTCACCTGCTTCGTTTTCAGTGTGTAGCTCAACAAGCCGGAGCTCAACTGGAAGCGATCGAGCGCCACCGGCTCCGGCTGCTTGCCGCTTCCATCGTTGATGTACATGGTGCCGTGATCGACGCCCTTCACGGTGTCGGGATTCCAGCGAATCAGCAAGCTGCCATCGAGCTCGCTGGACGTGAGATCCAACGGCGGCGTCGGCAGCCATGAGTTGCGCGTGACATAAGCTCCACCCGCTGCCGCGAGCAATGCCGCTGCAATCGCACCTCCGCTCACCAGCTTGTTCAGCTTGCGTACCGGCTTGGGCGGCAGCGAGCCGGTCACGTCGAAAAGGTCCGCGTTTACGGCGGCGGGCCGGGGCCGGACGGGAGTTTCCCCGTCGGCAGTGCCCACGCCGATAATATCCGCGAGGGTTGTCTCGGCGGATCGCGCCGTCGCCGCCGGAGCCGGCATAGCAACCGGTGGCGGAGTCTCAACAGGAATCTCCATTACGCGGGCGGGAGGACTCATTTCGATTACCTTCGCCGCCCGCGACGGAGTCTCGACGAGCTTGATCGCCGGTGCGTCTTCCGGAGCGGGTTGCGCCCACTCATCCACGTCGCACTCAATGCCGCGGATGATCATCCCCGTCTCGTCGCGGAAATAGAACACCGCGCGCATCGGCTCCGCCGCACTGGGCCTCAATACCAGCGCAATCTTCCACGGATCGGGAAAGAGTTCGTCGTGAAATTGCCTGTCGAATTCGTTCAGCACCGCGTCGCCGCGCGTCTTGGAGCAGTACCATCCAACCACTGCGATGCGGCTGGTCGCCGTGATCTCTCCGGCTTCGGCCATCATCGCGCGCGTTTGCCGCATTTCCTCGGCAGTGAGTTTGAAGGACGGCCCGCCCGAGTGACAGCACGGGATTTCTATCGAGTCCACAATGCGCGTGCGCCCGGCATCTTCTGCAGCAGCCTGCCGGACTCCCAGCAGCAGCCCGCCGATTCCCATACCGACGCGCGGCGCCGCCATCAATCCCTCACGGGCGCGGGCGCGAATTTCCTCCATTGCGGCCCGTGAATATTCGACTCGCAATGGACTCTTCGGGTCGGAGAGGAGAACAGTCTCGTGCATGCAGGCAGGATCAGGGTGCGGGGCGCGGCCCGCTCAATGGAGCTAAGTCCAGGTACCACTATAATGTAACTGTGCCGAAGGCAAAAGACCTCGAGAGCCGTCTGCAGCGGATCGAGCAGCAGCTCCGGCTCTTCCAGAAAGTCAGCCGGTTCATGGTTCGCGAGATGAGCCTGCAGGAGGTTCTGCAGGGTATCGTTTCGCTCGTCGTCGAATTTACGGAGTGCGATTCGTGTCTGGTTTATCTCTGCGATGGCGACGATTTGATCCTGTGCGCATCGAACACGCACCACGAGGCGGAAATCGGCCGGATTCGGCTTAAGCTCAATGAAGGGCTCACGGGATGGGTCGCGCGCGAGCGGCGTCTGGTGGCGATTTCGCGCGAGGCTTACCGCGATCCGCGTTTCAAAACCTTCGGTGAATTGCCGGAAGACACATACGAAGCGTTTCTCTCGTCGCCCGTGATTGCGCGGAATAAAGTGGTGGGTGTGATCAACGTGCAGCATCGGCAGGCGCATCAGCACACCGGGGGCGAGATGGAGGTGCTGACAACCCTGGGCGAACAGGTCGGCTGCGCCCTGGCGCTGGCCCGCCTTTCGCCGAACACGATGGATTCGGTCAATCACGCGGATCTGGTGCTTTCGGGCGGTCCGGTCCGCGCGCGTGTTTGAATATTCGGTTTATTTCGGAGTTTGAAAATTTTGTACTCGAAATCCCTGTTCTTTTTCGCGGTGGTTTGTGGACTCGGTTCTTTGAAAGCTGAAGCGGCCCAGCATTGGGACATCCAATATAACTACCGCCAGCTCGACAGCACACTTTCCATCAGCGACTTTCTGTTCACATCGCCGACGCGCGGCATTGCCTGCGGGTTCACAACGGACCGGCACGGCAAAGACAGTCCGCTGGTTCTGACTACGAACGATGGCGGCGCGCACTGGGATTCAACGCCATTAAAAGAAGCCGGCATCGCCATGTTCTTCCTCGACGATTCGAACGGCTGGATGATCACCGACAAGGGAATCTGGAAGACGGTGGAGTCGGGACGCTCCTGGACGAAGCTCAAGGGTGCGCCTTCCGGGCTGCTGCGCATCTGGTTTCTCGATCAAAAACACGGCTTCGCCGCGGGGCTCGAGAAACGCGTCTTTGAAACTCTCAACGGCGGCGACACATGGACGCTGCTTCCAATTGCTCAGCAGGCGCAGGGAGACGCGACGTTCACGACCTATGGAGAAATCGCGTTTTCGGGAAACGACGGAATCATCTCGGGCTGGAACGTGCCGCCGCGGCCTGGCGGTCCGGACTGGATGGAACCTGAGCGCGCCGCCAAGCGACGCGAGGTACCCAATCTCACGATCTTTCTCGAAACATTGGATGGCGGGAAGACGTGGAAGAAGGACGAAACTTCGATCTTCGGCCAGGTCACTCGCATGAGTCTGGAACAAGCCGGAAAGTCGCTGGGGCTTATCGAATTCAAGGACGAATTCGACTATCCGAGCGAGGTCTACCAGATCGACATGCGGGCGGGCGGAAAAAGCTCCAGCTCGTTCCGGCAGAAGGACCGGGCCATTACCGATGTGCGGACGTTCGCCGGGTCCACGCACGGCTTGATCGCGGGTTACGAGACCGAAGGCACGATCTATCGCAGCCCGATTCCGGGCAAGCTGAAAGTGCTGCGGAGCGATGATATGGAGCACTGGGAAGAGATGCCGGTCGATTATCGCGCGGTGGCGCATCGGGCGATGATCGCGGGTCCGGATGAGGAGCATTTGTGGATCGCGACCGACACGGGGATGATTCTGAAGCTGGTCACCGATTGAGCCGGACTACCGATAATTCAACGAGCAAACGCAGCGTTTGCAGGTTGGATTCGAAGCCACGTCGAGATTCCTCCGGAATGCAACCGCGGCAGGCCCGTTTATAACGTTGGCGAGGCTCATACCCGCATCGAGCTTTCCGATAGGCGGATGAAAGAAGCAAGGCCGCACCACGCCGTCGGTCTCGATGACGACAGACACCCACGGTGCGTTACATACTGGAGCCACGGGCTGCGACAGACCGAAGTGGGCCCGGAAATGATCCGCGATACGCCGGAGTTTTTGCGGCGATTCCGCGACGAATCCGCCGCAGTCGCCTGCGGCGATCAGCGATTCGATTTCAGCTTCGAGCGCCCGCAATTCGGGCCCGGTGAGAGCGACGGCCGACTGCCGTTCCGCTGGCCAGAGCGTCAGCCGGTTAAACGCGGAAGACGTCACATCCGCCGCCAGAAACGAGATGCCGGTCAATCCGACCTCGCGCGCGACTTCCACGGTCGCTCGCAAATGCGCATGGTTCAGGTGCTGCACAGTGCAGCGAGCCGCGACGGGAACGTACTTCAACGCACGAACCCCCGCCGCCAGCTGGGCAAACGCTCCACGCACGCGCCGGATTCGGTCGTGAATCTCAGCCGGACCATCCAGCGAAACAATCACGTCATCGACGTTGTCCGCAATCGCACGCGCGTGCTTTTCGAGCAGCAATCCTGTGCTGAGGATCGTAACCCGAATGCCGCGCGCGCGCAGAATGCGGCAAAGGCGGAAGAGGTCCGAGTGCATCAGCGGTTCGCCGCCCGTAAAGACAGCCCACTCGACGCCCATTCCTTCAACGCTCGCGGCATGACGCTCAAGAGCGGCGGCGCTGATTTCCGCGGCGTCGGTGACCTTCCAGATATCGCACATCACGCAGCGGCAGTTGCAGCGCGCGTGCGGGCTCAGAATCAGGATCGGCAGCTTTGTCAGCACCGGATTCACAGGCATACGCGCTTCCCCGATAGTCTTACTTCCGGACCGATGGCCTGCGACGCGCTGGTGTAGAGCCGCGGCACATCGGCGCGGATGCGCCAGCTCCCGCGGCCTTCGATCCTGATGCGATGGAAATTGCGAAGACGCAGACGCGCAAAGCGCCCGGCGAGGTTCTCCGACAGCAGCATGATGCGACCGCGCACCATGACAAGCTCCGGACGCAAATCGACGAGCGATCGCGCCGGAGTCTGGCCGGTGTCGCGCACGGCGACGAGGTCCGCAACGCCATGCCCGCGGATGGTTCCTTCCCCATTTGTCAGTCGCAGGACCGACGCCGCGCCGGTTGTTACCAGCGGATAAACTTCCTCGGCGGGGAGGTTGGCGGAACGGATTTCGTCAATGAGATCGCCTTCGCCTGTAAGCGGCGAATCGGTGCCCAGAGCGATGGGTATTCCCGATCGAACGATCTCGGGCGCCAGCGTTCGTCCCAAAGTAAACAGGTTCGACGACGGGCACCATACGATCGAAGCACCGCTTTCGCGGACCATCTCCAAGGCGGCGGAAGTGGCGCCGACGGCATGAACGAGCACCGTACGCCGATCGAGCCAGCCGGCATCTTTGAGCCGCGGGATTTCGGCCCGCGCCGATTCATCGGCGCCCTCGGCGGCGTGAATGATAAACGGCCACGAGCGCGGCGTTCGCCGCCAGCAATCCGCAATATCGGGACTGAACGCAAGCGAATGTGCCCAGCCATAACGACGCAGGACCCGCACGGGAAAACGGTCGTTGAAGATCGCGGGTTCGCAGGGGTTGTGATGCGCGACGGTCGTCACGCCGCTCAGCAGATTCCGGATGCCGCCCCAGGGCAGGCGATCGGGTTTGGTGACGCTGAGATGCTCGCGTATCGGTGACCGGTTCGGATGATAGATGTCTTCCGCCCACGCGGCGGCGTTCGGATACGGCCCCGTTCCGAGCCGCGGGAAGAGGCTGAACTCCAGGTGGTCGTGCGCGTTGATCAGCCCTGGCAGGAGGAGATGGTCGGAAAGATCGAGCTCGGTCGCCGACTTCGTCTTCGTATCAAAAGGAAGAATGCGGGTTCCGGCGATGGTGAGGTCGAAACGCTCTGTCCGCTCTGCGTCGAGAGCGATCTTCGCGCCCGTAATCCTGATTACCTGCGCCATATCGTGGCAAGCACCGCGGGAATGCGGCTGATTTCCGCGAACGCATCGCCCTTGCCCGCGCGTTCGAAGATCGCACGTTCCGGCTCGCCGAAAGAGGCTTCGACGCGCCGTTGGCGGATGAGGCCGGCGTGTTGGGCGCAATCGTCCAGTTCTTCCGCCGAATGGGTGTAGTGGTGAAGATGGACCACGTCGCCGGCGACGCGAAAGGAACGTGTCCATCCGGCGTCGGGATGCATGTCGGATATGATGACGCGCCGGGCAACGCGCGCCAGTTCGTCGAACACAGTCCGCGGCGACGCAACATAGCCTATTGCGAACGAACAGATCGCCAGATCGAACGAGCCCTCGATGATCGGCATACGGCCGAGATCGGCAATGGCGCGCGGGCCGCTTGCCTGACGGATCATTTCATGGCACGCGTCGATGCCGAAAACGTGCGCGCCGCGGCGAGAGAGTTCGCGCATCCAGCGGCCAGTACCGCAGCCCGCGTCGAGAACGCGAAGGTTTTGTACCGTCCCGATGGCGTCGGCGAGCACACGCGATTCGAGCGCGAGGAGCGGATTAGGCGAGGAGTCGTAAGAAGCAGCCCACAACCGATGCCCCTCGACCGCATCCTTTTCCACCAAAACACTCACAGGCTCTCCCAGCGCGGTTTCCGCAGTGCCACAAACCTCTGCGCCCACTCGAGCTCGAACGGCGCGGCGTAAAACCCGGCCGCATACCGCCAACTGCTCAGCGATTGCAGCAGCACGCGGCTCCAGCGCGGCAGTTGAATATCCTGCACAGTCGGCCAGCGCGAGTTGATCACCAGCTCGAAGTTGTCGATGCGGCGCTTGACGCGGCCGGGCAGCCAGGGAAGGTGCGGGTCCTGCCGGATGGTGAAATTGAGCCAGCGGTCGGTCGCCCATTCATCCGGCGTGTCCGGGAATTTCACGGCGCCATCGATGTTGCCGTACATGCCGTCCGGATGCGGGGTGGGGATGTAGTGCTGGACGATGATCTCGGCATCCCGATTCAGGCGCTTGATGCGGCGGATGAACTGGATCGTCTCGGCGGTGTCTCGCTTCGGGTCCGCTGGATTGCCGACCACAAACGAAAACTCCGGGATGATGCCGAACCTCCGGATGCGCGCGGCGAGTTCCAGCGTCTGTTCGGCCGTGATCTTCTTGTTCATCGCCTGGAGTGTCGCGTTCGAGCCCGACTCCGCGCCGAAAAATATCATCATGGCGCCGGCGCGCCGGATCGCGCGCAGCGTCTCATCCGAGTAGCGGAGCATCGTATCGATGCGCCCTTCCGCCCACCAGCGCAGATTCAGCGGGATGAAGCGCTCGGCCTGGTCGAGCGCGTGGCTCTCGTTCAGAAAGAAATTGTTGTCGTAAAACTGCACCGCGTCGATGCCATAAGCGCGCTGCAGGTGCGCCAGGACTGACGCCGTTCGCTCCGCCGTTTCCAGCTTCTGGCGGCCGTCGAAAATCGGCACCACACCGCAGAACTGGCAGCGGAACGGGCATCCGATGCTCGCGTGGTGCACTGCCGTGCGGCGCCCGAGGAACGTCGGCAGCAGATATTTTTCGGTGTTTCGCAGACGGTGATACGGGAGCAAAGGAAAATCGTTCGGCGAGCGCAGCGGGCGCGGCGCGTTGTGTACGTGCAGTCCGAAAGCGTCTTTCCACGAAAGCCCGCGCACGGCGGCGAAATTGCCGCCGGCTCGCAGGGCGGCGAGAACTTCCGGCAGAGTCTCTTCGCCTTGCCCTTTGATCACGAAATCGACGTAGCTCGCGTTAAGAGCAGCGTCGGCGTAGAGCGACGGAAAATAGCCGCCCCACACGATCGGCACTTTCGGATACCTGCGGCGGAAATCCTTACAAAGCTGGATCGCCGCCACCATCTGAGGACCCGGCATTACCGATACGGCGAGAATGTCGACGGCGTGCTCGCGCATGATGGCGTCCATTGTGGTACCGGGTTGCGGGTCGAGGTTGCCGTCGACGATGACGTAGTCTTCGCGGCCCTCGAGTACTGCAGCGATGGATAAGATCGCCAGTGGAAAGCGCCGATTCTTCGGCTTCACGGCGCGCGGATGCAGGAGGATAATCACGCGAACCGTCCCACCAGGATCAGGAACCGCGATGGCGGGCGCTTCGAAGCCAGCGCCGCTTTCCAGGGGCGCAGCGCCCAGGCGAGTCCGTACCACGGCCGGCTGCGACTCCAGGCGATGTTCAACTCGCTGGCGAGCGATGTCAGCATCGTCTCGTCGAAGTACTCGATGCCTGGCACCGCGTCGGAGCGGAATCCGTATTGGCGCGCGAAGAACTCATGCCGCTCGGTCCGCATCTGCTCGCCATGTTCCGGCAGGCGGTAAACCGGCGAGTCCATAATCACCACTCGCCCGGATTGCCGCAGACACCGGCGCGCTTCGAGCAGCGTGCGCCGGTAGTCGGTCGAGTAATGAATCGAAGAATTGTAGATGGCGAGATCGAAGGA
>DASZLP010000083.1:0-11401 GCA_035552355.1 Bryobacteraceae bacterium | reverse complement strand
GAGACGCGGCTGCTGCTGGGCGTGCACATCATCGGCGAGGGAGCCTGCGAGCTGCTCCATATCGGGCAGGCCGTGATGGTGCTCGGCGGTAAGGTGGATTACTTCGTCGAGAATGTGTTCAATTATCCGACGCTTGCGGAGTGTTATAAGGCGGCGGCGTTTAACGGCCTGAACAAGTTGTCGCGATTTTAGAATCGGAAGAGCCGGGACGAATCCCGGCCTGCGGGCACGATTGCCCGCGCCACACGGCGCCTTACGGGACGCGTTCGCGGGCGGAGCGTTCGAGCAAGTCCCTCACTTCGGCGTCGGTCGTTTGGGTGAAATCTTCATACCAGGCGCCGACCGCATAAAACGGCTCGGGGGTGGCGGCGCAGATAATCCGATCCACATCCCGGCGGAGATCGTCGCATGTCTGGCGGGCGGCAACGGGGACAGCTATGATGATTTCCTTCGGCCGCCAGGCACGCAACGCCCGCGCGGCAGCGTGCATGCTGGCGCCGGTCGCAAGCCCGTCATCCACGAGGATGATCGTGCGATCCTCCACTTCGAGCGGCGGTCTGCCTTCACGGTACAGGCGCTCACGGCCCTGGAGTTCCGTCCATTCGCGCGCCGTGACCTGTTCCACCTCGGCTTGAGAGATCCCCAGCTCGTGGATCAACGCGCGATTGAGGAAGCGGACGCCTCCGCTGGCGATCGCGCCCATCGCCATCTCCTCGAGAGTCGGTACTCCCAATTTTCTGACGGTGAAAACGTCGAGGTCGCCGTGAAGGGTCTGCGCCACTTCGAAGGCGACTGGAACACCGCCGCGCGGCAATCCGAGCACGAGCGCACTTGTATCCCCGATGTCTGCCTCGACGCGGGCGGCCAGGATCTTACCCGCGTCGGCGCGGTTGCGAAAGAGGGGTGTTGTCGCCGGCATTTTTCCCTCTTAGCTGACGAAAAGGCACTTTTCCGGCCATCGCACTGCGTGAGCCCCTGGCATCCGAAATGCCTCAGAGCCCGCGGGTGAGTAAAGCACGTGGCACTGCCGATTGAGAATTACGCCATTCTCGGGAACCGCGCCAGCGCGGCTGTTGTCGGCTCCGACGGCTCTATCGATTGGCTTGGCTTTCCCCGTTTCGATTCCCCGGCCTGTTTTGCCGCGCTTCTGGGCGGGCCCGAAAATGGGCGATGGCTCATTGCGCCCCGCGCGGACAACGCTCGCGTGAGCCGCCGCTACCGGCCGGGCACGCTGATCCTCGAAACAGATTTTGAGACGGCCGACGGAACCATTACCCTGATCGACTGCATGCAGCGGCGCGGCAGCGCGAGCGACGTACTGCGGCTGGTGCGTGGAATCAAGGGAACCGTTCCAATGCGGATGGAGCTTTCGATCCGCTTCGGCAACGGCGAGGTCGTGCCCTGGGTGTCACGCCTGCCAGATGGGCGTCTGCGGGCGGTCGCCGGGCCGGATCAACTCGTGCTCGAAACTCCTGTGGAGCATCGCGGGGAGAATCTCACGACGGTGGCGGAGTTTCAAATCCATGAAGGGGAAGAAATTCCGTTCGCATTGAGCTGGGAGGAATCGTTTCGTCCCGCGCCCGAGTCTCCCCGGCTGAAAGACGCGCTGGATGAAGTGGAGAAGGAGTGGAAGCAGTGGTCGGCACGCTGTAACATCAGCGGCGAATATGCCGAAGCGGTGCTTCGTTCGTTGATCACGCTGCGCGCGCTGGAGGATTTCGAAACCGGGGGCATCGTTGCCGCGGTGACAACTTCGCTGCCGGAAATCCCCGGCGGGGTCCGCAATTGGGATTACCGCTATTGCTGGCTGCGCGATTCGACCTTCACGCTTTACGCATTGATGGAATCGGGATATCAGGACGAAGCGGGCGCGTGGCGCGACTGGCTGATGCGCGCGGTCGCGGGTACGCCGGACAAGATGCAGATCATGTATGGGCTCGCCGGCGAACGGAGGCTCGACGAATATGAACTGCCGCATCTCAAAGGTTACGCGAACTCGCGGCCGGTAAGGGTCGGCAACGCGGCGGCGCGGCAGTTGCAGCTTGACGTATTCGGCGAAGTGCTCGATTCGTTTTATCAGGCACGGCGGGCCGGTCTCGCGATCGCCGAGGATCTCTGGAATCTGGAATTGCTCCTCGCCCGGCGTCTGGAGTCGCTGTGGCGCGAGCCGGACGAAGGGATCTGGGAAGTCAGAGGCGGGCCGCGGCACTTCACGTGGTCGAAGGTGATGGCCTGGGTCGGTTTCGATCGAGTGGTGCGGACAATTGAGGAGTTCGGGTTGCCGGGCCCGGTAGACGAGTTTCGCCGCGCGCGTCAGGCGGTGCGCGAGGAAATCGAGACCCGAGGCTTCGACCGCGATCTGAATTCGTTCGTACAGTCGTTCGGCGGAAAGGAACTGGATGCGAGTCTGCTGCTGATTCCAACCGTCGGCTTCCTGAAATGCGACGATCCGCGAGTCAAGGCCACGGTCGCGCGAATCGAGAAATGTTTGCTGCACGACGGCTTTGTGGCGCGCTACGATTCCCGGACCGGCGTGGATGGATTGCCCGGCGGCGAAGGCGTCTTTCTGGCCTGCAGTTTCTGGCTGGTGGACAGTTACATCCTGCAGGGCCGGCATGACGAGGCCCGGCGACTGTTCGAGAGACTGCTCGCGTTGCGTAATGACGTGGGTTTGTTGTCGGAAGAGTACGATCCCGCCGGCAAACGCCTGCTGGGGAATTTTCCGCAGGCGTTCTCCCATGTGGCGCTGGTGAATTCGGCGCTGAATCTGACGCGGGCAAAAAAGCCAGCGGAGCACAGGGGATCCTGAGCCGCCGGCCAGCCCCGCACACTGGCCCGGGACCTGCACTAGTGATGAAAATCGTGAATGCGGCCGACCAGAACTACTGGCTTTCGCAATTCGTATTCACCCGCGCCCTTGCGCTCGTCTATCTGATCGCTTTCCTCTGCGCACTCAACCAGGCAAAGCCGCTCATCGGCGAACACGGTCTTCTGCCCCTTACGACCTGGGTCCGCGAAGTTCCCTTCCGCGCCACGCCGAGCCTCTTTTACCTCTGGCCGAACGATCGTGCGCTGACGATCGCGTCGTGGTGCGGCATCGTCTTTTCATGTCTGCTGCTCAGCGGCACCGCACTGCGTTACTCCAGCGCCATCGCCGCTGCTGCGTGGCTTCTTGTCTGGGTCCTTTATCTCTCGTTCGTCAACATCGGTCAGACTTTCTACGGCTTCGGCTGGGAATCGCTGCTGCTGGAAGCGGGATTTTTCGCCATGTTTCTGGGCGGCAACAGGATCGCGCCGCCCCTCATCGGCACATGGATGTTCCGCTGGCTCGAGTTCCGCCTGATGTTCGGAGCCGGATTGATCAAGCTCCGCGGCGACCCCTGCTGGCGCGATCTGACGTGTCTGAACTATCACTATCAGACGCAGCCAATGCCGAACCCGCTGAGCTGGTACTTCCACTGGGCGCCTCAATGGACTCACACCGGCGGCGTTCTCTTCAACCATTTCTCGGAGCTGATCGTCCCGTTCGGCTACTTGCTGCCGCAGCCGATCGGTTCCATCGCGGCGATTATCACGATCGTTTTTCAGGGGGCGATCATGGCCAGCGGAAATCTCTCCTGGCTGAACTTCCTGACGATCGTTCTCGCCATTCCGTTAATCGCCACTCCATTAAGCCCCGGACGCTGGCTTGCGGCGATCATTCCGATTCGTCCGCCCGCGCTTTCACCGCCGGGGAACCTGCACAGTGCGCTGCTGGTTGTGCTTGCAATTGTCGTGGGCATTCTCAGTGTTCAGCCCATCCGCAACATGCTCTCGCCCACGCAGGCGATGAACGCGAGCTTCAACCCGTTTCATCTTGTGGGCACGTATGGAGCCTTCGGGTCCGTCACGCGCCAGCGTTTCGAAGTCATCATCGAAGGCGCGCGCGACGATGTGGTCACCGCGTCAACTCAGTGGACCGCTTACGAGTTCAAAGGCAAGCCAGGCGATCCGTCGCGCATGCCTCCGCAGATTGCGCCGTATCATCTTCGCCTCGACTGGCTGATGTGGTTCGCGGCTTTTTCGACGTATGAGCAGCACCCGTGGTTCGTCCATCTGATGGGGAAGCTGCTCGAAGGCGACCGGGACACGCTCGGTCTGCTTGCGTCAAATCCTTTTCCGGATAAGCCGCCGCGCTTCGTGCGCGCGCAGCTCTATGAGTACAAGTTCGCCACTCCGGAAGAACACCGGAAGACGGGCGCCTGGTGGACGCGGCGGTTCGTGGACTCGTACTTTCCCGCCGTTTCGCTCAATGATCCGGGCTTCGTGGGCGTGCTGCGGCGTCAAGGTTGGTTGTGAAGAAGGCCTTCGTGATCGGCTCCGGCCCCAATGGATTGACGGCCGCCATTCTTCTCGCGCGCGCTGGTCACAAGGTCGCGGTTCTTGAAGCGCAGCCCGACCTCGGCGGCGGCGCCCGTTCGGCCGCCTTTACGCTTCCCGGATTTATTCACGACGTGTGCTCGGCGGTCCATCCGCTCGCGGCGAGTTCGCCGGTCTTCGCGTCATTTCCTCTCGATCGTCACGGGCTCGAGTGGATTCACCCGGAAGCTCCTCTGGCGCATCCGTTCGACGACGGGACCTGCCTGCTGGCGGAACGATCGGTCGCTCTGACCGCCGGGCAATTTGGGGCTGGCGGAAAACTCTACAGCAGGCTCGCGTCGCCGCTCATTTGCCGCTGGGACGAGCTCATGCGGGACTTACTCGCTCCCGCTCACATGCCCCGCCATCCCGCGATCATGGCCCGCTTCGCAGCGCTCGCGCCCTGGCCCGCGACTCTGTCCGCGGGTCTGCTCTTTCGTACCCCGCAGTCGCGGGCACTCTTTGCCGGCATGGCCGCTCATTCGATCCGGCCTCTCGAAGCGCCCGGCACGGCTGCCTTCGGATGGATTTTCATGCTCTCCGCCCATGCCGCCGGATGGCCCATCGCGCGCGGCGGCTCGCAGGCGATCGCGGATGCGCTGGCGTCATACCTGCGGTCGCTCGGCGGGTCCATCCTGGTCAACTCGCCCGTACGATCTCTTGACGAACTCGAGCCGGACTCGCTGATCTTCTGCGACGTGACGCCGCGCCAGTTCGCCAAACTCGCCGCACGTAAACTCCCCGCCGATTATCGCCGCCGCATGGAGACATGGCGCTACGGACCCGGCGTCTTCAAGATCGACTGGGCGTTGTCAGGGCCCATCCCGTGGAAAGCCCGCGAATGCGCACGCGCCGGGACCGTGCACCTGGGGGCGAGTCTCGCCGAGATCGCCGAGTCGGAACGCGGAGATGCGGGCGCCGCGCCGTTCGTCCTGCTCTCCCAGCCCAGTTTGTTCGACGCGACCCGCGCGCCCGCGGGATGTCACACCGCCTGGGCGTACTGCCATGTTCGCAACAGCTCGCTTGTCGACATGACCGCCGCCATCGAATCCCAGGTGGAGCGCTTCGCCCCAGGCTTTCGCGATCGCGTTCTCGCCCGGCATACGCTCTCGCCGTTCGAGATGGAGCAGCACAACGCCAACCTCGTCGGGGGCGATATTGCGGGCGGGGCTAATACGCTTCGGCAGTTACTCGCGCGTCCATCCCGTTCGCTTTATCGGACTCCACTGCGCAATGTGTATCTCTGCTCCAGCTCGACGCCGCCGGGAGCGGGCGTGCACGGCATGTGCGGTTATCATGCGGTGCGGGCGATGGCCGCAGACCAAGGATGAATCGCTGTTTCGAAGGAAGTGAGCCTGTGTGACAGGCACCGGCATTCGTGCCGCCACCGACTCGCGCGGGTCCGCCACCGACTCCAGCGTCTCAGCAAGCGCCCGGCGCGGGGAAAGATCTTAAACAACAGAAGATAGCCAACAGCCGGAATCGCGACGAACAAGAGCAGGCATGCCACAGTGCCGCTGAAATCGGGGTGCGGGCGGTATGTGCATCGCGAGCAGCTTGATCCACCACGATCCCGCGCAGACTGAGCTGGGAGCATATAGAGGAGTTTGAGGCACCGCACGGTCTCAGGCGGAATTCGAGAAAAGACCGGGGCGGCAAAAAAGTTGGGGCAGGCCCGAACGGCCCGCCCCAACCATTTCATAAACTTCTGTCGCGCCTAGGTTAGCTATAACGAAGCTACCAGCGCGGTTCGCGCCGCGGAGGCCTGCCGCCACCACCGCCGCCCGGACGTCCACCGCCGCCTCCGCCGCCGAAACGATTGCCGCCCCCGCCGAAGCCACCGGCGCGAGGCTCTCTCGGACGCGCTTCATTCACCGTCAGCGTCCGTCCACCCAACTCAGCGCCGTTCAGGGCGGCCATCGCTTTATCCGCATCGGCGTTTACCGGCATTTCGACAAATGCAAACCCGCGGGCCTGCCCAGTGTCCCGGTCTTTCACAATTTGCACCCGATCCACTTGTCCGTAGGCGGAAAACGCTGCATCCAGGTCCTGCTCAGTGGTCTGGAACGATATGTTCCCCACATAAATATTCTTCAAGGCGTACTCCTTCATCTGCTGCCGTCAAGGCAGGTTATTTTCAAGAGAGCTATTCTCGGCCGGAAACTGGAGAGAGGCGGGCAAGGTAGCAGTCGGCGGCTTCGAACAGCCGCGTTTTAATAGTACCTCTCCCGGAGATAATTATGTGCTGTTTATTGTTCGGTAGCGGACCTTTGCGCAAGCTCGCCGATGATCGGCAGTACATAGGCTTCGTCGTGGCTCGCCTTGACCATCATAAATATTGAAACTGCAAGGATTATCCCGTGCAGAATCATATCGAGCGGGAAGTGCCGCCCAGGGGTGGAACGTACGATCGGGCCCACAACCCAGTCCACCACCAGCCATGCGGCGAATAAATAGAGGCCCTGGAAGGCGTGGAAGCGGATCAGATGGTTGTCCTTAAACTTGCGGGCAGCGAGCACGATGATGGCAGCGATCCAGCCGACCGCCGGCACGTAGCAGAGGATTGTGGCCGCGCGCGGCGACAATCCCGCAAGCGGATCCTGTGCAGCGGCTCCCGGCCCCCGGGGCGGTGAGGGGGGCGGCGGAACGCCTGCGCCCGACTGCCGCGCGCCGCAGCGCCCGCAGAACGCATCGGCTCCGCTGGCTTGAGACCCGCATTGCGTGCAGAAAGGCATTGCTGTTAAAAGCGTACGTTCCCGGGCATGGTTTTGTTCATACCTGAATCCCAATATTACAAAACTGCCATATGGGTCGCGCGCGCGCACAACGGCCATTCGGCCTGTACGCTCAGTCCGGAACCCCTGGGGATCACTTTGCAGGCCGTTTTGGCTGGCTCAGACCACGCAGACCGCGCCGGATGTCCGCGTATATCCAAAGAACTCTTGCAAATGTTCCGTGTTAGGCGTTCTATGGATTCAGGCTGTCGAAACGGGAAAACATCACAGTGACTCCAGGATGGCGCACCGCGATCTGTATGGCAGCAGCCGCGTCGGTCGTGTCTTTGACCGGCATCCGCCTGCCAGCCGAGCCTCCTGACCAGGCCGAATTCTCCATCCCCCACCCGGAATGCTCATATTTCGGCACCGACCGCGAACGTTTCAACCCGCGCCGCAGTTCGACCAGCAGCGCCGCCGGAGACCTCACCCGGCAGTTCCACGCCCGCATTGTAACCGCCCCGGCTGGTCCGAACCGGGTGCAACCCTTCGACGGCGTTGCCACGGGCTCCCGGGCGGTCAACCTCATCGACAAGTTCATCTACGCCGGCCTGCAGGCCAACAACATCACGCCGGCCGGAAAAACCACCGACTACGAATTCGTCCGCCGCGTCACCCTCGACCTCACCGGACGCATCCCGACCGCCGACCGCGTCACCTCTTTCACGGCAAGCATCGACCCCGCCAAACGCGCCGGGCTCATCGAAGACCTTCTGTCATCATCCGCCTGGGTCGACAAATGGACCATGTACTTCGGCGACCTCTTCAAGAACACTGCCGCCACCGTCCAGGTCACCATTCGTCCCGAAGGCCGCAACGCGTTCTATAAATGGATTCACGATTCCGTCGCCGCCAACAAGCCTTACAACCAGATGGCGACCGAGCTCATCGCCGCCCAGGGCAACAACTCCTTCGACCAGTCCAATGGGCAGATCAACTATCTCGCGCTCGGCGTCGTCACCGGTGGACCCTCCCAGGACATCTTCGACTCCCAGACCGCCAACGTCGCCGATGTCTTTCTCGGGCTTGCTCACGTCAACTGCCTGCTCTGCCACAACGGCCGCGGCCATCTCGATAGTCTCAGTCTGTGGGGCAGCCAGACCACGCGTGCGCAGGCATGGGGACTCTCCGCCTTCATGGCGCATACGTGGACTCGCAGCGTCAGCCTTCCGAAGGATCCGGCCAATCCGAACCGCAATTACAATTATTGGTCACTCGACACCTATAAGACCGACTACAACCTCAACACCACCACCGGCAACCGCCCGGCGCGCCAGCCCATCGGCACGGTAAAGACGATTACTCCGAACTACTTCTTCACGGGCGCCAAACCCGCTTCGGGCGAGGATTACCGCATCGCCCTCGCGAAGAATGTCACTGGTGATTTTCAGTTCGCGCGCGCCGCCGTCAATTACATCTGGGCGCAGTTCTTCGGGATGGGAATCGTCGATCCACCCGATCAGTTCGACCTGGCGCGTCTCGATCCGGATAATCCGCCGCCCGCTCCGTGGACGCTTCAGCCTTCCAACGCGCGCCTGCTCAATGCGCTCGCGCAGTCGTTCATCGACAGCGGATACGATATCAAAGCGCTGATGCGTCTGATCGCAAACTCGGACACTTACCAGCTCGCCTCCGACCATGCGGGTGAGTGGGATCCGGCCTGGGACAAATACTTCGGACGCAAGTTCGTGCGCCGCCTCTGGCCGGAGGAAGTGCACGACTCGATCGCCACGGCGATCAGCACGCTGCCCATTTATACGGTCCCGGGGTTCACCAACGATTCCACTGTTTACGGCGGGAACTCGCCCGGCTTCGGGAAGATCTCATACGCTATGCAGGCGCCGGATGTTGTCAACATGCCGGATGGCGGCGGCGCCGTCAGCCAGTTCCTCGACACCTTCCTGCGCGGCAATCGCGACGACCAGCCGCGTAAAGGCGAGGGCTCGATACTGCAGGCGCTCGGATTGATGAACGACGCTTTCGTCGAGAACCGCGTCCACGCCACCGGATCAGGCGCGACCGCGAGCTACCTCACGAAGCTGCTGCCTTTATCCGACGATGCGTTGATCCAGACGCTCTTCATGGACGTCCTCTCGCGAAGACCAACGCCGGATGAAATGATCGCAGCTCGCACCGAGCTCGCGAGCGGCGGAGCTTCGAAACGCAAGGCCGAGGCAGAAGACCTGTTGTGGACCCTGTTCAACAAGGTCGACTTCAGCTTTAACTACTAGCCATGTGCCTCGTACCCAAACCGCTCTGCGTCCGTTTGAACCGTGACGGTTCAAACTGCGTCTCGCGCAAAACAACGCCGGACAATTACTGAGAGCGCGTCATGAACAACCAATCCAGATTCGATGCGCTGTTCCGCAAATACCCGCACCCCACTCAACCGCTTTCCGCGCGTGCCCATCTGACGCGCCGCCGGTTCCTCAATCTCGCCGGCAGCGGCGTCACCGCTTCCTGGCTTGCGGCAAACCTCCCCGCGACGACCATCATCGACTCGGCGCCCGTGACGATGCAGGACACCGCGAAGAACGTCATCTTCATTCTGCTCGCCGGCGCCCCAAGCCACACCGACACCTTCGACCTCAAAGTGCTCACCGGGACCACCCCCGCGACTTTCGCGCCCGAAACCACCAACGGCATTCTCTTCCCCACCGGCCTGATGCCGAAGCTCGCCGCCGCCATCCCCGACTTCGCGATCGTGCGCTCCATGCAGGCGTGGGCGCTCGTCCACTCGCTTGCTCAGACATGGACGCAAATCGGACGCAACCCCGCCGGCGTGCTCGGCAACGTCTCGCCTAACATCGGCAGCGTCGTGGCTATCGAGAAGCAGGCCGAGCGCACGCCCTCGCAGGTCTTCCCGACCTTCCTCGCCCTCAACTCCGCCGGAGCCGCCGGGCCGGGTTACTTCCCCGCCGGGTATGCGCCTTTCAAAGTCACTCCCTCGAACGGCGGCCTGAAGAACACCACCAACGCGGACGGCGAAACGCGCTTCGGCGCGCGCTGGGATTTCCTCCATCACCTCGACGACCCTCTGCGCACCACCAGCAACTTCTCCGATTTCGACGAATTCTATTCGGCCGCCAAAGGGATGATGTACAACCCCGTCGTGACGAACAGCTTCAAATACACCACCGCGGACTCCGAGCGCTACGGCACGACTTCTTTCGGCAACGCCTGCCTGCTCGCGAAACAAGTGATCGCCGCCAACGAGGGCACGCGCTACATCGAGATCACGCTCGGCGGCTGGGACATGCATCAGAACATCTACGCCGCCAATCAGCTTCCGCTTCTCGGCGCCACGCTCGACAACGGCGTTTCGGCTCTGATCGCCGATCTGAAGGCTTCCGGCGATTTCGCGGACACCATGATCGTAATGGCCGGCGAATTTGGCCGCACCGTCGGGCGCCTGACAAGCGGCAAGGGCCGCGACCACTATCCGCAGCAGTTCGCTTTCTTCGCCGGCGCCGGCGTGAAAGGCGGACGCGTCATCGGGTCTACCGACGCGACGGGCGCGAATGTCGTCGACCCAGGATGGTCCCGCGCACGCGCCGTAAAGCCTGAGGACATCGAAGCCACCATCTACTCCGCGATGGGCATCAACTGGACCACCATCCGCCGCGACGATCCTCTTGGCCGGGGCTTTTACTACGTGCCGAACTCGGATCAGGACATTTATGGCCCTATCGACGAGCTCTGGCTGTAAATAAACTACCGAGTCCCTTCCATCACGGATCGCAGAATACCGTTGATCCGCGTCGAGTAGCCCTTCCCATACTTCATTAGCCAGTCGTAAACCTCCTGGTCGATGCGGGCAGCGACGAGCACCTTCGGAGAGCGTTTAAACTGCGCCAGTTGTTCGTCAGTCAGAGCAGGGATGTCCGAATAATCAATCCCGGCATCGTCCCGTGCAGCCTGTCTTCCCCGCAATCCGGGCGAGGGCGGTCTTCTGCGATTTACTCGCCGGGGTCTTGTCCCCGGTCACGAGTACATCGAAGCCCGCTTCCTCGCACGCCTTCAAAAGCTCGCAGTTTTTCAGCGCGCTCCACCCATGTATGCGGCAGTGAATGTTTCGTGATGCGAGAGGTGCCGGAGATCGTGGGGGACGTTTGAATCCAGCAGGACCTTCACGGGGTCAACTGACGGTCATGGGCAAAGGTGCGGAGCCGTCGAATCGCGTCCACAGACAGTTCGGGAAAGCTTTCATGCGTTTGCTCAGGTGTTCG
>DASZLP010000082.1:0-12448 GCA_035552355.1 Bryobacteraceae bacterium | reverse complement strand
TCCCACGCGGTGAGAATGCCGCCGCGCACCTTGCTTCCGTCTGCATTCTTGCGGTCGGGCCCGTGCGGAGGCGGCGATGCCATCGGTGTGCCGCCCCGTGCCGCGCCCAGATTCAGTCCGAAG
Organism: Bryobacteraceae bacterium; assembly: GCA_035552355.1. Taxonomy (GTDB): domain Bacteria; phylum Acidobacteriota; class Terriglobia; order Bryobacterales; family Bryobacteraceae; genus BOG-234. Next base: position 12,325 of record DASZLP010000082.1, on the reverse strand, counting down.
TTCTGGCTGCCGGGCGTCGGTGTGTAGCTCTCCGAAGCCACGAAGCTGAACGTGTTTTCGACGGCGATCGGAACATAGATCAGACCCGTGTTCGGATTGAACGACATCTGCGCCGTGTTGTGCATCTGCACCGGATACACCGTCACGCCCTGCTTCGAAGAATATTGCGCGTCGGGATGAACGATGGGCCGGCCTGTCTTCTCATCGAGTCCCGTGGCCCAACTCACCTGCGACATCTCTTTCGCGGAGATGAATTGGCCGTTCGTGCGATCGATGACGTAGAAGTACCCATTCTTGTTCGCCTGCATGACGACCTTGCGATTGCGATTGTCGATCCGAATATCCGCCAGCAGCAGGTGCTGAATCGCATCGTAATCCCACTCATCACCGGGCGTGCACTGGTAGTGCCACTTCAACTGACCGGTATCCGCATTGATGGCGATGATGGAGGCGATGTAGAGGTTGTCCTGCAGCTTTTCCTGCCTGCCGCCGTTACGAACGTCCGCTGACCAGACCGTGCCGTTGCCGGTTCCGACATACAAAAGGTTTTCATCGGGATCGTAGGCCATGCCATCCCACATGGATCCGCCGCCGCCCATCTTCCACCATTCGCCGCCCCATGTTTTTGCGGCGGTCTCCATGGCTTTGTTCTCGAATCCTTTCGACGGATCGCCCGGGGTCGTGTAGAACTTCCAGAGTTCTTTGCCGGTGTTCACATCGAATGCGGAAACATATCCGCGAAAAGGAGGAAACTCGGCGCCGGCATTGCCGATGAACACCTTGCCCTTCGCGACGCGTGCCGCCATCGTGAGCGAGTAGGGGGAGTATTCGCCATCTTTCGGTTCCGGGATCGCCCACGAAGACCACAGAAGCTTTCCGGTCGCCGCGTCCAGAGCCTGCATGCGTCCGTCGACGACGGGCACCAGCACCTTGCCTTCATACAGCGCAACACCCCGGCTGTTCACACCGCAGCAAAGGCGGGACTTTCCCGGCTGCGTCATCGTTCGATCGGCCTGCGGATCGTACCGCCATATCTCTTTACCGGTTTTTGCATCGACGGCGGCGACGATGCTCCAGTTCGTCACCGTATAGATGACGCCGTTCGAATAGAGGGGCGTCGCCTGCTGGTTGCCGCCACCGGGACCAAGTTCATACGACCATGCGAGCGCGAGTTTGCCGACATTCGCGGGATTGATCTGGGTCATGGTGCTGTAGCGCTGCTCGGCCCAGTTCATGCCGTTGATCGTCCATTCGGTGCCTTTTCCCGCGTCCTTCAGAACCTTGTCGTCGATCTTTTTGACCTGTTGGCCAGAAGCCAGCGTCGTCCACGTGCAAAGAACGATCCCAGGAAATCCGACGAGAAGCCATGTCATTCGCCGCAGAGTCATAGTGCTCAGCATACAACGGTATCGGCCGGACATCAGACCGCGGATTTCATGGATCATGAGCAGCTCCGATCACTCAGAATGTCGCTCAGAGCAAAGACCCGATCGTGCCTGAGTACGAACGGTTCCGGTTGTTCATTGTTAGTCCGACAGCGAATTGCTGTCAGTCCGAAACTCGCCTCAACTGCGAAGGTTCGCCTAAAGACCGAAGCGCAGGGCAGCGGAAATTCAAGCGGTGTTGGGCACTGTTGGAGGCAGCCGCTGGACTGGCTTTCATCCCTCGAGGATGAACAATGGCGTCTTCGTGAATCGGGTGAAGCCTCGGTCGAACGTAACCAGGGTGATCCCTGTCTGGCACGCGAAGGCAGCAAGATACGAATCCGTCCAGAGATTTGCGCCCGCCTTCGCCTGGTGCATCAAGCTTCGTCAGGTCTCATCGAGAAGCTCCGGTTCAGCAGCGAATATCGTGTCGATTCCGCGATGGATTTCATCCAGCCTCCGCCAGGCCTCATCCGGCGCAAGCGCGTCGGAGTTCATAACATGCCGATTGGTAAGGAGACGAAGAAATGCCATCTGCGTAATGCGGCAAAAGGCCAGCGTAGGTTCCGGCAGCGATTCGTACAAGGAGACTGCCTTCCTGTGATTTACGTGTTGCACGATGGCAAGCGCGATCCAGACATTCACGTCAGGCAAGAAGGTCATCAAATCGAAATTTACCCACTTGCATATTGGACTGTCATTTACCAGTCCAAATTGCGTGGTATAGTGGTCTTCCCGATGGACCTTCGGCCCAGCATCGACCCTCAGTCTGGTGTACCCATTTACCGGCAATTGGGCTCGTACCTCGAAGGCCTGATCCAAAAGGGCACTCTTCGCGCAGGCGAACGTTTGCCACCCACCCGCGAATTGGCTGGCCAACTTGGACTGAATCGGACCACCATCTCGGCGGCCTACGAGCTTCTCGAATCCGGCGGGCTGATCAAGGGCGAGGTTGGACGCGGCAGCTACGTCTGCGGGGTTTTCGAACGCAGTGCCGAACCGCTCAACTGGTCGCGCGCGCTCACCGCGTCGGTTTCGACTTCGGCCGGAAGCCCGGCGACCGGCGTTATCAGTTTCACCAGCTCGCGGCCATCCGAGCGCCTCTTTCCGGTGGAAGAGTTTCGCGAGTGCTGCCGTGAAGTGCTGGAGGGTCCCAGCCTGAAATCCCTCATGCAACTCGGATCGCCTGGCGGTTACGAACCGCTGCGCCGCTATCTGCTCGATCGCGCCACCGAGCTGGGCATAGCGCGCGAATCGGACGACATCCTCATCACCAACGGCTGCCAGCAGGCGCTCGATCTGCTGCGCAGAGCGCTGGTGCGCACGGGTGACAAGGTCGTGATCGAAGAGCCCGTCTATCCCGGATTGAAAAATCTCTTCCTCGAGGCGGGCGCCGAGCTGATCGGCGTCCCGGTCGACAGTGATGGCCTCGATCTCTACGCGCTGCAGCAGGCTTTCGAGGCGGGCGCGAAGGTGCTGGTGGTCACGCCGTCGTTTCAGAATCCAACGGGGGCGACCATACCGGCCGCTCATCGCGAGCAGATCTGCCGCCTTGCGCGCGCGGCGGGCGCGGCGATCGTCGAAAACGATATTTACGCCGACCTCGTCTACAACAGCGAGTCCACGAACGCGTTGCCGCGGCTGAAGCAGATCGAGCCGAACGCAATCCTGCTGGGAAGTTTTTCGAAGATCGCCTTTCCGGGATTGCGTGTCGGCTATGTCATCGCGCCGCGTCCGGCGATCGCGCGCGCCACGGAACTGAAGCAGCTCGCGGATCTGCATACGGACCATCTGTCGCAGGCGTTTCTGCTGCGGTTTGCCGAATCCGGCAGGCTGGCGCGGCATCAGGCAATGGTGATCCAGGCGACGCGGGAGAAGCTGCGTGCCCTCGAACAGTCCTCGAAACGTTTTCTTGCAGGCTGCCGCTGGAAAGTGCCCGGCGGCGGCATGAACATGTGGTTGGAACTTCCGGCCGGCCTCGACGCAGTGGCGCTGCGCGGACTCGCGCAGCAGGCGGGGATCGATTACCTGCCCGGCAGATACTTCTCGATTTCGCGGCCTCTGGATTCCGGGCTGCGACTCAGTTTCGCGGGTCTGGAGCCGAATGAGATCCGCAAGGGAATCGAAATTCTGGGCGCGGTGATTCGCAACGCGCTGGTTGCGCGCGAGGCGAGGGATTCGCATCCGGCTTTCGCGCTGGTTTAAAAGAGATCAGGAGATAAACATGACAGTTCTTCAGGACGAACAGTTCCGGCTGAATGTCGGGCTGGCGGAAATGCTGAAAGGCGGCGTCATTATGGACGTCGTCAACGCGGAACAGGCCTTGATTGCGGAAAAGGCCGGCGCTGTGGCGGTGATGGCGCTCGAGCGCGTGCCGTCCGACATCCGTAAAGAGGGCGGCGTGGCGCGTATGTCGCCGGTGAGCAAGATTCGCGAGATTCAAGCCGCGGTCTCGATTCCGGTGATGGCGAAGGCGCGCATCGGCCACTTTACGGAGGCCCGCATCCTCGAAGCGCTGCGCGTCGACTACATCGACGAAAGCGAAGTGCTGACGCCGGCGGATGAAGAGCACCACATCAACAAGCGCGATTTCAGAGTGCCGTTCGTGTGCGGCGCGCGCAATCTTGGCGAAGCGCTTCGGCGCATTGCGGAGGGCGCGGCAATGATCCGGACGAAGGGCGAGGCAGGCTCGGGCAATATCGTCGAGGCGGTGCGGCACATCCGCACGATCGTGAAGGAGATGAAGCAACTCACCGTCCTCGGCAAGGAAGAGCTGGTGCATGAAGCGAAGAAGCTCGGTTCACCGCTCGACCTCGTCGAGTGGGTTGCGGAGCACGGCAGGCTTCCGGTGCCGAATTTTTCGGCGGGCGGAATCGCGACGCCGGCCGATGCGGCGCTCGTGCTGCATCTCGGCGCGGAGGCGGTCTTCGTCGGCTCGGGCATTTTCAAGAGCGAAGACCCGGAAGCGCGGGCCAAGGCGATCGTAAAGGCGACGACTTATTACCAGGACTGGGACAAGGTGCTCGAGGCCAGCGAGGATCTCGGGATGGCGATGCCCGGCCTCGATATATCGAAGCTGCCGGAAGAAGAGCTGATGCAGACGCGGGGCTGGTAAGGAGGAGGCATCGCGCCGGCACCCTGACAGGCGTTGCCGCTTGCTGACGCGCGCGGTTCAAAAACTGCTTTTGAACCGTGACCGTGAGGGAGCGGCAAGTAATGTTTTTCAGCATGCGGCGGGCGGCTTATTGAGCAAAGCCTGCCCGCGTCACATACGGGGGCAGATTATGAAAAAGAGGGTTGGAATCCTGGCGCTTCAGGGCGATTTCGAAGCGCATGCGAAAGCGGTCGAACGCGCCGGGGCCGAGGCCGTGCTGGTGCGCACGGCGGAGGAACTGGACAACGTCGACGGCCTCGTCATTCCGGGCGGCGAGAGCACCACTATGCTCAAGCTCATCAGCTTCATGAATCTCAAAGAGCCTCTGCGCGAGTTCCTCGAGAAGAAGCCTGTCTTCGGCACGTGCGCCGGGGCGATCCTGCTGGCGAAGGACGTGACCAATCCGCCGCAGGAAAGTTTTGGCGTGGTCGATCTGACCGTCGAGCGGAATGCTTATGGCCGCCAGGTTGACAGCCGGGTGGCGACCATCCAGCCCGGCGCCGATTTCGCGGAGCGCGCCGGTGAGGGCGACGTCGAAGCCGTCTTCATCCGCGCGCCGATCATCCGGCGCGCCGGTCCCGCGGTCAGGGTTTTGGCACAATATGAAGGGGACCCGGTGCTGGTCGAACAGGGCCGCCATTTGGTCGCCACATTTCATCCTGAGCTTACGCAGGATTCGCGGGTGCACAAGCTATTCCTCGGCAAACTCTGAAACGCGTCCTTTTTGTCTGCATCGGGAATGCCTGCCGCAGTCCGATGGCGGAGGGCTTTGCTAACCACTATGGCGCCGATGTCCTGACGGCAGCGAGCGCGGGGCTCGCCCCGACGCAGAAGATCCCGCCCGATACGATTCGCGCGATGGATGAGATGAACGTCGACGTTTCCTTGCACGTGCCCAAGAGATACGAGCCATTCGAGGGACTGGAATACGATCTCGTCGTCAACATGGCCGGCTTCAAGTTGCCCGGCCCGCCGCCGAAGCAAGTTGTCGAGTGGCAAGTAAGCGACCCGTTCGGCGCTCCGCTTGACGTTTACCGGATCACACGCAACGAGCTCGAACAACGGGTCATGCGGCTGATTCTCGATCTGCGCCGGAAAGCCGACAAATAGAGTTGCGGATTCCGCCATGCGGTGTGTTGGTGCTTGGCGGCGGGAATGCGGGGCTTTGCGCGGCGCTGAGCGCGCGGGAATCGGGCGCACGGGTGGTTGTCGCCGAGTGCGCGCCGCCCGAGTTTCGCGGCGGTAACAGCCGGCATACGCGCAATCTGCGCGTGCTGTCCCGTGATTATCCCGAGCAGGAATATTTCGACGATCTCGTGCGCGTCACCGAAGGAGTGACGGATGCCGGGCTCGCGCGCATGATCATCCGGGAGTCGGCGTCCGCCGGCGCGTGGATGAAGAGCCAGGGCGCCCGGTTCCAGCCATCGCTCGAAGGAACACTCCACCTCGGCCGGACCAATGCGTTCTTTCTCGGCGGCGGCAAGACGCTCATGAATGCCTGGTATGCGGCCGCCCAGAACGCAGGAATCGAGGTCCTCTATAACGCCGAGGTCGTCGGCTTGAATATCAACGGGGGGGCTTTCGAGAGTGCGAGCGTCCTTGTGAATGGCGAGCCTGTGGAGATTCAGGCGAAGGCAGTGATCGCGGCGGCGGGCGGCTTCGAGGCCAATCTCGAATGGTTGCGAGAAGCGTGGGGTGACGCCGCGCTGAACTTCATCGTTCGGGGGACGCCTTATAACAAAGGGGCCGTTCTGAAGATGCTGCTGGATGGCGGAGCAGCGCCGGTGGGTGACGCCACTCAGTGTCATTGCGTCGCCATCGACGCGCGCGCGCCGAAGTTCGATGGGGGCATCGTCACGCGTCTCGATTGCCTGCCGCTGGGTATCGTTGTCAATAACCGCTGTGAGCGTTTTTACGATGAAGGCGAGGATCTCTGGCCGAAGCGCTACGCGATCTGGGGCCGGCTCGTCGCGCAGCAGCCCGATCAGATCGCGTGGTCGATCACAGATGCGAAGGCCGCACGCAAGTACATGCCATCCGTTTTTCCGGCGATCGAAGCCGGCACGATCGAAGAACTGGCGGCAAAGCTGGACCTGGGGGTGGACGCACTCTCCGCGACGGTGCGAACATTCAACAATGCTGTCGTGCCGGGGAACTTCGACCATACAGCGCTCGACGGCTGCCAGACGCGCGGCCTCACACCAGAGAAGACGCACTGGGCGCAGAAGCTCGACACGCCGCCGTTTGTTGCATATCCGCTGCGTCCGGGGATTACGTTCACTTACCTCGGCGTGAAGGTCGACGAGCGCGCGGCGCTGCCCGGATTCACGAATGTCTTCGCGGCGGGTGAGATCATGGCAGGCAACATCCTTGGCAAGGGTTATCTGGCGGGTTTTGGCATGACTATCGGAACCGTGTTCGGACGAATCGCCGGCCGCGAGGCAGCGCGTGCCTGCAAGTGACGCGGCGCGGTTGAACATCATCCAGGAAGGCGAGCGCGTGCTTCGCATCTGCAATGCATGCCGTTACTGCGAGGGCTTCTGCGCGGTCTTTCCGGCAATGGAGCGGCGGAGGTCGTTTGCCGAAGCCGATCTCAACTATCTGGCGAACCTTTGCCACAACTGCGGGGAATGCTATTACGCGTGCCAGTACGCGCCTCCGCATGAGTTCGCGGTGAATGTGCCGAAGCTGCTGGCGGAGATCCGCGTGCGCAGTTATGAGAAATACTGTTGGCCGAAATTCGCAGGACTCGCCTTCCGCGCGAACGGAACCATCGCCGCGGTCTTGCTCGTTTTGTGTGCCTGGTTGGCTGTGCTGATCGTGGAAGGATCGCTGCTGTCGCGAAACTTCGAGTTGCGGTTCTATGACATCGTTTCGCACGGTGCGATGGTTCGCCTGTACGGCTCCGTTTCGGTTGTCATTCTCGTTGTATTCGCGATCGGACTATCGCGTTTCTGGCGCGATGCCGGCGGGCCGGTCACGCCGGCCGCCCTGGCGCGCGGATTGAAGGACGCGCTCACGCTTCACTATCTTGATGGCGGAGGAGGCGGCTGTGCATATCCTGCCGAAAAGCAATCGCAGGCGCGCCGCTGGTTCCACCACCTGGCTTTTTATGGCTTCGGCCTCTGTTTCGCTTCAACCGTCACAGCCGCGTTCTATCACTATGCGCTCGGCTGGATCGCGCCCTATGATTACCTGTCGATTCCGGTAATCCTCGGCTCGGCAGGCGGCATCGCGATAGTTGCCGGAACGCTCGGATTATTCGCCCTCAAGGCAATCCGTGATCCACAAACGCAGGACCGAAAGCAAACCGGGATGGACGTTTCGTTTCTCCTGCTGCTGCTTCTTTCGAGCGTCTCCGGATTGTTGCTTCTCGCTCTGCGCGAATCGAGACGCATGCCGGAGCTGCTCGGCCTGCATCTCGGCATTGTTCTGGCCCTGTTCCTGACGCTGCCGTACGGGAAGTTCGTGCATGGCATTTACCGGTCCGCGGCCCTCGTAAAGTACGCGCTGGAACGCCATAGCGGCATTCACCGGTAAACCACCGTCCTTCGCCGAAAATCAGGTGCCGGCTCGCGACCACGCCGGTAGCATCGATTGTAAGAGGACACAGCAAATGAGACTTTACTACCCGGGTCAAATCGCTCTCCCTTTTATCCTGGTTCTCGCCGGCGCATTGTTTCTCATGGGGCGGATGGACGTGATCCATCTGAACGGCTACTGGAATCTCTGGCCGGTCACCCTGATCGCGGCCGGACTGGAAGAGCTTTATCTCTGGTCGGTATCAGGAGCGCACAGTCCGCAGGCCGTTGTGCGCGATAAGGAACAAGCGCACAGCCGGCAGTGGGTTGTGCGCGATAAGGAAGAAAACCGGTGAATCTGGGTAAGCCACGGGGCCGCACGGTGGCGCTGTTGCTGATCGCCGCGGGTGCGTTCCTGTTCCTCGACAACATCGGCATCATTCCGGTTCACGACCTTGATGCGTGGTGGCCGGTCTGGATGCTTGTCGTGGGCGGCCTGATCGTCGAACATCGGCGTTCGGTCGTATCGCTGATCTGGGCGGCGGGCTGGATCGTCTGCGGAATTCTCCTCATCCTCGGCAATCTGCACGTCATTCCGGTAGATGAAGAAGTGATCTGGCCGATTCTGCTGATCGTCATCGGAACGATCATGCTGGTCCGCCCGGTCAGCTTATCCGGATGGCAGAGCAATTTCGCGCAGTGGCAAATCCACGCGCGGGAAGCAGCTTTCGAACGCCGCCGTATGCGTCGCGAAGCGCGCCGCGAACGGCGCGACGTGTGGGCGGGAGTGGGCACTCGCGATGTGTTCGCCGGCGACCGGCTGCGTGAAGCGATCGTGTTCAGTTCGCTGAACCGGCGCGTCGAGACGCAGCAGTTCGAGGGCGGGTCGCTGGAAGTAGTGTTCGGGTCGATTGAAATCGATCTGTCCGAGGCGGCGATTTCGTCGCAGGATCGCCGCGCGGCACTGGAATTGAGCGCCGTTTTCGGCGGCATTGAGATCATCGTGCCGCGGACGTGGAAGGTTGTCCTGCAGGCGACGGCGGTTTTCGGCGGATGCGACAACAAGACGCTGCCGCCGCGGCCCGAGCCTGGCTTCGAGCCCGCAACGCTCATCGTCACCGGCGGCGCGGTGTTTGGCGGTATTACGATTCAAAACTAGTGCTAACCTGCAAAAATTCGCCTGTGAGCGGTCGGACATTACCGCTTGCTGACGCGCGCGGCTCAGAAAGACTTACCGAACCGCGACCCAGCGCCCGCTTTAGCGGCGCCGGCTCGTGAGAGAGCGGTAACGCGAACTTCTGAAAGATTAAATTCTCATGCATCCGATTTTCCAGAACTGGAAAGCGCTCGCACTTTATGTCGCTGTGTGGGCGCCGCTGGGCGCGATGCTTGGATTGCTGATTTCGGTCGCCGGAGAGCTCAGCGCGGCCGAGACGGCGGCGGTGATCGTCCCGGTCGTCGTCGTGCTGGCACTCGTGTGTCTGGCGCCATGGTATGCGTGCCGGGCGTTGCCGCTGAAGTCGACGCCGGCTGGCCGGCTGCTCGGGCAACATCTGCTGGCCGCAATCGTCGTGTCCGGCGCTGTGCTCTTCATCTCGCGAGCACTGGCCCATACGTTATCCGGAATGCTCACCGGACTCGACGATCGCTTCCGGTCGGCCAGCCCGGTGCTGGCCGCGATGGTGGCGATGATCTATCTGCTCTCGATCGCGATGCACTACGTCGTGATTGAGGCGCAGACGTCGCGGCGTTCGGAATTGCTGGCGCGGGAAGCCCAGTTGCGCGCCTTGAAAGCGCAGGTGAATCCGCACTTCCTCTTTAACAGCCTGAATTCGATCAGCGCTCTGACGGCGGCGGACGCGACGCGCGCGCGGGAGATGTGTATCCAGCTCGCCGATTTCCTCCGTACCTCGCTGCGCCTTGGCGAGCGGGCATCCATTCCGTTTGGCGAGGAAATGGAATTGACCCGCATGTATCTGAGTGTGGAGCAGGTGCGTTTCGGCCAGCGCCTGCGCGTGGCCATCGATATCGAGCCGGCGTGCAATGAATGCCAGGTGCCCGCGCTGGTGGTGCAGCCGCTCGTCGAAAACGCGGTAAAGCACGGCATCGCGCTCATCGACGAGGGCGGCGAGATTCTGATGCTGGGGCGGCGGCTGAAGGACGAGCTGCGGTTTACGATCGAGAATCCTTACGACCCGCTCGCGCCTTCCAGCCGCAGCGGGATCGGGCTTGTCAACGTCAGGCAGCAGCTCGAAGCGCGCTACGGAAACGCCGCGCGTCTGGAAGTGGAAGCGAGCCCTGACGTTTATCGGGTGACTCTGACGATTCCCGCCGGCATACGAGGCAAGACGACGGCATGAAAGCAATCATTGTCGACGATGAAGAACTGGCGCGCCGGGTCCTGCGCGAGTATCTCGGGCAGGAGCCGGGCATGGAGATCGTCGCCGAATGCGCCAACGGGTTCGAGGCGGTCAAGGCGATCGCCGAGCATGAGCCGGATGTGGTTTTCCTCGACGTGCAGATGCCGAAGCTCGACGGCTTCGAAGTACTGGAGCTCATCGACCGCCGGACCGCCGTGATTTTTACGACCGCTTTCGATCAGTATGCGATGCGCGCTTTCGATGCGGCGGCGGTCGACTATCTGCTGAAGCCATTCGGCATCGATCGCCTGCGGGCGGCGCTCGGAAAGCTGGACCGCCGTTCGAAGCTGGATGTGAATCCGGCCGTTGCTCCCGCGGAATTACGGAATGCCGCGCGTCCGGCGGGCGAGTATCAGGAGCGCATCGTCGTCAAGGAGACCGTTCGGGAAGGCGCGAAGGTGCACGTAATTCCCGTGGGCAAGCTCGACTACGCCGAGGCTCAGGATGATTACGTCGCGCTGCGCAGCGAGGGGCGCACATGGCTCAAGCAGCAAACGATTTCCAGTCTCGAAGCGGCGCTCAATCCCAAGCGGTTCATTCGAATTCACCGGGGCTTTCTGGTAAATATCGACAGAATCGCGCGCATCGAGCCGAATACGAAAGACACGTGGATTGCTGTGCTGACGGACGGCGCCAAAATTCCGGTGAGCCGCGCGGGCTATACGCGATTCAATTCGCTGATCGGCGGGTGAGCTTACGTGGGCCGAGTTTAGGTGGCAGCGAGTGCCGCGCGATTTCGATGATATACTCGCGGACGGTCACTGCTGACCGGAATTTGACCGAGGTGCGCGAATGATCAGACGAACTCTGGGATCCATGGCCTTGTTCGGGTTATTGGTAACGGCGAGCGGCCCGTTGCTGGCCCACCATTCCCTCGCGGGCGTATACGACATGAAGGGCGAAAAGGAACTTGCGGGGACGGTCTCAAGCATCAAGTTCTCGAACCCCCACGGTTCGCTGACTGTCGCGGTTAAAGGCGCCGATGGCACATCAACCGACTGGGTGTTGACACTCGGCTCCGCCACGGCTCTGGCCCAGAGGGGAATCGGCAAAACCGGCCCGAATGCGCTCCACACTGGCGACAATATCACGGTGAAGTTTCTTCCTGCGAAAGATGGCAGCCCACTGGGCTTTCTCAAGACGGTGATTATGCCGGACGGGCGCGTGGTCCAGATCTCCGCCGGTAATCCCAACGATTAGACACGTCAGGCAGAGGAGGCAGAGTCTCATGGCTTTTCCTCGAAGAACCTCGATGACGATTCCCATCGCCGTCGTTCTCACTTTAAGCATCCTCTCGCCGGCCGGCGCCAAAGATCCGCGCGCATGAACAGAGCAGCATGGGCGCTGATCGCCGTGAGCGCGATATCCATTTCCCTGGTTGATCGCGCCCGTACGCAATCACCCACGCCCGCGCCGCGCGTACAGGGAACTCTCGCGCAACTGATGAAAGGGACATTCTACCCGGAGTCGAACGTGGTTTTCGCGGCGCAGGACGAAAATCCGGCGGACGTGAAGCGCGCCAGAGATCCAAACATGGCGACCGACCTCCTGACAAGTTCTTATGGAAAGTGGGACGCCGTCGAGAACAGCGCTTTGGCCATAGCTGATGTTGCGGACCTCATGATGCTTCCCGGGCGCAAGTGCTCGAATGGCGCGGACGTGCCGGTGGGCAATGCCGACTGGGCCAGATTTGTGCAGGGGCTTCGCGACGCCGGGAGGATGGCCTACGAGGTCGCCCGGACCAAAAATCAGGACAAGATGACCGATGTCGCCGATGTGATGGCCGCGGCGTGCAAGGCATGCCAC
>DASZLP010000081.1:0-3489 GCA_035552355.1 Bryobacteraceae bacterium | reverse complement strand
AGACCGATCACGAAGAACGCGAACAGAATCCCGGTATACGTCGCGGGGAAAAGCGAAAGAATGTAGTAGGAGATGCGCTGCGCGAGTCCCGTATTCTTCATGGCGCACCCGTAGAACAGAACGGCCGCGAGAATCCACCAGGAACCCTGCGAGAAGCCGCTGAGCGCGTCCGGCGGTCTGATACCGCCGGCGATCATCAGAGCCATCATCAACACCGCGGCGATGCCGTTGTTGACAACCTGAAATACCCACAGCGCGACGGTGAATCCCGTAATGGCGAGCACGCGCTGGCCGGCGGGAGTGAGCCCTTGCGGGGTCGGCATGTAGAGTATGGCGAGTCCGACCACTATGGCGATGGCGAGCAGGAGGAACTTCTTCCCGTAATTGACGGGGGGCGCGGATGCCCCTTGCGCAACGGGTTGTGGTGGGCTTTGAGTACTCATTTTGAAACCGAAGTTTATCGCATATCAGTTTGAATCCGCGCGCCAAAGGGGAATTCTCGGCTTCCACGCGCTCACGCGAGCCGCGACCTCGGGTATGCCGCCCAGCGAGAAACCCTCCTGCAGCTTCTTCACGAGAGCGCGGCGGGCGGCAAGCGCGGGGTCTTCCGACTGGCCGCCGGTGCTTTCCAGCGTCTTCTTCAGCAGCGTTTCAATATTGCAGTCGGGCGCGAGCACTTCATCGAGGAAGGCCAGCTCCGCCGCGCGCTCCGCGGCGAAGCGGTCGAAGACTCCGAGGGTGTCCGGCCCTTCAAATTCGCCGTCGACGAACGCGGCGCAATCGAGCGATGCGCTGATGCGCAGGATGGTCCGGAGATTTTTCAGATTCATGGGGCCGCGCTGGTCGACTGTGGTTTCGCGGCGCAGGACAAGATCGGTGTAACGCGGCTCCGCGCAGATGAATCGCATGGCGCCCGGCTTGAGATCGCCTCTCTCGGGATTCCGCAGCGTGTCGGCGTAGTGCACCACCGAATACGTCTTCACCTGGCGCGACACCATGTCGAAGCGAATGCCGAGAAGCGCCAGCGTGCGCACATGATTGTTACGCACGATTATGGAGTACGGGAGGGCGGGCGTAATTACGTCATCCGGCGCACGGCCCAGCAGGGCAGTGAGCGCCTCGATAAAACCGGGGGCGCGCGGACCGATGAGGTCCACACCCGTGACACTGCTGGGCTCGACTTGCATCGAAGAAATTCCGGCGAGGCTTTATGATTGTAGACGGCTTGCGCTCATGATTGCCGACCCTGTGATCATCGCCCTCGATTTCGATTCGGCGGGAGAAGCCGACGCGCTAGTCGGCGCGCTGGGCGAATCCGCCGGATTTTACAAGGTTGGGATGGAGCTTTATGCCGCCGCGGGAATGGACTATGTACGGGCGCTCGTCGATCGCGGCAAGCGTGTCTTTCTCGACATGAAGTATTACGACATCGGCGAGACGGTGCGAAGAGCAGTGGGGGTGGCGGCGCGATCCGGCGCGGAGTTCCTTACGGTCCATGGCGTGGGTCAGGTGATGCGCGCGGCAATCGAGGGGCGCGGCGATTCCGGGATGAAGCTGCTGGCGGTTACCGTGCTGACGAGCTTCGATCAGGCGGATGTGCGCGAGCTCGGCTATGACTGCACGCTCGGTGAACTGGTGAGCGACCGCGTCCGGCTGGCCATGGCCTGGGGGATGGATGGCGTTGTCGCATCGCCCATCGAAGCGCGCACGATTCGCGCTCTGGCCGGTGAGAATGCGATTCTGGTGACACCCGGGGTGCGGTCACGCGGCGCGGCGGTGGGAGATCAGAAGCGTGTCGCGACTCCGTTTGAAGCGGTGCGCGACGGGGCGAGCTACGTAGTGGTTGGCCGGCAGGTGACGCGCTCGAAGAATCCGGCGGCCGCGCTGGCGGCGATTCACGACGAGTTGCAAGTCCACGTTTAACCTGCGTGGCGCATATCGAACTTTTTCTCGCGCATTACGGATACTTCGCGATCTTCGCGCTGCTGATGCTGGGTATCGTGGGTCCGCTGATTCCGGATGAGACGATTCTGGTGCTGGCGGGGATTGCGGTACATCGCGGCGAATTCGCGCTGGGGAATACGATCGCGGTGGCGTTCGCGGGGAGTCTCTGCGGGATCACGGTCAGCTATCTGCTCGGGCGCACCGGCGTAATTTATGTGCTGGAACGTTTTGGTCCGCTGAACCGGTGGATCGGACGGCATATGCCGCAGGTCGAGGAGTGGTTCCGGCGCTACGGCAAATGGACGCTCTTCTTCGGATACTTCATCGCGGGTGTGCGGCATTTTACGGCGCTGGCCGCCGGAATGAGCAAGGTGAAGATGCGAACCTTCGCGGCATACGCGTACCCGGGCGGGCTCGTATGGGTGGTCTGCTTCGTTTATATCGGGTACTATCTCGGCGCCGAGTGGGAGAACCTGTCGAAGCGATTCAATCGCGGGGCGCTGATCGTGGCGGCGGCGGTGGCAGTGATTGCGCTGGCGGGCTGGTTGCTGCGGAGGAAGAGCCGAATCGATTGAGTGATGCCGCCGGCCGGAGTGAATGAGTATGCGGAATTGCTGCGGAAACATCGAGCCAGACTGATCCGGCGGCGCTGAGCCGAGCACCCCGCGGCGGCAGCACGCGGACCAGCACTCTTCAGCATTCATCACGCGCCGGAACTCGGCATTCGCGCTCCCGCTGAATTGTGCAGCCACCGGCCAGCCGTGACGCGAGATCGGCTGTCAGGCGGCGATAAGGTCAACCGCCGCTTCACTCGCCGAGCCCGGCTTCACCAGGCTTACGATCCGTCGATCGAACGTCGCCAGCTTACCCGAATTCCGCATGGCAAGATCGATCAGCACCGCGTCCGCCAACTGGTGGTGACCCGCGATCCGCGACCGAATATCCTCGGCGATCTCGATAAATGAGAACGTCATTGGCCAGAATTCATGTTTCGAACTCGACACGCTGGCCGTCAGCGCCCGCAGCGCATCGCCAAAGCCGATGGCCGTCTTCACAACCGCCGGCTGCATCGAGAGCCGCAGAAACCCCAGTTGGGTGTGCGGGCAGGTAGCCCATCCCCGATGCTGGTTTTCGGCAAACCAGCGATGTGCCGCATCGTGATGCAGATTATTGGGCCACGCCAAGGCCATCAATACGTCAGTGTCAAGCAGCGATACCGCCATTGGTCAAGCGGGCGAAAGCGGATTCAGGAAATCCCGCCCATGCGCCCGATCCTCGTTGTCGAACGCCGCCCGTACGTCCTCTGGACCGAACTTCGCCTGGGGATCGGCCACAGGAAAGATACAGAACCCGTTCCGCTCTCCCAAGGGCGTATGAGAAAGAGCGCCCTTGCGAGCGAGCCACGATATCGCCTTTCCTACCGATATCCGGCGCGCCTCGGCTAAGGATCTTGCCAGATCGAGGACATCAGATTCAATATCGAGAGTGGTTCTCATCTTGATGTTATGATGACGGATTATAGTTTTGATGTCAATTCACCGACGT
>DASZLP010000080.1:0-14496 GCA_035552355.1 Bryobacteraceae bacterium | reverse complement strand
TCAAACATAAGGTTGGATAGGGTGGACGCTCCGAACCATTGTGCTGTGTGTGCGGCAACCATAAACGTAGCGCCTGCGAGACCGTATAAGCCCAGGATGGATGGTGCGGCGATCGGCTGCAGGATCATCCGCGACTCTATGTCCGCGGATGGCACTGGCTGCTTAGGATCCAACTCTGTCGTATTCATTGTTTACCTCTTTTCAAAACCCTGAGTTGGCGCATGATGGCGCCGACGATGGGTTCATTCACCATCGGTGGTGTCGTGGCAATACCAGGGCTCGCTTCGATTAGGAGCGTGTTTCGTGCCAAATGAGCCAGCAAGGGCCGGCACGATTCCCGAGCCAGCACCCCTAAGACGGAGATGCTGGGGACGGGCGGACAAGGTCTCCACGCACGCGCCATTTTTTGGTACTTCGAATGCCCGCTCAACTTCCGAAAGGCCTTCTAATATGCGCAAGAGCATCGCCGCCGCAGCGCTCTTTACCTGCGGCGCTTTCCTTTCCTGCCAGCAGTCGCGAACCGTTTCGGCATCTTCCATACAACCTGCCTCACAGCCTGCCTCGGAAAAAATAGCGCCGGCCGGACCTGTTGTCTCCTATGCCAATACGGTGGATCGCGTCGCCCCGGCGGTGGTCACCGTGCATGCATCGCGGCGCGAAAAAGCGGCGCAACAATTCCCGTTCTCGAGCGATCCGCTCTTCCGCTGGTTCTTCGGCCAGCCGGACAATCGGCAAGCGCCGGGCCCGAGCCCGCAGCAGGAAGAAGTCGAGAGGGCGCTTGGATCGGGCGTGATCGTTCGTTCCGACGGCCACATTCTCACGAACCATCACGTGGTCGATGGCGCGCAGGAGATTTCGGTGGATTTGGCCGATCGGCGCACGTTCAAAGCGAAGCTGATCGGCTCGGACAAGCCCAGCGACCTTGCGGTATTGAAAATCGATGCCAGCAATCTCCCCGTGCTCGCTCTGGGCGATTCCGATAAAGTCCGGGTGGGCGACATTTGTCTCGCGGTGGGGAATCCGCTGGGTATCGGCGAAACCGTTACGGCGGGCATCATCAGCGCCAAAGGCCGCGAGACCGGTGTGAGCGACGGCAGCTTCGAAGACTTTCTGCAGACCGATGCGCCGATCAATCGCGGCAACTCAGGCGGCGCGCTGGTCAATACAGGCGGCGAACTGATCGGCATCAGCTCGCAAATCGTTTCGGCTTCGGGCGGAAACATCGGTATCGGATTCGCCATTCCTTCGAACATGGCCAAAGGTGTGTTGCAGCAACTCATCTCCACCGGCAAAGTGGTGCGCGGGCAATTGGGAGTGACAGTGCAGTACATCAATTCGGAGCTTGCCGCCAGTCTTGGATTGAAAGAAGTGAAAGGCGTGCTCATCAGCCATGTAGCCTCCGGCGGACCGGCCGACAAGGCCGGCTTGAAAGAAGGAGATGTGATTCTGGACCTGAACGGCTCCGCGATTAACGACGTGAATGCGCTTCGCAATAAGGTCGCATCCTCCAGCCCCGGCAGCGATGTCACACTCACGATTCTCCGCGATGGAAGTCAGCGGCAGGTTCATGCGAAGCTCGGCGAGTTCAAGGCCGAGGGCACCGCTTCGACGCCCGTGAGCGAAGGCGGCGCTGCGGCGGGCGGGAAACTCGGCGTTTCCGTCGAGCCCCTGACGCCCGACCTGGCCCGCGAAGCAGGTGTTCCACGCAACACACAAGGTCTCGTTGTGGCCAATGTGGATCCGTCGGGCGCAGCCGCCGACGCCGGCATACAGACCGGCGACGTGATCGAGCAGATCAATCGACAGCCCGTTCGCTCGGCGGCCGATATCGCGCCAGCCCTGAAAAAGTCGGGCAACCGCCCGGCCCTGCTGTTGATCGATCGGAAAGGGCAGACAATCTACGTGCCGGTAACAATCCGGTAAGACGAGCCATCCAGGCAGACGGGCGTCGGTCTCGCCGTCCTCGAAGTTGACGACCGAGGCAGCGAGATAGAGGAACCATACTCGCCAGGTATTTTCGCCCACGAGGTCAATGCATGCGTGGGCATTATGCTGAAGGCGCGAGACCCACTCGAGGCACGTTCGTGCGTAGTTTCCGCGAATGCTTTCCATTTCCAGGACCTCAAAGGCCGCATCTTCGGCATGGCGCAGGACCTGCGAGAGATGCGCGAATTCGCCGCCGGGAAAAAGCTCGCTCCGCAGGAAGTACGCTTCGGCGTCGTCGCTCACGGTTTGCGGGCGAGTAATCCCTGAGTTCATGAACAATCCATCGGCGAGCAGACCGCTGACGGTACGAAAATAGTCGCCGAGCCGGTGGTGGCCCACATGTTCGAACATCCAACAGAGGCTATTTTTCGAAAGCGGCCGGTAAGATTTCTGTAATCGCGTTCAACGATGCGGACACTGTTCTCGAGTCAGTCTCGCTGAAGAGCGCGGCGGAGTAAACGAAACCCGCATCGGGAAACAGACTATAGAATTCGTTGGAGCGATCGTAATGAAATCAGATGTCCCCGGCGGCGCGCTCAGGGCTTTGGAATCAGGTCTCGAGGCGACCGATCCGAGTCGGGCGAACGCCGCCCCTAATCGCTGAAAGATGCCTGGATGCAGGCGGCGGCGCAACACGCGAATCGCGGCAACGATGTCGCCAGAAGGTTGATTTCTCCTTTTACGAAAGCCTTTGCGCCCCATAAGCGCCGGAGTGCATCAGGCGTTCGAGGCAGTCTTCGTCGGGAATCGTCCAAAAACGCAGGGGAGCGAGTCGACAACATAGTCCGCTGCTATGATGGTCGATTCCCATGAGTCAGAAGACCCCCGTTGCGGGCGCGGTGACGCACGGGCAGAATTCGGCGCTGTATGAAAAAGTCACGGCCGCCGGATACCACATCGTCAAGACGGAAACCATACGGACCTTCGATGGCCAGCAAGGCTTCACACTCGCGCAAGGGCAGTAAGAAGGCGGCTTCAAGACCGAGCCCGGCGCCGGTGGTGTCCGTCATCATGGGCAGCAAGTCGGACTGGGAGACGATGCGGTCCGCGAGCGAAATCCTTGACGAATTCGGCGTCGCCCATGAATGCCGAATAGTGTCGGCGCATCGCACGCCGGAGCTGATGGCGGAAGTTGCCGCGAGCGCGGAAGGGCGGGGAATTGAAGTCATTATCGCGGGCGCGGGCGGCGCGGCGCATCTGCCTGGTATGACGGCGGCGCATACGACGCTGCCGGTGCTGGGCGTCCCGATCGAGAGCCGTTCGCTCAAAGGGCTCGACTCGCTGCTGTCGATTGTGCAGATGCCGGCGGGCGTGCCGGTCGCGACGCTGGCCATCGGGACGGCGGGGGCGAAGAATGCGGCGCTACTCGCGGTGTCGATTCTGGCAGGCAAGCGGCGTCCGTTGCGCGAGAAGCTGAAGGCTTTCCGCGAGCACCAGAAGCGCAAGGTGCTTGAAGAGCCGATCTCTTGAGGAAGACAGGCCTGGCAGGCCACAACAGAAGATGGCCCGCCCCACAGGGTGCTTTGCAGTGGGCACTCAATTGAAAACTATTTTGCCGGGCTCGACGATCGGAGTGCTCGGGAGCGGGCAGCTTGGGCGCATGTTTGCGATTGCCGCGCGCCGCATGGGCTACCGGGTCCATACGTATTCACCCGATCGCGATTCTCCCACCGGTCAGATTGCCGATCTCGAAGTCGACGCGGCATACGAAGATCTGGATCGAGTCCGCGAATTTGCGTGCGCCGTGGATGTGGTGACTTTCGAGTTCGAGAACGTTCCGGCTGCCACGGCTGAAGCGGCGTTCAGCCGTGCGCTGGTGCGTCCGGCGGGCCATGTGCTGCACACGACACAGCATCGTTTGCGCGAGAAAACTTTCCTGAGCGCGCATGGATTTCCGGTGACGCGCTTCGAGCCCATTCGGTGTGCGGACGACCTCACGCGTGTGATGCCCGATTTCGGTCCAGCGATTCTCAAGACGGCGGGGTTTGGATACGACGGCAAAGGGCAATACCGCGTGCGGACGCTCGCCGAAGCCGAAGCCGCGTGGGAGGCGATGGGAAGGCAGGAAGCAGTCCTCGAAGCGCTCGTCGATTTCGAGGCGGAGTTGTCGGTGATTGGCGTGCGGGGAGCGGATGGCGATTGCGCGTTTTACACGCCATCCTGCAATCATCATGTCGCCGGGATTCTCGACGTGTCGTTTGCGCCGGCGCTCTTCGGGCCGCGCATCGAAAAAGAGGCGATCGCGATCACGCGGGGGATTCTTGAAGCACTGAACGTTACGGGCGTCCTCTGCGTAGAGTTTTTTATGAGGCACGACGGGAAACTTCTCGTGAATGAGGTGGCCCCTCGACCGCATAACTCCGGGCACCTGACGATCGATGCGTGCGTTACCAGTCAGTTTGAGCAGCAGCTTCGGTCAGTATGCGGATTGCCGCTGGGCAGCACGGAAATGCCGCGTCCGGCCGCCATGGCGAATTTGCTGGGGGATATCTGGGGTGCGGGCGAGCCGCGCTGGGAGGCCGCTCTCGCACTGCCCGACGTGAAGCTGCACTTGTATGGGAAATCGGAAGCGCGGCCGGGAAGAAAGATGGGTCATCTGACGGCGACGGCGGATTCCGCGGCATCCCCCTCGATCGCTGAGCGAGCGGTGCGCGAGGCCCGCGCGCGCCTGACAAACCGGCATGCGAGCTTCTAAACACGATCCCTGGCTCTTTCTGATCGGCGTGTTCAAGCTGGTCAAAGGCATCAGCCTGGTGATCCTCGGGGTCGGTCTGCTGAAACTGCTGCATCGCGATGTGGCCGCCGTGACGCAACACTGGATCGAAGTGCTGCGGGTGGATCCGGACAACCGCTTCATTCATCGGGCGCTGGTGCGGGTTTTCAACGTTACGCCGAAGCAGCTGAAAGAGCTGAGCGCGGGCACCTTTGTTTATGCGGGAATTTTTCTGACGGAGGGGACCGGCCTGCTCGCGCGGAAGCACTGGGCCGAATACATGACCCTGATCAGTACCGGATTGTTTATTCCGCTCGAGGTATACGAGATTTACCGGCACTTCACCTGGGTGAAGCTGGCGGTGACAGTTGTGAACGCGCTGATCGTCTGGTATCTCGCCGTGCGGGTTCGAGGAAAGAAGCGGCTGGGATGAAGGTCAGGCGGCTTTCAGCTTCCATGACTTCGCGGAACTAATCGCGTTGTTGACTGCCTGGATGTTCTTAACCCCTTCGGTCGACAGGAAATCCTCCAGCGCGTCGAGGCCTTTGGTCGCGTAGATCGGCATGCCGTCTTTCCACGTCGCCCGGCCGCAGAGCACGCCGGAATAGTCGGTCCCGCTCTCCGCCGCCATCGCCAGCGATTCGATGAATTGCGGATTACTGACTCCCGCGCTCAGATAGATGAACGGCTTCTTTGCAACCGACGCCGCGCGCCGGAAATGATCGAGCGCCTCGGCACGCGAATACGCCGCCTGGCCCTTGAACACGCTGCTGCCTTCCACGTAGTTCGCGTTCACGGGCACCTCGACCTTGAGGATGTCCACCTTATATTGCGGCTTCGAAAACTCTTCCATGCTCTTCGTCACGATTTCGGGCTTTTTGCGCGCGTACTCGATGCCTTTCTCGTCGCCGCCCGCCGGATCGTAACCGACAAATTCGAGAAAGAAAGGAATTTCGTACGTCTCGCACTCCGCGCC
The DNA here is from genome assembly GCA_035552355.1 of Bryobacteraceae bacterium. Taxonomy (GTDB): domain Bacteria; phylum Acidobacteriota; class Terriglobia; order Bryobacterales; family Bryobacteraceae; genus BOG-234. The sequence goes on along the minus strand of DASZLP010000080.1, from coordinate 8,821 downwards.
GATGCGCTCGACGAACGCATGCTTGATGTCGTTGATCTTCGCATCGTCGAACGGCGTGTAATAGATGAGGATTTTCACCGCGTCCGCGCCCATCTCCTGCTTCAACCGCTTCACCGATACGTGCGGCAGCAGGTCGGGCAGACGCCCCGGCTGCGTGTTGTCATAACCGCTGTTTTCATACGCCAGCAGGAGACCGGCATTCTTCGCCCGCGCCTTCGACGCCGGCAGGCCCCATTCCGGATCCAGCAGAATCGCGCTGGCATAAGGAGTGAGGACGCGCGTGACGGCGGTCTTGAACTCCTGCATCATTTCGTCGGTGATTTCCTTTTGGGCAACGCCTTTCGCCGTGGCGAGAGACTTCGCGAGGCTGCCGCGCTGATCCATGGCGGCGGCCGCAATGACGCCGTCTTTATTGGATAACGCATTCATGTGCTGCACTTTACCGGCCGAGAGAGTCACGTTGAAATTATCCCACGCAGGCGGCGCAAGCGATGCTGCAGCCGCCGCGCCACGGCCACATCGCGCCCGATCTGCGCCTTCAGTTCTTCCGGGCCAGCGAACTTTCGCTCCGCCCGCAGATAGAATAGAAAACTCACTTCAATGCGGTCCGGCGCCGCGTCACTCAACGGTTCCAGAAGGAAAGTCTCGACTGTCAGCGTGTCGCCGCCGAAAGTCGGTCGGTAGCCGACGTTCGTGATCGAGTCCCAGAGCCGCCCGGAATCGAGGTCGCGCGTGCGGGTCACATAAACGCCGGTCCGCGGCAGCACCTCATTCGACGGCTGCAGGTTGAGCGTCGGCACGGTCTGCTTCGACCCGATCCCCTGGCCTTTCACGATCGCACCCTCGAGCGCAAACGGCGCGCCCAGCAACCGGCAGGCTCGCGACACCGCTCCTGTGACTACCAGCGTTCGGATCTTCGTACTGCTCACCCGCTCGCCGCGCCGCGTGATTCCCGCGACAGGCTCCAGCGTGAAGCCAAACCGCGTGCCGAGTTCCCGCAGCGTTTCCAGATTCCCCGCCTGCTTATGCCCGAAGCGAAAATCCTCGCCAACAAGCACGACCTTCGCCTGCAGGGACTTCACGAGCACCTGGTCGACAAACTCCGCCGGCGTGAGCTTCGCGAACTCAAGCGAAAACGGAATCAGCAACACCGCTTCGATGCCTTCCGCTTCCATGCTGCGCAGCCTTTGGTCCATCGTCATCAGCAGACGCGGCGCGCGGTCGGGCGCCAGCACGCGTGCCGGATGCGGATCGAAGGTCAGCACCGTCGGGATCACTCCGCGTTCCCGCGCCAACGCCGCCACTCTTCGCAGGATCTGCCTGTGGCCCACGTGCACACCGTCGAAATTCCCGATCGTTACGACGGATGGCCCGAAGTCCCCGGGCACTTCAGCGGTCGAACGAAAGACTCTCATGCGGAAGGGACGGTGATTTCGAGTCCGTCGTAAGCCAGATGAATATCCGCCGGTAGCAACGCTTCCGTCGCCGCGTGCCCCACATCGTGGCACATGTGAGTGAAGAACGTGCGCCGCGGACGCAGCTTCCGCGCCGTTTCGATCGACTTCTCGAGCGTCGAGTGTGTGGGATGCGGCCGGGGCCGGAGTGCGTCGAGAAACAGCACATCCAGGCCGCCGAGCATTTGGAGAGATGATTCCGGAATCTCGCTGTGGTCCGTCAGGTAGGCCACGTCCGCAAAGCGAAACCCGAAAATCGGATCTTTTCCATGCATCAACGGAATAGGCGTGAATGAGAGGCCCCACACGTCGAACGGCGTCTCATCGATCAGATTCACTTCGAGCTGCGGGACGTGCGTCTTGCGATCCCGATTGTCGAACACGTATGCAAAGACGCGCTCGATGGTTGCGAACGTCGGGCGCGACGCGTAAATCGGAATCTTTTTCCCCTGGTGGTAATTAAACGGACGCACGTCATCGAGTCCGAAGATGTGATCGGCATGGGCGTGGGTATAGACGATGGCATCCAGCCGCTCGATGCCTGCGCGCAGCACCTGCGCCCGGAAATCCGGCGTCGTATCGATGACGATATTACGGCTTTCGCGGGAAATCAAAATGGACGGCCGCAGGCGCTTGTCGCGAGGGTCTGACGAACGGCACACCGCGCACGAACAACCAATGGTGGGAACGCCCGAGCTTGTGCCTGAGCCCAGCACCGTAATTTTCATACGATGAGCCTGCGGCGGGGTCAGGCTTTTGACGCTCCCTGTTGCGCCTCGACGAAGCGTAACCGCAGCTCCGTAACGGAATTATCGAGCGCGCGCTGCTCTTCCGCGGAAAGATTGCCTCGGGTCTTTTCCTGCAGCATGGCGAGCAGATCGATATTGTGCCGTGCCAGTTCGAAGTCGGCCTCATCTTCCTCGCCGGGGCCGCCCATCGGCAGCAGTCCCATGTTCAATTCGGCCTGCAGACGCAGCGAATAGACCAGAAAATCGAAATCCGGCGTCGGTAGCTCGGGCCGCACGCCGAAGTCATCGTCGTCCTCGTGGGCGTCGGGTGTGATCGCGGTCTCGTCCGCCATGCACTCAGTCTACGACAGGGAGCGCACAGGCCGAACGGCCGTTGTGCGCGCGGAACAGGGAGCGCACAGGCCGAACGGCCGTTGTGCGCGCGGAACAGGGAGGCAGGTCATATAATCGAAACAGCGGAAGTCTGGGCCGCGTATGGAAAATATATGAACAGCCGCACGAAGTTCGTCGTCGTCATGTCCTCCACCTGCCTGGTCGCCTTGCTGCTGCTGGGCGGTGTCGTGAGCAAGGGCGCGCCGGCGGACGAGCGGGCTTCGGAGAGCAGCAGCGTCTACAAGCATCTCGCCGTCTATTCCGAAGTTCTTTCCCGCATCAAGAGCGAGTACGTCGAGGAACCCGATATGAGCAGCGTCACGCTGGGTGCGCTGAATGGGTTGCTCGAATCCATCGATCCGTACGCAAGCTACCTGAATGCCGAGCAGTACAAAGACTACCTGAAGAATTTCGACACCTATCGCGGCGATCTCGGTATGGTGCTGGCGAAGAAGTTCGGCTACATCACGATCGTTTCGGTGGTGCCCGGTTCCCCGGCCGCCAAAGCGGGCCTTACGACGGGCGACATGCTGGAGTCGATCAAAGGCATCGCGACACGTGACATGCCTCTTGCCTATGCGAATCTGCTCCTGAGAGGCCAGCCTGGGACGACGGTCGATCTTTCGGTGCTGCGCCGCAAGCCGGAGCCGCAAAAGTTGACGATGACCCGCGCGATCATCACGCCGCCATCGGTCGAATCGAAGCTGCTGCCAAACAACATCGGCTACATCAAAATTGCGGCGATGGGTCATAACCGAATAAAGGAAGTCGCCTCCGCTCTGACCGAGTTGCAGAAGCAGGGTGCGAAGAGACTGGTGCTCGACCTGCGCTACTCGGCTTCGGGCGATCCTGAGGACGGTGTCGATCTGGCGAACCTTTTCCTCGACAAGGGCCTGATCAGTTACTCGCAGGGCCAGCGCTCCCCGCGCAAGGATTACGATGCGGATCCGAAGAAAGACGTGAGCGCGCTGCCACTGGTCGTTCTGACCAATCGCGGCACGGCCTCGGCGGCGGAGGTGGCGGCGGCCGCGCTGCAGGGAGACAAGCGAGCGTCGCTGGTCGGCGAACGTACTTATGGTGACGCTTCCGTGCTGCATGCCATCACGATGGACGACGGCAGCGCCATCATTCTCTCGATCGCCAAATTTTATTCTCCCGACGGCAAGTCGATTCAGGACAATGGCGTGACGCCCGAGGAACTGGTGGCCGAAGCGGAAGCGCCTGGTTCGGATGTCGATGACGACGATTCCGGGGCGCCCAATCCCGGGATTGTCGGAGCTCCGACCGTCGGTAAGAAACCCGGTCAGGCCGCTGGCGAAGCGCAGAAGCCGGCTGAAGATCTGATCCTGCAGCGGGCGCTCGAGATCGCGCAGAAGAAAAGCTAAGGGCTTCAGGATCGATCGCCTGAGCGGTTGATTGGCAGCAATCCGGTTGACCGGTGCAACGTTTACCGCTCGCTCACGCGCGCGGTTCAATAAGACTTACAGAGCCGCGACCGCGAGGAGCGGTCACGCGAACTTCTGAAACCGGTAACAGCCCCGCGTTCCTGCATCAGATTAAACCCCGCCGCTGACCACGAGAAAAAAGCAAACCTTTCGCTTCCCGATCCGTATTGTGCTATGTTCTCTCCAGAAGATTATCGACTGGAGAGACACGAGAACCATGCCGAGACGCCAATCTCCGATGCAATCGGAAATGGTCCAGGGGACGCTGGATATGCTGATTTTAAAGACGCTTCTGGTCGGTCCGGCCCATGGGTACACCATAGCCGAGACGATCGAGCGGAGTTCAGAAGATGTTCTGCAGGTGGAACATGGCTCGCTCTATCCGGCCCTGCACCGGCTGCAAAACCGCCGCTGGATCGCGTCGTTCTGGGGGACGTCGGAAAACAACCGTAAGGCCAAATACTATCGCCTGACGCCCGAGGGCAGGAAGCAACTGGCGGCGCAGTCGTCGCGCTGGGATGAGATCGTGCGCGCCATCGGCCGCATCATGAATCCCGGCCCGGAGAAGCAGAAGTGAACAGGCTCCGCTTTTTCGGGCGGGACCCCGCCGACGCCGAGCTGCATGCCGAACTGGAGTCGTACATCGACGTCGCCACGGAGGAAAACATCGCGCGTGGAATGTCCCGTGAAGCGGCTCGCTGCGCCGCCCGCCGCAAGCTTGGAAATGCGACCTGTGTTCGGGAGGAGGTTTATCTTATGAACGGCAACGTCATCGTCGACTCTGCAATTGCCGCTGTGCGATATTGGCTCCGCACACTGCGCCGCGAGCCCATGTTCGCCGCGGTGGCCGTCCTGACACTGGGGCTCGGTATTGGCGCTGCGACCGCGATCTTCACCGTCGTGAACGGCGTGCTGCTCAAACCGCTGCCGTATCCGCATCCGGCAGACCTGGTGGCTCCGGGAGTCCGTTTTGATGTGCCGATACTGATGTCGCCGAGCTTGTGGCTCACCTGCCGCGAGCAGGGGCGCTCATACCAATCGATAGGCATCTATGCAGGCGGCGGCGCGAGCGTAACGGGACTCGGAGAACCGGAGCAACTGCGCGCACTCAACGTCACGCACGGCGTGCTGAACGCCGCGGGCGTGCCGCCTCTCATCGGCCGGTGGATTTCACGCGAAGACGATACCCCGGGCTCGCCCGAAGTCGCTGTGCTGAGCTACGGATATTGGCAGCGGCGCTTCGGCGGCGATCCGAAGGTACTCGGCCGGAGCCTCACTGTGGACGATGAGCCGAGGCAGATCGTAGGCGTGATGCCGCAATCGTTCGATTTCATGGATGAGAACGCGGAGATCATCCTTCCACTCCGTTTCGAGCGGGCGAAGCTTTACCTGGGTCAATTCGCATACCTGGGCATAGCTCGGCTCAAGCCTGGAGTCTCGATCGAACAGGCGAACGCCGAATTAGCGCAGCTATATCGGGTCTGGATCGAATCCTGGCCTTCAATCCTCCCCGGCAGCTTGTGGAAAAGCGGGCGAGTCAAAGCCGCGGTCAGTCCGCTAAGCCGGGTCGTGCTGGGCGATATCGCGGGCGCGCTGTGGACGGTAATGGGCGCGGTTGGCCTGGTGCTTTTGATCGCATGCGCTAACGTGGCCAATCTGCTTCTGGTGCGCGCCGAAGCGCGCCAGCGGGACTGGGGAGTCAGGATCGCTCTGGGGGCGGGCAAAGCACGCATCCTGTGCGATGCGCTGGCGGAAAGCATACTGCTCGCGGTCGCCGGCGGCGTTCTCGGCCTCGCGCTGGCTTACGCCGGCGTGGCCTTACTGCGGCATCTGGAACCGGCCAATCTCCCTCGGCTGCGCGAGATCAGAGTGGACCTGCCTGTCGTGGCATTCGCCGCCGCGGTCTCGATCCTCGCGGGTCTGATCTTCGGGTTGATTCCGGCGTGGAAGTATGCGGGTTCGCGCGTGACATCCCGCCTGAGAGGGGCGCTGCACGACGGAGGGCGCGCGGCAAGCGAGGGGCGCGAGAAGCGGCGCGCCCAACGCGGCCTGGTGGTGGTGCAAGTCGCGCTGGCACTCGTGATGCTGGTTACATCGGGACTATTGCTCCGTACGTTCGAGGAGCAACGCCGCGTCCGAACGGGATTTGGCGATCCGCGCCAGGCGCAAACGTTCAGGCTGACCATTCCCGGCACCCCCATTTCCGAACCCGAACGGGCGATCCGCACGGCGCACGACATCGTGGACAAGCTGGCCGCGATTCCCGGAGTAACGCAGGCCGGCTTCGCGAGCAGTATGCCAATCGACCTCAACTTCCGGAACAACGACCTGATTATCGTCGAAGGCCGCGAGACGAAGCCGGGCGAGAACCCGGTCTCGCGCCGACTCAGATACATATCACCCGGCTTTCTGGGTGCCTCGGGCTCGCGGCTCGTCGCCGGGCGCGATCTCGACTGGCAGGACATCCACGGACTCCGCAACGTCGTGATGGTGTCGGAGAATCTGGCGCGGGAGTTATGGGCCAGCGCGCAGGCGGCGATCGGCAAACGGATTCGCGATTTACCGGAGAACCCCTGGCGCGAGGTCGTGGGCGTGGTGGAGGACGTGCGCGACGACGGCGTCGAGCACCCCGCGCCGCCGATCGTTTACTACCCGTTCGCGATGGCGAAGTACTTCAGGTTTCCGGTCGTAGTGCAGCACAACATTGCGTTCGCGGTGCGCGGCCAGGGCGTGGGGACGGCAGGGCTGATGTCGCAGATCCGGCAGGCCGTATGGTCGGTCAACTCCAGCCTGCCGCTGGCGCGGGTCCTGACATTCCAGCAGATTTACGCTGAATCGATGGCGCGAACGTCGTTCACAACAACGATTCTCGTTATCGCGGCTGTGATGGCGCTGCTGATCGGACTGGTGGGGATCTACGGCGTGATCGCTTACGCCGTGAGCCTGCGCCGCCGCGAGGCCGGTATTCGTCTCGCGCTCGGATCCAGACCTCGTGAATTGCAATGGATGTTCGTGCGCTCAGGCCTGGCCTTGACGTTGGCGGGAGTCGCGGTGGGCCTGGCGGGCGCGGCCGGTGCGGGCAAGCTCATCGCCACTCAACTCTTCGGTGTCACGCCTCTCGATCCATCGACGTATGTCGCCACGCCGTTGCTGTTGTTGGTTGCCAGTGTGGCGGCCTGCTGGTTCCCCGCGCGCCGGGCCGGCGCCGTCGACCCGGCCGAGACGCTGCGGAGCGAATAGTCGACTACCGGACCTACCGTTCGTGCGGGTCTTCGAGATATGTGTACCCGTGCAATCCGTCCTCATAAAACCGCAGCAGGCGGCCCGATTCCTCATATCCGAGCCTGCCTTCGCGCACTGCCTCTTCGACGCTCTTGCGCAGCCGCGTGATCAGATTGTCCGCCTTGAACTGCACGTAGTCGAGCACTTCGCGGACCGTATCGCCCTTGATGACCTCGTCCAGTATGACTTCGCCGGACGGGCTCAGCCGCACGTGCACTGCATTGGTGTCTCCAAAGAGATTGTGCAGGTCGCCCAGGATCTCCTGATAGGCGCCCACGAGGAACGCGCCGATGTAGTAATCCTCGCCGTTATAGTCGTGCAGAGAGAGCGTCCGCTTGACGTCGCGCCGATCGATGAACTGGTCGACCTTGCCGTCGGAATCGCAGGTGATATCGCCCAGCACCGCGTGATGCGTCGGCTTCTCGTTGAGCCGGTGAATCGGCATGAGAGGGAAGAGTTGCTTGATCGCCCAACTGTCCGGCATGCTCTGGAACAGCGAGAAGTTGCAGAAGTAGGTGTCGGAGAGCATGGCGTCCAGACCCTCGAGTTCTTCGGGAAAGAAGTCGAGTTCGCGTGACATCTTCTGGATTTTGCGGCCGATCGCCCAGAAGAGGTTCTCCGCGATACAGCGCTGCTCGAGCGGCAGGTAGCCGAGGCTGAAAAGATTCAGCGCCGAATCGAGCGCCTGCTGGGAATCGTGATAGGCCTCCAAAAGGTTGCGGGAGTTGACCGACCGGAAGGTCTCCTGCAGATCGATCAGTGGCTGTTCAGGGTCGCCCGGCAACTCCTGCGGAACCTCTGCCTCTCCCAGACCGGACACGCCGAGCACATTGAAGACCAGGACGCTGTGATACGCGGCGATGGCGCGTCCGCTCTCGGTGACGATCGTCGGATGCGGCACGTTCGATTCGTCGCAAACGTTCTGGATGTGATACACAACATCGTTCGCGTATTCCTGCAGCGTATAGTTGACGCTCGATTCGAAATCGGTTTGCGAGCCGTCGTAGTCGATGCCGAGTCCGCCGCCGACATCCATATAGGTGAGGCCGGTGGCGCCCGTGCGCCAGAGCTCGGCATAAATGCGGGCGGCTTCGGTGACTGCACCCTTTACCTGCCGGATGTTCGTGATCTGACTGCCGAGATGGAAATGCAGCAGCTTGAGGCAGTCGTCCATGCCCCACGTCCGTAACTCTTCGAGCGCGCGCATGACTTCAGTGATGCTCAGGCCGAACTTCGAGCGGTAGCCGCCGGAGGACTTCCATCGTCCCGACCCGCGGCTGGCAAGCTTGGCGCGAATCCCGATCGTCGGACGCACGCCGATCTTCTCGGCGTATTTCTGAATCAGCCCCAGCTCGGTGTACTTCTCGACAACCGGGATGATGCGGCGGCCGATCTTCTGCGCCAGCATCGCCATCTCGATGTACTCGTCGTCCTTGAAGCCGTTGCAGATGATGGGCGTGTCGCCGCCGTTGGTCAGGGCGAGCACGGCCAGCAGCTCGGGCTTGGAGCCGGCCTCGAG
>DASZLP010000079.1:0-2566 GCA_035552355.1 Bryobacteraceae bacterium | reverse complement strand
TCCTGCCGCCGTTTGCTCACAATCTCTTTCAGGAAGCCGATGGCAACCTCGTCGGCCCAAAACCGCTCGCCGCGTCTGGCCAGAAAACCCAAATGGCCGCCATGCTCCACCGCCACCAGTCTTAGAAACGGATTTGTCCGAAACGCCCGATGCTCAAACATCGAAAACGGAACAAACGTATCGTCCTTCGCCTGAATCAGCAGAGCGGGCACGCGAATCGCATCCAGGTATCGCATCGAAGACTGCGTTTCGTAATAATGATCGGCGCCCCGAAAGCCGAAAGAAGGCGCGGTCACCACGTCATCGATCTCGTACAGAGATCGCGCCGCCGCCAGTTCCTCGCGCCTGTATCTCCCGGTCGCCAGCAGGCGCGCGCGCATGCGCTTCAGAAACCGCCGCTCGTAGAGACGGTTATCCGGCCGTCCGATGCGCCGCGCGCTTAACCCCAGATCGATCGGCGTCGAGATCGCGCACGCTCCCTGAATCAGATCCGTCTCCCCCAGCTCGCCCGCCAGCTTCAGAGCCACATTGCCGCCGAGGGAGAATCCGGCGAGAAACACCGGCAGACCGCGCGCCGCCGCATGCAACTCGCGCAAAAACGCGTGCAGATCGGAGGTCAACCCGGCATGATAGAGAGTCTTGCAGTATATTTCCGTGCCCCCGCACGTCCGCATGTGGAAGCGATGCGCGATAAATCCCGCCTCGAGCGCGTGCCACGCCATGCTGCGGATGTAGGCGGCATCGCCGCCCCCTTCGAGCCCGTGCAGCAGCGCCACCTCGCCGATCGGCTCACCCGCCGGCTCCTGCGTCTGCACCAGAATCTGCGTATCTGCATCGGTCCTCACCAGCCGCGTGCTCATCGGATACTTCGTAAAGTCGAAACCTCGCGGCCAGAAATTGCCGAGAATCGTCAGAACGTGCGGATTGGGAAACAGCGGTTCGAAGGGCCGCATCGGCGAATCCAATTTTCGCAGCCCGTATCGCGGCTCCGCGGTCCGCAATCGTTGTCCAGTGCCGAACTGTCCTTCCCCGGGCGCCGGTCGTGTCTGAGCGGAAATGCTTCGCCTCAGCGAATCGAAATGTTCACATATTCGATGCCCCATATTGCTGTTGCGCCGTCTGCTAATAGCAGGAACGGGTTGCAGTCCGGAACCTGCCAGAGTACCTGGCAAAAAACATTCATCTGATCGAGCCCGGGAAACTGAATCTTAGGGCCCGTATACAAGACGGGCACATCGATATTGCCTACGGAGCACGAAGAAGCGGACGTGGAAGCCTCAGCAAAGCCTGTTTCCGTACAGGCTCAGATAAACGTTTCCGCCAGAGCCAACACACCACGTTGCGGCAAAGGCGTTTGGATATTGAATGCGATATCAGGTTTCCCATCGCCGTTAAAATCCGTTACGGCACCCCTGAAACAGTTGAGACTCCGCCATTCGCCACTGCTTTGGGCGGCAGAAATGAAACGGTTTGGGGCTACGCCAGCGAGCGGCAGAACCCATAACCGGCTTCGGAGTAATTCGGATCGCTGGCTGTTGTCTGCGTTTGCGTCAGAACCTGGGTATCCGCGTCGGCCCTCATGAGCCGTTCTGTCGAGGTTATAGATAATGGATTTCCGAGCGCCTGCTTGCTGCTCGCCACGTGCGACTTCCTCCTGAATGGCGCGTGCTCGGTCGCGTTCACATAACGGGAGCGCGAGGACACAATCCTCTTTCCGGCAGTTCGGAAGATTCTCTCCCGCAACGAATACGAACCGCTTGCGGAAGACTTCGAAAAGAAAGAGCACGAGTAAACCTCTCCGTGCCAGCGCACTTGAGTGGTTCAACCGTGAAACGGATCAAACGCCTCGGCATGGGCATCGGGGCGAGTCGTCCTCGACCCACAATTACCCTGCGTCGCGCCAGTGCGCTCGATTCTGGCTATTTTGATCGAACTGCCGTCGCCGGTTGTCTCGCCCGTAACCCGAACCGCGTTGCCGGCGTTTGCGGCCACGCCGGGAAAGCTCTGGTTCGCAATCTGGTAAATTTTCCGGTTGCTTGCCAGAACATGTTTCTGGCCGGCCTTGACGCATGCTTCCGTGCATTGCTTGTCCGTCATGCGCGTCGTGCCGTGCTGCATCATCGAATGGTCCGCCCCGCACATCCCGTCGCTGATTTTGCCGGTCCACGTTTGCTGCGCGCCGAAAACAGGCGAACACAGCGTAGTCATCGCGCTAAACAGAAAAAGCTTTTTTATCATTGGAGTTCCTTTTCATACTTCCTCATCGACAGCCTGAGATCTTCGCAGCGTGCCGTGGCGCAGAGCGCGCTTCTTCATCAGGACGAAGAATACCGGCACCAGAATGAGCACGTGAATGGTGGAGGTGACCATGCCTCCCACGATGGGCGCTGCGATCGGCTTCATCACGTCGGAGCCGACCCCCGACTCGGCGAGAATGGGCGCGAGGCTCGCGAGGACGGCGGTCACCGTCATCAGTTTCGGCCTGAGCCGGTGAACCGCGCCCTCAATAGCGGCATCGTGGATATCGTCCGGCGTTACCGCGTGACCGGCGGCGAGACGGCGATCG
>DASZLP010000078.1:0-13455 GCA_035552355.1 Bryobacteraceae bacterium | reverse complement strand
GACGGAAAAGCACAGGCGAAAACGACTGCTCCACATGAACCCATGTGGGGGCCAGGAGTGGCCGCGCCACAGAAGCCAAAACTGCGCGATGTAAGCCAATTTTCCGGGCGAGCGAAGCCAGTGGCCGGAGACCGGCCGGGTTCGCATAAAAGCCGCCGGATGAATCGACTAGCTCGGGCTCCGAGTGCGGGGTCATTGGGTTCCCTGACGATACCGGGCAGCATGTTTCGCCTGTTTTCGCGCGTAAATGCATCATGGGCGGGAAGACATACGCACAGCACAGAATCCGGGGCGCGATGCTCGATTTCCTCCGCGAAGAAGACCCGCTCTCGCGAACCGAACGGCGGCGCGTTCGGGAGTCCGCGGCAGAACCCAGTGCGACCGGGCACGGGATTCAGCCTGTGACTATCAGCCTCGATCAGATCTCTCTGCGGCGCCTCGCTGCACCAGCCCAGCCTGGACTGGTCCCCATTTTTGAGACAAACAGTTAAGACTCATTTTTCATTGAATGGAGAATTGAGTCATGGGATTGTCACGCAGGCAGTTCACGCAGGAGTTTAAACTGGCCGCCGTGCGGCGGCTGGAACAAGGGGTATCGCTCGGCGAGGTGGCTCGCGGGTTGGAAGTGAACCCGAATGTGCTGCACCGGTGGCGCCGGGAGTTCCGCCACGGTCCGGGCAACGCGTTTCCGGGTAACGGAAACAGCGCTGGAGCGAGGGGCGTGTGGCGGAACTGGAACGGAAAGTTGGCCAGCAGGCTCTGGAGATCGATTTTTTGAAGGGGTGCTTGCAGCGCATCGAGGAAGCGCGGATGCTGCAGGTGCTGAATGGAAATCCGCGGTCTTCCGGAAGGTCAAAGAAGAAGTGACCGCCGGCTGCGAACTGACAGTTGAGCGGATGGCGGAGTTGGCCCGCGTCAGCCGGGCCAGCTACTATCGCTTCGACGAGAAAGTGGGAGCGGGCGTTGATTCGGATATGGATCTGCCCGATGCGATCCAGCGGATCGCGCTGGAATGGCCGAGTTACGGACGGCGGCGCATCACGCAGGAGCTGCGCCGCCGCGGCTGGACAGCGAACTGGAAACGGGTCTATCGGCTCATGCGCAAAGACAATCTGCTGTGCGTACGGAAACGGAAGTTCGTGGTCACGACCGATTCCAACCACGGGCGGAAAGTCTATCCGAACCTGGCGCGGGAGATGGTGCTGACCGACGTCGATCAGCTCTGGCGCGCCGATATTACCTATATCCGGCTGCGCGAAGAGTTCGTGTTTTCTGGCTGTCGTTCTGGATGTTTACTCGCGCCGGGTAATCGGCTGGGCGCTGGACCGCACGCTCGAAGACGAGTTGACGCTGAGCGCGCTGCGCATGGCCTTGTCCCGGCGAGTAGTGGAACCGGGGCTGGTGCATCATTCCGACCGCGGCTCGCAATATGCCAGCAGCGATTACACCGGCGTGCTCAAAAGAAAAGGGCATTCAGATCAGCATGTCGCGCAAGGGCAATCCATGGGATAACGCGGCGTGCGAATCATTCATGAAAACCTTGAAATATGTCTGTCGCGCGAATGGCGTCGGCTTTGTGGCTGCCGAAGTCGTGCGGCGCTTTTTCGAGATAGTCGCGCGCGTCGCGCAATGCCTCGATCGTTCTGGCGAGTCGCGGATGCATCGCCCTTTCATTTTGCGCCATCAAGGTAAAGCTGCCGACGCTCAAAACCGCTCCGAGCACAAGGCCCGAAATAAATCGCATTCTTTAGTCCTCCTCACGGAACATTAACCCTGTTTCGAGGCTCGTGGCGAAGGCAGGCCGTTCTTTAATGTGACTTTAATCGGGAAACAGCGCAGAGCTCGCGCAGGTCGGAAAGCCAGTAATCGGGCGACCACCGCGCGAGGTCCTCGCCCTTTCCGTAGCCGTAATCGACGGCGCAAATCCGGACGCCGGCGCGGCGGCCGGCTTCCATATCGGCTTCCGAATCGCCGATGAAAAGGCAGTCGTCAGGCCGCGCGTTGAGAGCCTCGATAGAGCGCAACAGAACGTCCGGGGCGGGCTTGCAGGGGAAGCCGTCGGTGCCCTGGACGTGATCGAAGAAGGGCAGCAATTGGAACTGCTCGAGGACGGCGCGGGTTGTGGGCGTGCCTTTCGTGGTCGCGGTTGTCTTGCGTCCGCCAAGCTGCCTGAGCGCCTCGAACACGCCGGGAAACGGACGCGTCGCGGCGTGCTTCCGGCCGAGATAGTTGGCCTTATAGAGCTCGATCATTCTGTCGAGTTGCTCGCGCGTGGCGTGCGGTATGACGTCGAGAAACACGTCATCCAGGTGAAAGCCGACGAAGCTCTTCAGGTAATCGAACGGGAGCGGTTCCGGAACATGCTCTGAAAGCACATGCTGAACTGACGCGCAGATATCGCGCGCGGAGTCCAGCAGAGTTCCATCTACATCGAAAATATAAACGTCGAAGGGGGGAATTGAGCGGTTAGGCAGGCGCCGGCCGCTCCCCTTCGGATAAACCAGGCAACCGTCGTCCGCCGCCCGCCTCGGGACGGATGACCTGCTGCGTATGATCGGCCGTGTCTTTCGGCGGACGCGTCGAAGTCATCGGCGGAAGGTTGCCGCCGTCGATTAGAGTCTTGACTTCCATGCCGTCGAGGACTTCCCGCTCGAGCAGTTCTTCCGCCACGCGGACCATGGCGTTCGAGTACTGCTCGATGATCGCGCGCGCGCGGCTGTAGGCGGTCGAGATGATCCGCTTGACCTCTTCGTCGATGCGGATCGCGGTTTCTTCGCTGTAATCGCGATGCTGCGAAATCTCGCGGCCGAGGAAGATCTGCTCTTCCTTCTTCCCGAAGCTCAGTGGACCGAGTTCGCTCATGCCCCACTCGCAGACCATCTTGCGGGCCATTTCAGTGGCGCGCTCGATATCGTTGCCCGCTCCGGTGGTCATCTGGTTAAGATAGATTTCCTCGGCGATGCGGCCGCCCATCATGATGGCAAGCTGGTCTTCGCAGTAGACCTTGCTGTAATTGTGCTTGTCGTCGATCGGCAACTGCATCGTCACGCCGAGCGCCATGCCGCGCGGAATGATCGAGACTTTATGCAGCGGGTCGGCGTTCGGCATAATGACCGCGACCACGGCGTGGCCGGCTTCATGATACGCCGTCGTGCGCTTTTCCGAGTCGCTCAGGATCATCGACTTCCGCTCAGCGCCCATCAGGATCTTGTCCTTGGCGAGCTCGAAATCGATCATCATGACGAGCTTGCGGTTCTGGCGAGCGGCGTTCAAGGCGGCTTCGTTCACCAGGTTCGCGAGGTCGGCTCCGGCCAGGCCGGGAGTACCGCGTCCGAGAATTGCGAGATCGACGTCATCGCCCAGCGGAACTTTCTTGGTGTGAACTTTAAGGATCGCCTCGCGGCCATTCACATCGGGACGGCCGACAACCACGCGACGATCGAAACGGCCGGGCCGCAGCAGCGCCGGATCGAGGACGTCGGGACGGTTGGTCGCGGCGACCAGAATGACGCCTTCGTTCGATTCGAAGCCATCCATTTCGACCAGGAGCTGGTTCAGAGTCTGTTCGCGCTCGTCATGTCCGCCGCCGAGGCCTGCGCCGCGGTGACGTCCGACAGCGTCGATTTCATCGATGAAGATGATGCAGGGGGCGTTCTTTTTACCTTGCTCGAAAAGATCGCGCACGCGGCTGGCGCCGACGCCGACGAACATCTCGACGAAATCCGAACCCGAGATCGAGAAGAAGGGCACGTTCGCTTCGCCCGCGATGGCGCGCGCGAGAAGGGTTTTGCCGGTGCCCGGAGGCCCAATCAGCAGGACGCCTTTGGGAATGCGTCCGCCGAGCTTCTGGAACTTGGCCGGCTCACGCAGAAATTCGATGATCTCCTGGAGTTCTTCCTTGGCTTCCTCGACGCCCGCGACGTCTTTGAACGTCACTTTGCGCTGTTGCGTCGAATGCAGCCGTGCGCGGCTCTTTCCGAAGCTGAGCGCTTTATTGCCTCCGCTCTGCATCTGGCGCATCATGAAAATCCAGAATCCGATCAGAAGCAGAAATGGCGAGGCATTTACAAGGATCGAAACCCAGCTGTTCGAGTTGCTCGATTCGAAAGTCATCTGGACTTTCTTGTCGCTCAGCATGTCGTACAGCTTCGGATAGTTCGAAGGCACTTCGGTATGGAAAGAACCGCTGCCGGTGGTGAATTCGCCTTTCACCGTGCTGCCGTTAAGGCTGACCGATTTGATTTCGCCGGCCTCAACTCTATTCAGAAATTCACTGAAGTTCAGCGCCTGGTCGGGCTTGGTATGGCCGTTCTTGACGACCAGCCACAGCATGAGCGCTACGCCAATCAGCACGACCCAGAAGATTACGGTTTTAACGTTAGAATTCACAGTTTCCCTTCAACGGCAGCGTCATTAACATAGACGCAGGAAATCGGAGCTTCGATTCCACCGCTTCCCCGATACCCATTTATTTCCCTTCCACTTCCCGGATCACCAGGATTTTCCGGCTCTCCGGACCCGCCGCAAAACAACTCGCCACGCCAAACCGCCGGCTCCACAAAATCATTTCCGACTGGCCGCCCTGCACGACGCTGCCCAGAGGGCCGCTTTCCGCATCACCGACGACCACCGGCCAGGTGCGCCGCTCCCACAAGGGTACGCGGCTATCCTGAAACAGCGTTTTGATTTTCTGGGCTTCCGATCGCCCCAGAGGCTGGTAGCGATCCCCCGGTCTCCAGTTGCGCAGTTTCCAGTTCTGTGCAGACAGCCAACCGGTACACCGCTCCCAGTCCAAAGCCTGCACTCCTTTATTATATACGGCGGAACCGTTAACCAGTTCCATGTCAATGGTTAACTGGCGTCCAGTCACTTCGGTGCGGCCGGGCACCAGGAGAGCCGCCTCGAAATCGCGCGTGAGGCGTTGGTCAAAGCCCAAAGGCGTGAGACGCAGCCAATCGAAGGAACGATATACGTCCAGACCAGGCAACTGGATTCTGCCGCTACCCTCGCGGGTCGCCATCATGCCGCGGATTGCCTCCACATGATGGAAATCGACAGATCGCAGCGAACCTTTAACGCGTTCGATGGCCAGACGCAGCAAACGCCTCTGGACGGCGGCCGGCAACTGCCGGAGAGGGTCGGTGCTGATCAGGATTGCCTCTGCTCTTTGAACGAGATAGAGCGGTTCGAGGCGGGCGAGCTCGGCGGCCCAATATTCCTCTTCGCCGCGCGCCCATTCGGCAGTGGAGGCCAAGGTTGTAACGAGCCCCGGGTTCAGGCTGGCGGAGAGCTCGGGAAGGTGGTCGAGACGTATGCGGTTGCGGGCGAAGTCCCGGTTGAGGTTGGAACTGTCTTCGCGCCAAGCTATGTGGCGCTCGGCCAGGAAGGCGCGAATTTCATCGCGACGCAGCTCGATGAGGGGGCGAATGATGCCTGCGAGCGGGACAGGCAGGATGCCGCTGAGTCCCCTGGTACCCGCGCCGCGTGCGAAGCGGTACAAGACGGTTTCAGCCTGATCGTCGAGCGTGTGACCGGTGGCGACTGCGTCGCAGGTCCCGGCCGCGATCTGGGAGGCAAAAAATTCGTAGCGGGCGCGGCGGGCTTCCTGCTCGATATTACCGGTCAGCGGCGGGGTGTTCAGTACCTGAATCGGAAGTTCGAGACTCGCCGCGAGATCGCGGACGAATTGTTCATCCTCGTCGGATTCCGCGCCGCGCAGGCGGTGGTTGACGTGGAGGACAGCGGAGGCAAGTCCCAGATCGCGAAGGGCGTGCAGGAGGAAGACGGAATCAGCGCCGCCGGAAACGGCTACACCGATCCGGATGCCGCGAGCTGTCATTGAATGGCGGTGGATCGTTTGGGCGACCCGCTCGATCATGTCTGAATTGTAATGGGGCTCTGTCATGACAAGCGCCCGCACGATCGCCGGCGCGGCCGACAAAGTGTCCGCGCCACCGGTGATAACGGAAACCACGCATGCTACAACGAACTGGTGGATTGCGTCCTCACGCTGGATGTGGGAAGTTCCTCCGCGCGCACGTTACTGTTCGATTTCGACGGCCGGCAAATTCAAAACTTCGGCTCACAGGTCGAATATCGAGCCCATACGACCGCCGACGGAGGATGGGAGATCGACGCGGCCGAGCTGACCGGGATCGTGACCCGCGCCATCGACGCAATCTGCGAGCAGATGCGAACGCGGGGCGTGAAACCGGCGGCGGTGGCGACCGACACGTTCTGGCACAGCATCGTCGGCGTCGACGGGGATGGCAACGCGACCACGCCGATCCTTCATCCCTTCGATACACGCAGCGCGGCCGCCGCGAAGGAACTTGCCCGGCGAGTCGACAATCGTGCGCAACATGCGCGCACCGGATGCGTGCTGCATCCGAGTTATCCTCCGGCGAAGTTGCTGTGGCTCTCGCAGGCGCGCGCGGATGCTTTTAAGAAGACGAAGCGGTGGATGAGCGCCGGCGAGTTTCTCTTCCTCAGGCTGATCGGGAAAGCGGCGGCCTCCACATCGATGGTGTCCGCGACCGGCCTGTGGGACCAGAACAGGAACGACTACGATTCGGAAATGCTTGCCGCGCTGCCGGTCTCGCGCGAGCAGTTCGCGCAAACCGGCGAGCTTGACAAGCCCGTGAAAGCCGAAAGCCGGTGGCCGGAGCTGAGCGGCATCCCATGGTTTCCGGCGCTGGGCGATGGCGCGTGCGACAACCTCGGCAGCGGGTGCGTCACGCGCGACTGCTTCGCGTTGATGGTCGGCACGAGCGGCGCGATGCGCGCGATCGTCGACGCGGAGAGGATCGACATTCCAGCCGGGCTCTTCTGTTACCGGCTCGACCCGAAGCGGTTCGTGCTGGGCGGCGCGCTGTCGAATGGCGGCGCCGTGTTCGCATGGGCAAAGCGCACGCTGTGCCTGCCAGCGGACAACGGCGCGATCGAGGCGCAGCTTGCCGCGCTGCCGCCCGTCGCGCACGGGCTGACGGTCCTGCCGCTTTTCGCCGGAGAACGCTCGATCGGATGGCGGGCCGACGCGCGCGCGGCCATAACCGGCCTGAGCACGAATACGTCGCCGATCGAGATTCTGCAGGCGGCGCTGGAATCGGTCGCGCTGCGCTTCCGCAACGTGTATGAGTTGATGCGGTCCGCGCTGGGTGAGCCGCGCGAGATCGTGGCATCCGGCAGCGCGCTGCTGCATTCGCCTGTCTGGACGCAGATGATGGCCGACGCGCTGGAGCATGGCGTGATCCTGTGCCTCGAGCCGGAGGCGACGTCACGCGGCACCGCGCTGATGGCGCTCGAACGCCTTGGCGTGAAGGTCAATCCAGGGGCGCACTACGGCGATTCGGTCCAGCCTGTCGCGGGCGGCAGCAAATTGTACATCGATGCGCTCGCGCGGCAACGTGCGCTCTATGGGAAATTATTCCAGGGAGATTAAGTGAACGTTCATCCGCAAATACGCGCCCGCGCATCGAAAATCAAGCTGCTGCTGATGGACGTCGACGGCGTCATGACCAACGGCAAGCTCTATCATTTCCCCGACAAAGACGGGAACATGATCGAGACCAAGGGGTTTGATTCGCAGGACGGCATCGCGCTGCAGTGGATGCAGTGGAAGGGCCTGCAAACGGGTGTGATCAGCGGGCGTGAGTCCCTCGGGACGGCCGAGCGCGCGCGGCAACTGAAGATGAATTACGTGTATCAAGGCCACATCGAGAAGGTGCCGATCCTCGAAAAGATCATGCACGATGCGGGGATGGTGGCGGAAGAAGTCGCATACATGGGCGACGATCTGACGGACCTCGTGGTGATGCACAGAGTCGGCTTCGCAATCGCGGTGCCGAATGCGAGGCCAGAGGTGCAGCGGGACGCGCACTACGTGACGGAGGCCGGCGGCGGAAATGGCGCGGTGCGGGAAGTCGTTGAGCTGATTCTCGAGGCCTGGGGATTCTGGGGAGAGATTCTGGAGAAGTACGAGGTGCGGCGCCGGTAGTTAAGTGCGCCAGGCACCGGCATGATTGCCGGCGCGGCGGGCGAGAGCGCCCGCGCCACGGAACATCAAGGATTTTCCGGCCACTTGTGTTTTGGATAGCGGCGTCCGAGTTCTTTCCGCACCCGCGGATAGAGGCGCTGCCAGAAGCCGGCGAGATCCGTTGTCGTCTGCACGGCGCGCTGATTGGGCGCGAGCAGATGAATCACCAGTGGCACGCGGGCGCGGCCGATTCGCGGGCTTTCGGTGAGTCCGAAGAAATCCTGCAATCGGGATGCGACCCAGGGCGGCTTGCCGGTCTCATAGTGAATCTTCGTCCAGCGGCCGCTCGGAAGCTTCAGGCGCGGCGGCGCGAGGACGTCGAGTTTTCCCGCGCCGATGCTTTGCTCAAGGAGAGGAAGCAGTCCTTCGGCCGCGGCTTTCTTCAGATCGGCAAAACTCCGCAGTCCGTAGCAGAGCGTTGTGACTCCGGTCTCGATCGCGCGGTTGTCGAGAGGGTCCAGTTCCGCGAACTCGACGCGGGCCACCAGCGCGGCCAGATCGCCGGCATCCACAAAGCGCTCGATACCGGCTTCGATCGCGCGCACCGCAAGCAGCTTCGCCGCCGCCTCGTCGTTGATGGCGCCGCCGCGGCTTTCGTCGATCACGAGATCGTCGTAAAGCAGCGCGCTGACGGCTTCGACGCCTTCCGCCTCGCGGTTCCATTCGACTCCTTCGCCCGCCACGGCGTGATCCAACAGCCAGTCCGGTTCGATCGGACAGGCGAGGCGGATGCGCGGCCGGCCGCCGCGATCTTCCACATCGATCGCGACAAGAAATTCAGCGGGCGCCGCATCCATTTGCGCGGAGCCTCCGTTGGAGAGCAGCACCGTGCCGCCGGGACGCCAGCGTCCCACGCGATCCGCAAACGCGGCGAGCACGGCCTTGCCGAATGCGGCGTCATCCGTTTTCGCGCGCCCGTACCGCCGCAACTGATCGTAGACGGCGCGCGTCGATCCATCCCACGGCTCTTCGAGAGCATGAAAGAGATCACCCGACTGTACGCGCTGGCCGCTGGAGAGCAGGGCGGCCGCGCGGCATCCGGCATCGCCTCCATTGAGGACGAGACGGGCCAGTCGGGGGTGCAGCGGCAGTTTCGCCATATGTGTGGCAGCTGCACCGCGCGCGCCAAGCTTGTCGAGAAGTGCTGCGGCGGCCGCGAGAGCGCCCGCGGGCGGCGAGTCCAGCCAGGCGAGATCCGACGGATCGCGAATGGCCATGGCTTCGAGTTGCAGACACATTTGCGAAAGCTCGCGCCGCAGGATCTCGGGCGTATCGTGATCGGGACGGCGCTCGAAGTCTTCGGCTGTATAGAGGCGGATGACACGGCCCGAGCCAGTGCGTCCGGCGCGGCCGGCGCGCTGCCGCGCCGAGGCCTTGCTGATGCGCCTGACTTCGAGCGATGGCAGGCCAGTCCACGGCGAGTCGCTCGCGATGCGCGCGACGCCGGAGTCGATCACGATCCGGACTCCTTCGATCGTGATCGAGCTCTCGGCAATGTTTGTCGCGAGGATGACCTTGCGCTGCGGCTTTCCCGAAATAAAAGCCGGTTCGATCGCACGGTCCTGTTCGGCGGCGGGCAGGTCGCCGTAGAGCGGCGCGATCAGCAGCCGATGGCGTTCCGCAAGCGGTGCGCAGGCGCGGGCGGTCCGTCGGATTTCCGCCGCGCCCGGCAGGAATACCAGCACGTCGCCGCTTTCTTTAATGATTGATGCCAGCGCGGACGCGACCTGTTCTTCCAGCGGCGCCGCGGAGTAGGGCGTGTGAGTCGTGGCGAGATCGAACAATCGGCCTTCCGATCGAATCGCATGGCAGTCACCAAGGAAAGCTCTCACGGGCTCGGCCTCGAGCGTTGCTGACATGATGACAATTCGCAAATCCGGGCGCTTCGTTGTCTGCAGGCGCCGCAGGAGCGCCAGCGCAAGATCCGTTTCCAGATGCCGCTCGTGGAATTCATCGAGCACAACCGTGCCGACGCCGCTGAGATGCGGATCGGAGACGAGGCGGCGCGTAAGAACGCCTTCGGTCAGAAATCGGAGGCGGGTGCGATCGCCCGCGACATCCTCGAAGCGCACCTGGTAGCCGACCGTCTCCCCGACTTTTTCGCCCAATTCGCTCGCCACTCGCCGAGCGGCGAGCCGCGCCGCGATACGGCGGGGTTCGAGGACGAGCACGTCGCCGCCGAACTCCAGCAGGGCCGGAGGAACACGGGTTGTCTTTCCCGCGCCCGGCGCGGCTTCGATGACAAGGTTCGGACCGCGTGCCAGCGCGGCGCGAATCTCCGGTATGAGCGAATCAATGGGGAGTGAGTCTGCCAATAGCCCAGTCTGCCACTTGACGACTGGCGAATAAAAGGCGAATATGGGATTATGCTGTTCGGCGATTCTCCCCCGCCGGGCTTGACAGGGATTGCCAGATTGGCGGCCCAAAGCGATGTTCTGGAAGCCAAGCGCGTGGTCCGCTATTTCGAACTGGAATCGCGCAGCGTGCTGCATCGCGTCAGGCCCGGTATGCCATTTGAATGGGGGCTGAATCCGTATCGCGGGTGCGAATTCGGCTGCCGCTACTGCTACGCGCGCTATACGCATGAGTTCATGGAGTTGCGCGAAAGCGTCGACTTCGAGGACAAGATCTATGCGAAATCGGGTATCGGCCCGATTCTGCGGCAAGAGTTAAAGAAGATCGGCAGACGCGCCAGCATTGCGATCGGCACGGCGACCGATCCCTATCAGCCCGCTGAGCGCCGTTTCGGCCGGACCCGGGAAGCGCTTGAAGTCTTCGCGCGGCACGAGGGGCTGGCACTCTCCGTCACCACCAAGTCGAACCTCGTGGCGCGCGACGTCGAATTGCTGCGGGAGATCTCCAAACGCAATTCGATTTGCGTGAACATGACGATCACCACGCTGGACACAGCGCTGGCGCGGCTGCTCGAGCCTCGCGCGCCGCGTCCGGAGCTGCGGTTGAAGGCCGTGCGCGCGCTGGCGGAGGCCGGTATCCCGGCAGGCGTGTTTCCGAACCCGATCATGCCGTTGATCACCGACCAGGAAAACCGGCTGGAGCGGCTCGCGAAAGCAGCCCGCGATCATGGCGCCACATACTTCGGCGGCGGCGTCCTGTTCCTGATGCCGTGCTCGCGGAAAGTGTTCTTCCCGTTCGTGGCGGAGCACTTTCCGCACCTGCTGCGGCGATATCAGGAGAAGTACGAGCGCGACCCATATCTGAAGGGTCCATATAGAGAGATGATCCGGGACAGAATCGCCGCGATCCGCGATAAGTATGGGCTGAATGCGGGCCCGCCGCGCCGCGAGTTCCCGGCTGAGGAGGGGCAAGGAGTGCTCTTCAGCGAATTGGCTACAGATACGCCGCGGCCAGCTCTTCGAACTGCGCCGGAGTCACAAGCTGGAAGCGGATGGCGAGCGAGCTGAACTTCCGGATATCCCTTTGCATCGGCTCGCCCGGCAACTCCGAGCCTGCCACGTATAACTCGCCGCCCGCGATCCGGAACGGCATCGCGCGCATTGCCCTTGCGAGTCTCACGGGCAGTGAGCGCGTCACGGGAATCGATACCGCTTCCGGCGCGGGCTTTTCGAACGGTACTCCATTTTGCAGGCTGAGAGCTTTATAAAGCTGCGGTTCGGTCAATAGTCCGAGCGCGACCAGGTGTTCGCCGAGACGCTGTCCGCCGGGACGAGACGCAAGCGCGCTCTCCATCCGGTCCGGCGCGATCCATTGCAAATCGGCCAGCACGTCGCGGAGACGCTTGCGATCTCTCATGAGAGCGTCGCCGTTGGGGTACGCGTGTTCCGTCTTCACCCAGGGCAGAGGCTGACCGCGCAGGCGGGCGTGGGTGAATATCCGAATTGCGCGCAGGGTCGCAGTGCAGTTGATAACGTTGGCGACGACCACGCGAACGGGAACCCCGCAGGCGAAACGCCATCCATAGATGCGCGCGCAGCACACGATCCGGATCGAGGTCTGCAGCGCCTGCCCCGCGAGGCCGGCCGCGTAGATCGGGTAGAACCGCGATGCCTCGCTCGCGAGCTGCCAGGCATGATGCGTGGCGCGCGCCCAACTCCAGGTCGAAAAGCCGAGAATGAACAGCAGATTCATCAGCGGCGAAATCAGGTTACCCACGAGCGCTTTGCGATCCCGCCAGAACCAGTAAAGCTGCCCGAGTGTTTCCCCGGGCGAATGGAACTGCCAGGACTGCAGGGTGATCCCCATCACCCAGCGCGTTCGTTGCGCGACCGCTTTGCCGAACGTCTCGGGAAAATACTCTCGCGTCGCGATCGGACGCCGGTGCCGGAACGCAATCGGAATGAACTTCTGCGGAAGGCCGAGCCGCCGGACGCGAAACCCATTCTCATAATCTTCTGTAATGCACGCCGGCTCGAAGATGCGGTTCTCGTGGCGCGCCGCGATCATTTCGAGCACCCGCCGCGAGAAGCCCGTGCCAACGCCATTCGACGGAATGAAGCCCCCGAGAAGTTGCCGGGCCGGCATGTCCTTAAACTGAAACTCGGCGAACTCATCGCAGTAGACGCCGTGGGAAAGGAAATGCGACGGTTTCCGGAGCGCGAGGACGGGAATCTGGATCATGTCATGGTCCTGTGCGTAATAGTTGATCCACCGCAACGCGTCGGGGTCCATCAGGTCCTCAGCGTCGTGCGTGAGGACCATGTCGAATCGGACGCGATATTCCTGTTCGAAGGCGAGCATCCGTTGATAAATCCAGTTCAGGTTGTCGGCTTTGGAAGTGGGGCCGCTATGGGGCGTTACGCAAAGGTCGACGTTCTGATGGCGCTTCATCGCCTCCCGCACAGCGTCCATGGTGAGGGTGTCGTTCGGATAGACTCCGACGAAGAACTGGACGCGGCAATAGTTCAGGCGCGTCACGTTGCTGTCGATCATCTGATGGATGACCTTATGCTCTTTCCAGAGGGGCACGAAGACCGCCATCAGGCGAGGCGGGGCGGCGGCGAGCTCCTCCTCGGTTGGATGCCGATAGCGAGGATTGCGCGAGAATTTGCGGCTAAACCACGCGCACAGGGCGGCGACATCAATGAAAAGCTCATCGACGGCGTTGACCAACACCCAAAGCGCGAGGGGCGCGAGCAACCTCGCAACCCAATGATCTGTCATTCCCAGAATCCGGTCATCCCTTAGGGTGCCGGAGAGGTAGTGCCAAAACGGTACGAAATTTCTCAGGGATTCTCGGGGGGTGGTGGGGAGGTTGATAACCCGCGGCCAATTACGCGGCGTCGCGGCCGGGAACCACGCGACCCAGGCCGAGGTTGCAAACGATCTCGAGCAGACTCCAGTTGAAGTTCCTCACAAGCCGTTTCTTCAAACCCGTATACGGCTGCGTGCCCGCAAAAAGATCCTGCATGACTTCGCGAAACCTGGGACTGAGGCGCGTGAAC
>DASZLP010000077.1:0-5052 GCA_035552355.1 Bryobacteraceae bacterium | reverse complement strand
ACTGCTCGCTGGCTTGGCGTTTGATGAGCTGAACTTTGGTGAGAAAGCCCATGTGTGGAGGTAGCCCTTTCTTTAACTAGTTAAACAACTAGATAAAAGAATACACCAAAACCGGCCACATGAGCCCACAAAAATGTTTTTATCTAGTGAAGAGCCAAAGCCGAGAGCCAGGCCTTTGGCCTGCGCGTTTACCAAAGGATTTTCAATGCGAGCTGCATATTCCGCGGCTCTCCGAACCCGAGCCCGGGAGCGCCGCTGCCGTTTCGGGTATTGGTGATCGTCCCGAAACTACCCGAGTTGAACGTAACAGTCGGATTGGCGTAATTGGTCCAGTTCAACACGTTGAAGATTTCGGCGCGGAATTGCGCCTTGAAGCGCTCGTTGATCCTGAACTCCTTGAAGGCCGAGGGATCGATCGAGAAGAAGCCGGGCCCGTAGATCGCGTTACGTCCAAGGTTCCCCAGCGTGCCCGCCGCGGGCAAGGCGAAGGCAGCTTTGTTTACCCAGACGCGGCTTGTGGGTCCGCTCTGCGCCGGCAGGTTCGCAAACGGATCGCCGACAAGGTTAATGCGGTCGAAGGTGTCGCCGTCGCCGTTGACGTCCGTGCCCGCGCGGAAGAGAATCGGCAGCCCGGTGTGCGCTGTGGCAAGCGCATTGATTTGCCAGCCCTGTGTGAGGAATTTGAGATGGGACGTGAACAAGGGCACGTCGTACGATGTGAACGCGGTGAAGATCTGGCGTGTGTCGAAGTCGGACGGTCCGCGATCGAGATTCAGGTTGGCGCTGTAGCTCGGAACCACGCTGCGGGCTTCCGACGCATTGTCGATCGACTTGCTCCACGTGTACGCAAGTGTGGCTGTGATGCCTTTCGCCATCCGCTGTGTCAACTGAGTCTGCAGGGAGTTGTAATGCGAATTGGCCGCGGAGTCCACTTCGTTGATTGCGCCGAGCGTGGGGTATTGGGAATTGTACGGACGGCGCGACTGCACAGAGCCCGGTCCGGGAATCGCCGCATTGATGTCGCGCGTGACGATGAGCTTGCGGCCCGCGCTTCCGACATAACCAACCTGCAGAACCGCGCCGCCCCACAATCCATGCTGGAGGTTGAAGTTGTAATTCTGGACATACGGGGTGCGCAGGTTCTGGCTCACGGCGAGAACGCCGAGAATCGGCACCGTCGATGACGCAAATGGATCGACGCCAGATTGCAGAGTCAGATTCGGCGGCGCGCTCAGGGAGTAAATCGGAACCGGGCCGCCGGGATTGCCGTTGACGCCGGCGGCGCCGCCATTGCCTCCGCCCGTATTCGCGGCGAAGAATGCTACCGCGGGAACGTCGTAGAAGACGCCGTAGCCCGCGCGGATCACGAACTGCTTGCTCTTGAACGGAGTCCACGCCAGACCAAGGCGCGGTGCGAAGTTGTTCCAGTCGCGTGGATACAGGGTATTCAAGCCGTCGCCCTTGCCGACGATGCCCTGACCGGGAATGAAGGTCGTGATCTCATGCTTTTCGTCGGCGAGCGGGCCGAGATAGCTGTAGCGCACGCCGAAATTCAACGAAAACGAGGGCGTCGCTTGCCACGTATCGTGAATGAACCAGTCGAACGACTCCTGTGTGTAAGTGCGCTGCAGAAAGCTGCCGACCAGGTTCACGCTGGGTGCAGGCCGCACAATGGTTGCTCCGCTCGAGTTCGTGGGATAGCCCGCGAGGAAGTCTGCCAGCGCTTTTTGCTGCGAACTGTAGGCCGAACTGGATGCCCAGGGTCCGCGGGTGCCGTCGAAGGTAAACGTACCTCGCGTGTTCGATTCATAGAAGATGTCGAGCACCGCGCGGCGGTATTCGCCGCCGACTTTGATCTGATGGCTGCCGGCGGTCCAGTTAAGGGTGTCGGTGACATGGCCGGTGGTATCGATGCGTCCACTGGGCTGCGTGGCGCCGGCGGTGGCGAAACCCGAGATCCGGATCGTCGGCGAGCCGGCGAGCGTTGCGGCGGTGACGCCGGTGTTCAGTCCGGCAGCGATCGGGTTCGGGCTGGTATCGACGTCGTTAAAGGTCTGCAGGAAGTAATTGCCCGCCAGCACGAGTGTATTCACAAAGCGAGGGGAGAGCACGGCGGTATCGATCAGCGCGAAATTGTGCATGTGGCTCGGGGCCACCTGAAAATACTCCGTGAACGGCGCAGTCGAATCGACGACGGCCTTCTGGGTTCCCGTGCCGCCGTAATAGCGCAGGCTGATGTTGTTCTTCTCGTTGAGCGTGTGATCGACTTTGATGATGCCGTTATAGCTGTTGTAAGTACTCGGGTCGGTGGAGAAATAGTTGTTAATGACCGCCGGACCCGTGCGGACGCGCGCGGGCCAGAAGCTGATCAGATTCGCCGTCACCGGGTTTTGCGGGATTCCGAAAGCGGCGAGAATGGACTGCCCTTGCGCGATCCACGCCGGCGACAGCGTCGTAACGGCCGTCGCGTTGGAGGCATCGGCGATCTGGTATTCACCGGTCGTGAAGATGAACGTCTTGTTCTTTTGGATCGGTCCGCCGAGTGAGAATCCGCCCTGTTGATTGCGGATGCGCCGAACCTTTGCGCCCGGTGCCGCCAGCGGCGTATTGGCCGCAAAGAATTCGTTCCGGTTGAAGTAGAAGGCGCTGCCATGAATCTGGTTGGTGCCCGAGCGGATCACCATGTTTACGATGCCGCCGCCGTTGCGGCCCATCTCGGCGCTGCCGTTGGTCGCGACGGAGAACTGATCGATGGCTTCCACGGGAAGCAGAACGCCCGCGATGCCGGCGACGCCACCCTGGTTGACTGCCGCCGTGCCCTGGAACGCGTCGTTATTATCGGCGCCGTCAATCATGTAGCTGCTCCCGCGCGTGCGGGCGCCGTTGATGGAGGTGGTGGCGGGCGAAACGCCGGGTACCAGTTTGATCATCTGGCGGAAGTCGCGCCCGTTCATCGGAAGATCTTCAACGGTGGTCGTGTTGACGATGCCGGTGATTGTTGTCGATGACGTTTCGACCGACTCGACCGCCGCATTCACCGACACCGTGGCGGATTGCGAACCGATTGGAAGATGAAATTCGATGTTGGATACGCGCGAGACAGCGACTTCCGTGTCGCTCTTCTGCGTGGTGAAGCCGGGCTTTTCAGCGGTGACGGAGTATGGTCCGGGCGGCAGATCGGGAATCGTGAATTCGCCTGCAGCGCCGGTGAGACTGGTGCGTGTGAGTCCAGTGGCGGGACTGGTAGCCGTAATTTTGGATTCGGCGAGGGCGGCGCCGGAGGGATCCTGTACCGTGCCCGCGATGGAGCCGCGGAAAGTCTGAGCAGTAAGAGCTGTGGAGAAAGCCAGTGCCGCGAAAAGAAATCGATGTGTTTTCATACGTCGTCTCCGTGTAGTTGAGATCGCGCGACGACGGGGCGAGCGTAATGCGAATACGAATGGGAACGCGACGTGGGGAACTGATTCTACGGGGTGATGCGATCGCGATGCGGGGCGAGTTCGTTCATGTTAGCACGCAGTAGCAGATTCCGGCGATTCCGAACGGCTCGCCTTGACTGAAGCCGAACACTTCCTGCAAAATCGAGATGCCAGCGTCGCAATGCTCCGATGGTGTTCGGGCTCATCCCGGAAATGCCGATCGGATTCCCTGCCGAATACGCGTTCAGCTTCGCCGGAATCCTCAGGAAAGCGAGAATCTTCATGAATCTGCTCTGCTTCAGGCAGGCTGTCGCGATGGTCACGGCCATATTTCTCATCCCCGCTTCGTTCGGACAAACAACAGGAGGCGACAAAGTCGATCTGGACGCCCTGGCCCGGATCAAGACCGAGGCCTTCCAGCACTCGCAAGTGATGGAAAACCTCTTCTGGATGTCCGAGGTGTACGGTCCGCGCGTCACCAACAGCCGCAATCACAAGCTCGCCGCCGAATGGGCTATGAAACAGATGAAAGACTGGGGACTGAAGAACGTCCATCTGGAAAAGTGGCCCTTCGGCTACGGGTGGCAGATCAAGCATTTCTACGCCGCTATGGAGACTCCGGTCTATGCTGCGTTTAACGGATTCCCGCTCGCATGGACGCCGGGTACGCCCGGCGCGATCACGGTCGAGCCGGTGTGGGCGCCCATCCACTCGAAAGCGGATTTCGCTAAATACCACGGCAAGCTGAAAGGCAAGGCGCTGCTGATGTTTGACCCGGCTCCGCTGAAACTTCACACGCAGGCGGATGCGCAGCCTTCTCCGACCGATGAGGAAATTCTGGCCCGTGGTGATACACGTGGGGGAGACGCGCGCGGCGGTGCCGGCGGCGGCCGCGGAGCAGCGGCCGGCGATCGCGACCCCAGCGGGCGTGGCCGCCCCGGTGAAGGCACATGGGATTACACGCCGACCTCGCTTGCCCTGGCCAACGCAAAGAACGGGGTCCTTCGCAACGAGGTCAACGCCTTTCTGAAAGAAGAGGGCGTGGCCATTTCCATCACGCCGGGTTACAACGGAGACGGCGGTACGATCTTTTCCACGTATGGCGGTTCCGAGAACCCAAAGGATCCAATTCCGCCCCCGATCGTCGCCATTGAGGCGGAGCAGTATAACCGCCTCGTCCGTCTGGTGCAGCACGGTGTCACGCCGAAGCTGAACTTCGATATCGCTGTCGACTATCAGAGGGAAGACCAGAACGCCTTCAACGTGATCGGCGAGATTCCCGGCGCCATCAAACCGGACGAAGTCGTCATGCTTGGCGGCCATTTTGACAGTTGGCAGGGCGGCACCGGCGCCACGGATAACGGCACGGGATCTTCGGTGGCGATGGAAGCGGTGCGCATTCTCGCGACGCTGCACAAAGCTGGGCTGCTCAAACCAATGGCGCGTACGGTTCGCGTTGCGCTGTGGGGCGGCGAAGAGGAGGGCGTCTACGGCTCAACCGCTTACGTGCAGCAGCACTTCGCGCAACGCACCACCATGGTGAAGACTCCCGAGTACGACAAGCTGGACGTGTACTTCAACGACGACGGCGGCTCCGGCCGCTTCCGCGGAGTCTCGGCGGGAGGCAGTCCGC
>DASZLP010000076.1:0-7091 GCA_035552355.1 Bryobacteraceae bacterium | reverse complement strand
CGTTTGAGCGGCCTGACTTTCGGGGATTATAAATTCCAGTTGACCGCGATCGCCGCCAACGGGAGTACGGCTACCGCAACGACGGACGTGGGCGCGGTGGCGATGGACAACAAGGGCGTTGTCGTGAATGCCGATCCGAATGTGGATGCCCTGTTCGGCAACATGATCGCTTACGGGCGCAATCCGTGGGGCTTCGCCGATTATTGGTCGCAACACGCCATGACCCTGCGGGCCGCGGACTATCTCTCTTCAGGATGGGACGGCTTGCAATGGGAGCAGAAGGGCGCGGGGACGACAACTTACTACTGGGGCGGCGTCGGCCTCGCGGTGGGCAATCTTGGCCTTGGCACCACACTTACTCAGGCGGTCACGGCGGCATCGGGAACGCTCACGGTCGCCAATGCCGCAAAGCTCGACTTCACCGAGTTACCCACGCGGATCCTGCTGCTGCAGAATGCCGGCGCTCAGACCGCGGAGGAAGTTCGTATTTGCTCGGTTGCGGGTAATGCACTCACGGTGTGCTACGACGGGCGCGGGCAGAATGCGCAAAACTGGTCCGCGGGCGCGGAAGTCGCGCAGGCCAAGGTCACCGGCAACGGCACGCAATTCGTCAGCGATGCGAACGCGCCTGTGTGTCCAGCCGGGGCTCCCGGACCAACCGGACCGGCGACCTTCTCGGCGGGCAGCGTTACACTGACGTCCGGCTCCGCAATCATGCAGGGAACCGGAACGAACTGGGTTGCGACACTACCCAACTTCACTTCGACCGCGGGCTTTTATGTGCGTGTGGCGGCGACACACGGAGGGGTCCCGTTCGAGTTTCAGGCGCTGAACACCACGGGCTCGGCCATCGCGGGCGCGAGTATAGCGGGAGGAGCGGTTACCGCGGTGAATACGCTTTTCGGCCAGAGCGGCCAGAACCTCATTGCCGGGCAGGTGAACGTGGTGATTACAGATCCCACGGGCGCGGGAGCAGTGGTGACCGCGAATGTCGCTTCGGGCTCGATAACCTCATTCACTGTGGTCGCCGGAGGAGCAAACTATTCAAATCCGGTTGTCAGCGTGCAGCCGACGGCGATTGTCTTGAACCGGGCTTACCCCGCCGACGCGGACGCCGGAACCTTCAGCAGCTATGGGATTCTGCACGGGCAGCGGACTCTCGTGCTGCGGTCGAGGCACTCGAACGATCCGACCGGCATCAGCGAAGCCATGTGGAACGCGACCGGCTGCGAGAGCGAGACTTCGGTGTATCTGAACCCCATTGCCTTCGGCAACGAATACGCCTCGGGACACGACGTGCCGTCGCTCGATGGCACCCTGCAGAGCGGCTACCAATACAGCGTGACGGATTCGAGCGGATGGGTGAATGAGAGTTCCACGGGCGGCATCAGCTTTTATGGTGAGTCGCTCGGCAGCCGGGCTCTTTACTACCGCTCCGGATTGACGGCGGCTCTCGACGCTGCCAATGTGCTCGATGACAATCTGATCAAGAGTCCCTTCGCGAATCGCGATGTGGCCGGCTACCCGACACTCTTCCTGGGCGGTCCGGCCATCGCGGCCTTCACGTCCGCGGTGCTGACCGGCCGCGTGCAGTGGGGGGACCTCCGCGCATACGCGGGCAGCGCCGAATTCATGACCAATCAGGTCAACAACAACGGCCACCCGAACTGCGAGTACGACGACACGCGCGATACCGGATACGCCTATACCTGGCTGATCCTCGGCGCCATTTACGATCCCGATACCACATTCCGGACTCGATGGAGGAACGACCTCGCCACGATGCAGGCGAACGATCTGGCCTGCAAACGCGACGAGGGTTCGTGGGCGAATGGATTTTTGTGGACCACACAACTCGGTCCCGTAACGCTCACCGCGAATTCGACGGCAGTAACAGGCGCCGGATTATCTCAAACCTTCTGCACCGGCACCGCGAAAGGGATCGGATCCATGACGAATGGAAGCGGAACACTGACGGTGACAACCGGATCGCTGCCGGTATCGGGAGCGAACGGCATTGTCGTCACCGGCACGCGGGGCGGCGTGCCGTTCACCGGTTCGTTTCTCTACAGCGGTTCCGGCGCGTCCGGCGTGATCTCGGGGTTGTGGCCAGGGGATACGGGGCCGGTCACGTGGATGGCGGTGAACATCCCCAGCAACGCGAACGCGCTGACGGTGTTTGCGACGTCGAACGCCGACTATACCGATATGGCGAATAATTACGCCTGTATCTGGAACGGGCCCACGTCCCTTACGCTCGATCACCCGTGGCAGGGCGCGACGGGTACCAATTTCTACGGATTCACCAGCAATCTCGCGGGGTTCGGCCAGCAGCCGTTCATGCTGGGGATCAAGAGCTATGGTATGGGACTTCTGGCGGCGGCGACCGACCCTGCTCTGGCCGGCTACGCGGCGACTTACGCGGGCCTGAATAATCAGGCCACACAATGGATACACGACATTGGCGTCGACGCCGCGACGTTGACGACCAACTACGGCCGCCTATACGGATTCTGCGAACCGAATATAGCGGCAACCAACTCGTCCTTCGATGAGCGGCAGCCGGGTTGCAACTACGGGACCTCATTGAACGGACGAGTCATCGGCCGGGAACAGAATCAGGAGCTGGGGAATGCGATCGCGGCATACTACATCGCGCATCCGACGGACGACAACAAGGCGTGGGGCGATTCTCTCTATGGCGCCGTATGGGGGCAGCCGACCTTCAATACCGGCGGCGTGTTTTCCGACGAGGCAACCGACGCGCTGAATATCGGCGCCACGAATCTTCTCGACAGCTACATCCATGCCGGCAAATGGTACGGCTTCTTCGCCGGCATGGGAATGCTGCACCGGTGGCCGGCGGTTCGGCTCGGCGGCGTCGCGCCGGCGGATCCGCGAACGATCTATATTCCGTTTACGTTGGCCGGTGTTGCGAATGCGACGCAGGCGAAAGTGACGGTCACGGCGCCGAACGGGCTCGTATCGACAGTGTTGTGTTCATCCTCGCCATGTGCGATCCCGGTCGACGCGCGGTCGGGGTCGGTATTGGCGGAGGTGGACTATCTGAACGCATCCGGCGCTGTGATCGCGCCGGGGGATCAGATTCCTCTGTACGTGGCGCAGTAAGGCCGGCGCTTGTTACGTGAGGCCTGTCAGAAATGCAGGCTAGAATGCAATTTGAAGCCGATTCTGAAGAAGTCCATCCGGGCGATCTTTTTGTTGATCGCGCTGCCGCTCGCGCTTCTGTCGGCCTTCGGGCGGTTCAAACCACTCTATTCTTTGTGGGCGCAAACGTGCGCGCTGGCGCCCGGATTGCCAGGCGATTACCTGCGGGTGGCTTATTACCGGCTGACGCTTGAACGATGCTCGCCCGAAAGCCGGGTGCAGTTCGGGTCCACGTTCGCGCATCGTGAAGCGAGAGTGGGCCACAATGTTTTCGTCGGATCCTACTGCGTGCTTGGCAAGACAACGATCGGCGCGCGAACGCAAATCGCTTCCGGCGTGCAGATCATCAGCGGAGGCAGACAGCACTTACGCGACGCCGAGGGAAGGATAAGCGCGGAGCATGGCGCTTTCGAAACGATCGCGATCGGCGCCGATTGTTGGATCGGAGCGGGGTCAATCGTTCTGGCGGACGTCGGGGCCGGCTCGACCATCGGGGCCGGCTCGGTCGTGGTGCGCCCGATTCCCGCGAACTCGGTCGCGGTGGGAAATCCGGCGAGAGTTCTGCCCGCGCGGGATGGTCAACCAGCCTGACACGAATGTTCGAGCTCGGGATCCGCACCGAAGAGCAGTACATGAAAATGGGCCCGCGGCGGCGGTTTTCGGGGCCGCGCGTTGCTTACAATCTGCTGCGCGTCGGCGAGAATCCGACGGAAGAACAGATCAAGGTCTTCGAAGACATCAGCGTCACGCTGCAGGCCGCGAACGGGACTTATCGGACGAGCTATCCCAACCGCTTCGAGGACGTCGACGCGGCTTTTCTGAAAGCGCTTCAAGAGCTTTTTCCGGCCGGCGCGCCGCTTCGCATCGAAGACCGCGCCGTATCGCATGGACTCACCAGTTATGAACTTGCCGAAAAGCTATTTCCGATTTTCCCGGCGGCGACGATCGAAGCATCCGACCTGCTTCTCGAGCTTCTCGAGTTGACGACCCCCGAGGGCGACATTTTCATCACCGAAATCGACGGCACGCCGTTGCAATACATACGACCGCCGTTCGTGGTGGGAATACACCATCCCGAATCGTGGAAGAATCCATTTCTTCGTCTGGTCGCGGCGCAGGCGCGGAAGCGCTTTCGGCGTCTCGCGCTGCCGCCGGACTGGATGGGGCGCCCGGATGGCGAAGGTTTTTGGGTCCGGAGGATTCCATACATCCATCCGAAGGCCGCGATGCTCGCGCGCAGCGATTCCCGCCTGCGGTTTTGCCGGCGATCGGTGTTCGAGCGCAGCGTGACCCCTTGCGATGTTGTCCGCACGATGAATATCTTCAACCGTGGATATTTTTCCGACGACCGGCTTCGCGAGGGATTCAGCGCGATTTTTGCGAGCCTGTCACCGGGCGGTGTCTGGATCGCCGGCCGAAGCCTGCTCGAAGATCTGACGAACCATGCCAGCGTGTTCCGGCGCGGAGAGAACGGCTGGAAGGTAATGGCGCGCGTGGGCTCGGGGTGGGAGCTGGAAGAAATGGTGTGCGAGGCTTCGCGATGAGCGAAAAAAAGCCGCTCCGCGTGCTGCTGATTTGCGACAGTTATCCGCCGGTGATGGGAGGGTCGGAGATAGAAGCACAGCGGGTCGGTGCGGCGATGATTCGGCGAGGACATGAGGTCCACGTGCTTTGCGCCGGTGGTCCGCCGATGCCGGCCGTAAGACATTGGGTCGACACGATGGGCGTTCCGGTAAGCATTCTGACGCGGCGCTCGCGCGGGCGGTGGAAGGATTTCAACTTCGCGTGGGAAGTAGCATTCGCCATCTGGCGGCGCCGGCGAAGATATGACGTCGTCTATTTCCTGATGCAGGGACTGCATCTCGCGGCGGGGTTGCCCGTTGCGCGCGTGCTCGGGAAACCAATTGTCATGAAGATTGCCGGCAGCGGCGTGATTCCTCTGATGCGCGGGTCGAGAGCAGGGCGCAAAGAACTGGACTGGATGCGGAAGTGGCGGGTGCCGATTATGGTCCTGAATGAGGGAATGATCGATGAGGCGCTGGCCGATGGCTTTATCCGCGAGCAGATCATCTGGATGCCGAACCCTGTCGATCCGGAGGAATTCCGCCCGGCGCGGCCCGGTGAGGCGGAAGCCTGGCGAGCGAGCCACGGCATTCCGGAGAACGCTCGGGTTGTCGTGTATGTCGGCCGGCTTTCACGTGAAAAGGGAGTGCCGAGTCTCATCGGCGGTTTCGCGCGCGCGGCTTGCCGGAACACCGATATCTTTCTTCTGCTGGTTGGTGATGGGCCGATACGCGGCCAGCTCGAAGCGCTGGTCCGCGAGCGGAAGATCGATCTGGCGCGCGTGCGGTTTACGGGAATGGTCCCGGCCGCGGACATACCCGCGTGGCTTCGCGCCAGCGATATTTACTCGCTGACGTCCCCCAGCGAAGGATTCCCGTGCGCGCTTCTCGAAGCCATGGCCGCGGGACTTCCGTCGGTGGTCAGCGCGATTCCCGCGAACCTGCAGTTGGTTGACGATGGAGTCCACGGGTTGACGGTTCCGTTCGACGACGAGTCGCTGATTGCGGAGGCGCTTCTGAAGCTTGTTGACGATCCGCGGCGGCGTTTGGAAATGGGACGAGAGGCTCGTCAAAGAGCCGTGGGCAAGTATTCGACCGGCAGCGTAATCGAGCGGTATGAGACGCTCTTCAGCGCGATGTCGCGGGGCCATTAGCCATGCGTGAGTCCTCCGTCTCCGTAGTCATCCCGGCCTTCCGGATCACCAGATACGTGGCCGAAGCGATCGATTCCGTATTGCGGCAAACTCACCCGGCGAGCGAGATCATCGTCGTCAATGACGGTTGCCCGGACGGTGCGAATCTCGAAATTGCGCTTCGACCTTATCTTGACGATGGGCGGTTCCGCTACATTCGCCAGGAAAACCGCGGCCTCGCCGGCGCGCGGAACACGGGAATCAGGGCCGCTGCCGGGGATTTCGTCGCGGTGCTTGATGGCGATGACCGGCTGCGTCCCAGAGCTCTCGAGGCGTGGATGGAGATGATGCGGGCGAGCGAGCGAACCGGCATGGTCTACGGCAACGGCGTCTTCTTCGGCGGCACGCGCCTCGATGGCGGGGAGTTGATGACAAACTATCCGAGCCGCGCGCGCGTGGTGACTTTCGCGGATCTCGTGACGCGCAAATCCAATTCGTTCGCCTGCGCTGTGTTTCGTCGCGCGCACTTTCTCGAAGCAGGCCTTTATGACGAAAGCATGCGCAAGGCGGAGGATTTTGAAATGGCGCTGCGCGTGGCGCGAAGCGGCTCGCTTCTCGAAAATACGCGAGAGGTGGTTTATGAATATCGGGTGCGGCCGGATGGGCTTAGTCAATCGGGCGGCGATCTGCGCGCGTGGCGCATTCGGGCGCTGGAGAAGCATCGGTCGCTGCCGGGTCTTACGAATGAAGAACAAGCGCTCGTCGACGCGGAGCTGCGCTATCAGTACGCCGAGGGCGCGGTCGATGAAAGCCGCGCCGCGCTGCGCGAGGGCGACTATGCGAGGGCGCGGGAGAATTTGAAAGCGGCGCGGCGGGGAATGAAGTCGATGCGGCTCGCGTTTGTGGCGATGGGACTGACGGCGTTCCCGGCAGTGCTTCGGCGGTGGGTTGTTTTTCGGGAACGGGACGGGAGTGCAGGTGGGCAATAATCTTGCCGGAGTCTTACTAATTGGAAATGACGCCCGGCCTCTTATTCGTCTCGTTCGACAGGTCCTTCATTCAGCGCGCGAGACGCGCAGGGGTGCCCGATATTTCCAGCGTTTCTGCGACGTCCTGAAGCCGGCGCCTGTTGCTCGCATCGCTGCGAAAAATGCAGTCAGCGCGGGCGGAGATTCCGGCAGATTGTATACTCGCCCGAGCACTCCAGTTCGTAGTAGAAGTCCGCCAG
>DASZLP010000075.1:0-29347 GCA_035552355.1 Bryobacteraceae bacterium | reverse complement strand
GACGGGGTCTTCGAAGTAGTCGTTGCGAATGTCCTCGATCGCCCGCCCGAACCGGATCGCCTGCTCTGTAGACCACACCGCATTCGGATCGAAGCGGAAAGAATCGCCCGGAAAAGCCGCGGCGAGCGCGCGATAGGCCTCAAGCTCATAATCCGGATGGAAGACGCCGCCCTTGAGCTTGTGCGTAGTGAATCCGAAGCGCTGCTTCATCGCGCGCGTCGTCGCGACCATCTGATCGATCGTGCGCACTTCGCCGCCGCCGGTGCGCGGATTTGGATAGCGGAAGAAGCCGTACGTCGCGAATGGGACGCGATCGCGCAGGCGTCCGCCGAGAACGTCACAGACCGGAACGCCCCACGCCTGCCCGAGAATATCGAGGCAAGCGAACTCGAGGGCCGCGAGTACCTGAGTGCGGTTGTTGTAAAGCGACGCGGTCGGATTGGCGATCAGGAAGCGCATCTCCTCGAGGCGCGCCGGGTCGTGGCCCACCAGATACGACTTCATCGCGCGGAAGACCGCTTCGGCCGATTCGCCGCCGCCGCCCATTTCGCCGAGTCCGATGAGCCCGTTATCGGTTTCGACTTCGACGATGGTGCGGACGAAGCGGCCCCAGTGGCAGCCGTTGGCGTGGCGAAGAGGTGCTTCGAGCGGCACAGTGACGGTGGTGGCGCGGATATCCGCTATATGCACCTCCGCATGATAGAACAAATAGGAAAATCCGCATGAATCCCATCCCTGAGAATCAGCAGCAAGCCCTTGTGTCGCGCCTGATGAACGCATGCGGTGGCGCGTACTCGCCCGAAACGCGCCGGAAGTATTTCATCTCCGGACCGCAATGGGCGGCGGCGTATCCGGGCCATGCGCTCTTCCATGCCCCGACGCGGCCGGAGATCGGCTTTGAGGAAGTGATCCGCAAGTACGGTGAGATCGGCATCGGACATTGGGCCACGCATGATACCGATGTGATCCCGACGGCCGCGCTGGGGAAAGACGAGCAGTGGGCAATCGCCGAGCGCATCAAAAAAGCGCTTGCCGACAGCGGCGTTGCGTGCTCGATGGTGACGGCCGAGACGTTTCATCACGCGGTGTGGGCGGCGGGTCCGGCGGCGGAATCGGCGGGTGTGCGCGAGTACGGGAAGTTTCGTGTGCGAAATACTGTGGATCTCGGCCACGAACTGGGCGCGCGCTTTGCCGTCTACTGGCCAGGATCGTTGGGCTATTCGGTGCAGGGCGCGATTGAAGAGACGGAGACGCTGCGGTGGTATGCCGACGCTATCAACAGCGCCTGCGAGCGCGACATCGAAGTGGCGCGCGCGTTGAAGTGCGACACGCTGAAGCACTGCCTCGAAGCGAAGCCCTTTGAGCCGCAGGCGGAGATCCTGCTTCCGACGAGCGATGCGATGCTGGCTTTCATTGCGTCCGGACTGCTGACGCATCCGGAAATGGTGGGATTAAATCCGGAATATCTGCACGAGCTGATGTGGGGCTCGGCCGTGCGGGCGGCCCTGGCGCGGGCGCTCGTCGCGAAAAAGCTCTTTCACTTCGACATCAATGACGGTTACCGGCTGAAGCACGACGTCGATATCGGGGTCGGCCTGGTGAATCCGCTGGACTGGCTGAACGTGTTGGTGCTGTTGCGCAGCCATGGGTATGAAGGTCCGTTCAATCTGGACTTTAAGCCACCGCGGACCACGAGCGCGTCCGGTGTGTTTGAGATCAGTTTTCCGACAGCCGTCGATCGTTTCATCACACTTTGGGAAATGGCGGGTGAGGTGCTGGAGGACTCCGTCATGCAGGAAGCGACCGAGGCGCTGCGGGCTGGCGGCGAGGTTATCGACACTACAGACGCGGAGGCGATCACGCGGGCCAATCGCGAGTTGCTGACTTTGCATGAGCTGATCGCGCATCGGCTGGTGCAGATTTTGATTGGGCAGCATCGCGGGAGGGTGTTTTCGTGCAGATGAGACCACGAGCGCCGGCGCGATCGCCGGCGCGGGGGGCAGGAGTAGCCGCGCCACGATGAACCAGCACGTATTCTCGCTTGCGCCAGTCGATCTGGCCATCATCACGATTTACTTCGTCGCGGTTCTCGCGATTGGGTTTTATCTGCGCCGATTCGCCAACAGCGGCCAGGATTTCTTTCTCGCCGGGCGCGAGATGACCGCGTGGGTGGCGGGCCTCAGTTTCCTTTCAGCGAATCTGGGGTCGCTCGAACTGCTGGGCTGGGCGGGTTCGTCCTATCAATACGGTATTCTCGCCGCGCACTGGTATTGGATCGGCGCTATTCCAGCGATGCTTTTCCTGGGCGTCGTGATGATGCCGTTCTACTACATCTCGAAAACGCATTCGGTGCCGGGTTATCTGAAGCTGCGGTACGGCTCGGCGGCGAGCGGGTTCAGCGCGGGGACGTTCGCTGTGATGACAATCCTGATGTCTGGCGTGAACATGTACGCGATGGCGGTCGTGATGAAAGTGATGCTTGGGTGGAATATCCACTTCAGCATTTGGGTCTCGTCGGTGACGGTCGGGCTCTATGTCGCCGCCGGTGGGCTCTACTCGGCGATCTTCAACGAGGTTGTGCAGTTCTTCCTGATCTGGTTCGGCGCGCTGCTGATCCCGGTTTTTGGGCTGATCGAAACGGGCGGATGGAACGGCATGGTGAAGCGCATCCAGACGAACTTCCCCGGGCAGGATTACACGCACATGTGGTCGACGCTCGGACATTTCCGCGACAATCCGATGGGCATGCACTGGACGGGTATCGTATTCGGCCTTGCGGCGGTATTGTCGATGGGCTACTGGACGACGGACTTTCTCGTTGTGCAGCGCGTGCTGGCGGCGAAGGACATCCGGGCGGCAAAGATGGCGCCCGTTATCGGCTCGTTCTTCAAGATGGCGGTGCCGGCAATTGTAATCCTGCCGGGATTGCTCGGGCTCGCGGTGCTGCCCGAACATCTGGTGCCGGAGAGCGGGATGCTGGCCGGGCAGCACAGCTACAACGAAGTGCTGCCGCTGATGCTGGCGCGCTATGCGGGCCCGGGGCTGCTGGGCCTCGGCGTAACGGCGCTGGTCGCGGGCTTCATGGCCGGAATGGCGGGGAATGTCAGCGCCTTCGCCACAGTGTGGACGTATGACCTGTATCGTCCCTACATCCGCCAATCGGCAACCGACGCGCACTATGTCTCGATGGGCCGGTGGTGCACGGTGATCGGCTTGTTCATAAGCATCGGGACGGCGTATCTCGCAATGGGATTCGCCAGCATCATGGACTACGTGCAGGCGCTGTTCAGCTTCTTCATCGCGCCGCTGTTCGGGACGGTTCTGATCGGGATGCTTTGGAAACGCATCACTCCGGCGGGCGGATTTTACGGGCTGCTGGCCGGAACGCTCTCGTCGATCGGGATGTTCTTTTTAGTGAAATTCGATCCGTCCATGCTGGCGGTGATCGCGCTGTCGAAGGACGCGAAGGCGCTGGCGGAGGACATGTACCGCGCGCTGTGGTCGATGATCATCGGGTTGATTGTCACGGTGACAGTGAGTCTGGCGACCAGGCCGAAGCCGGACAAGGAACTGGTAAACCTCGTTTACGGGCTGACGGATATTCCGAAGGAGGATTCGGTTCCTGTGTTTGAGCGGCCCGCGTTTTGGGCGGTGATAGCACTGGTCGTGCTCGCGGTACTGCAGTGGATTTTCTGGTGAGCGCACAGACGGAGCCCGTTGTGCGCGGTTGCGGCTATAGGTGAGGCCATGAGAATGATCCCGGTGTGGTTCTTCGTCGGCGTGCTGCTTGCGATCTATGGGGCGCTGGTGCTGGCGAGCGGATTGTCGGAGTGGGCAACTCCGCCGCCGACCGTGCTGGCGGAGTTGCACGCGCCGGTCTGGTGGGGAGCTGTGTTGTTGGTTTTCGGCGGCGCCTATACCGCAGTGTATTGGCCGCGGAAGCGTTAGTGGCCCGTAGTCGCCGGCAAGTCCGTCAGGAATTACCGCGATGATACACTGACGGAGACCCTTCAAAATGTTGCTTCCTCGGGAGTTCGTAGCATATTTGTCTCGTCAGATCGTTCGCCGTCTTACGCCCGCGACGATTGAGACACACACACCCGAACGCGTGGTCGAGCTGGTCAACAACGTAATCTCCGACGAGCTCGAAGCCGAGGACAAGCTCAACGACGAAGTGCGCGAAATCCTCGAGCAATACAGCGATTACATGCGCCGCGAAGGCGTCAGCTATCAGGAGATGTTCCGCAAGGCCAAGAACACCCTGATCCAGCAGCGCAAGATCGTGCGTGCTTCGGGACGCGACACCGGCGACCAGATGAAGCTTTCGCGCGACAAGGTCACGGACATCTCGCACAAGCTGGTAGGGGCTCTGAAGAAGTCGCGCGACCTCCGCATGAAGAAAAAGGACGACAACGAAGCGCGTCTCGACATCGTCAAGGTATTCACCGAGATCCTGCAGGTCGAGGATAAGGCCGACCGGGCCGCGCGCGACAAGGTACGTACCATCAAGCGCGACATTTCCGAAGGCAGCGAGGAGTGGGACATCCTCCAGAAGCGTTATTACGCCGACGAGCTGAAGAAATTCGGCGTCGACACCACGAAGTGATACGACTGACGTGGGTCGCATCCGTGTCCTCTCCGATAACGTCGCCAACAAGATCGCGGCCGGCGAAGTCGTCGAGCGCCCGGCTTCGGTAGTCAAGGAGCTCCTCGAAAATTCGCTCGACGCCGGGTCCACCAGCATCCGCGTCGAGATTGAAAACGGCGGACGACGACTGATCCGCATCGCCGACGACGGCTGCGGCATGTTGCGCGACGACGCGCTGCTCGCCTTCGAGCGCCATGCCACCAGCAAGCTGCACGACGTCAAGGATCTGCTCTCCATCGGCACGCTCGGTTTTCGCGGCGAAGCGCTGCCGTCGATCGCGTCCGTGTCGCGCCTCCTTCTCGAAACACGCTCGCTCGATGAACAGACCGGCACGCGCGTCGAAATCGCCGGCGGTAAAATTCTCTCCTGCGACGAAATCGCGCGCGGCGGCGGCACGTCGATTGCCGTCCGCGATCTCTTCTTCAACGTGCCCGCGCGCAAGAAGTTTCTGCGTTCCGAACAAACCGAGCTCGCCCACATCGCTTCGCTCGTCACGCACTACAGTCTCGCGCATCCGGACAAGACTTTCGAGCTTTGGAACGGCGGCGCCACGCTGCTGCACGCGACCCCGGTCGAGACGCTGCGCGAACGCGTCTTCCAGGTCTTCGGCAGCCAGTTGCTCGACGATCTGATCGAGCTCGAGTCGCAAACGCGCGCCCTGCAGCGGGACCCGGAGGAGCCGCCGCGCCACTACACCGCCTACGGGTTCGTCTCGCGCCCGCAGGTGCAGAAGAACAACCGCAACTCGATCTTCGTCTTCGTCAACGGACGGCTTATTCGCGACCGCCTCGTGCTGCACGCGCTGTCGAGCGCCTATCACAATCTGATGCCGCCCGCGTGCTTTCCGTTCGCTCTGCTCTTCCTCGATTGCGATTGCGAGGAAGTGGACGTGAACGTCCACCCGTCCAAGACCGAAGTGCGCTTCCGGCATCAGTCGTGGGTGCATGATTTCGTGCGCGACGCCGTGCGCGAGCAGTTGATGCTTTCGCGGCCGGCTCCGAGCTTCACGCCGGGGGCGCATGTCCAGCCTGCGGCGGTGCTGCCTTATTCGGAGTTCTCGCAGGTGCTGCAGAACGAGACCGGAGGAGCCGGGCTGCCGGCGACTGTGCCCGAATACACGCTGCTCCCGCCACAGCCGCCCGCCGGACGCTTTGACTTCGGCGATGCGGCGATCCCGCTCGGCGAGCCGGCGCCGCAGCACACGGAACAACCCTTGCGTCTGCGCGTGCCCGACACACACGGGGCCTTTCCCGCCGACGCCGTGCCCGCTGCCCACACGATGACGCGCATCGGCGAACTGCGCCCGCTCGGCCAGCTTCACAACAGCTTCATCATCGCCGCCGGAACTGACGGGCTCTGGATCATCGACCAGCACGTCGCCCATGAGCGCATCCTGTTCGAACAGGTGCTCGCCCAGCAGTCCGCCGGGCGGGTTGAGGTGCAGCATCTCCTGATGCCGGTGATCTTGCAGCTCACGCCCGAGCAGCAGATCGAATACGCGCGGATCGCCGATGAGCTCCAGCATTCCGGCTTCGAGACCGAGCCCTTCGGCAACCGCACCATCGCGGTGAAAGCCGCGCCCGCAGCTATCGGACAGGGTGATCTCGAGCGCGTCATCTTCGAGATTTTGGAAATAGCCGAGAACGAGCTGCGCAGCGTTTCAATCTCGGACCTGCGCCGCGGCATCGCCGCGTCCATCGCCTGCCGCGCGGCCATCAAGATCAACACGCCTCTCGATCAGCGGAGGATGGAATGGATGCTGCGGACGCTCGGCGCTACCGATTACCCGATGGCGTGTCCCCACGGCCGCCCGGTTGCGCTGCAGTACAGCACACGCGACATCCTCAAATCGTTTCACAGGATTTGATCTGGGCGTCTTTACTGGGAAACGGGCGTCACTTTGGCTCCGTCTTTCAGGGTGATCTCCGAGGGCGCCGCCACAGCCTCACCATCGCCCAGCCCGTTCACCACTTCCACGCGCAGCGCATCGGAGGCCCCGGTCGAAATCTGCCGCCACTTCAGCGTGCTGTCGGGACCCAGCACGAACACGCCGACCGTGCCATTGCGGCGCACCGCGGCTTTTGGAATGGTGAGAGCGTTTGGCACCACCTGCGTGAGGATAATCGCGTTGACGTTGGTGCCCGGCACGAGCTCGCGCTGCGGATTTCCAATCGTGCACAGAACCTCGCCTACCTGCCGGGTTCCGAGGGCGATCACTTCCGTAGGCCGTTTTTCCACGGTACCCGTCCATTCGCGGCCGGGCAGCGCATCCCAGGTGATGCGCACGCTTTGGCCGGCGGCGACGCGTCCCAGTTCGGGCTCATCCACATAAACGCGGACCCGCACCGGGTCGAGCCTGCCGATGCTGGCGACAGGCTCTCCGGCGTTCAGAAAGGAACCGGCGCGCGCGGGCAGATCGTAGAGGGTACCTGAAATCGGCGCGCGGATAACATCGAGCGCGATGCGATCGCGGGCGAGACGCACGTTCGCCTCAGCTTCGCGAACGCGCGCTTCGGCGCCCGTAATGTCGCCCTTTCCGACGAGCGCCGCGCGGCGCTGCTGGAGCGAAGCGATCTGCACGTCGAGACTCTTCACGGCCTGGCGCGCCTGCTCCACTTCGTACGGTGTCGCGGCCTGTTTGGCGAGGAGGCGCTCGAGTGCGTCGAGGTTCCGCTGCGCGGCGTCACGGTCCGACTGCAGGCGGCTGCGAGTGGCGTCCAACTCGGATGTGTCGGAACTGCGCCCGCCGCTCTGCAGGGTCTGGAGATCGGAGCGAGCCTGAGCTTCGCGCGCAGTGGCAGCATCCAGTTCCTGTTGCAGGCCCGGCTCGCTGATTTCGGCGATCACCTGGCCCGTGCGCACGGCATCGCCCGCGTGCACCGTGACCCGTTTGACCAGACCGGGGGATTCAACACGGACTTCCTGATACTCGACCGGCTCGACTTTGCCGTTCGTCGAGAGAGTATTGGAAATCGTTTCGCGCGCGGGCTTCAGGAATGCCACCTGCGGAACATCCTGCCGTTTGAGGAAGAACCACGCGGCGACTGCGGCGCCCGCGATCAGCACAACCACGAGAATCTTCTTCAAAAGCGCTGGCCCCGGTTTGCTTGTGTGCAGAAATCAAACAGAAGCTGCCACTCGATGAGCTGAACTTCAAGCGCGAGGCGCTCTTCCGCCGATCGCGCGCGGACGTTTCCGCAGAAGTCGACGAACCGGTACGGATCCCATTCGGAGCCGCTGTGATAGCCGGCGCTTTCCGCTTCCGCCGCCAGCTTCGGAAAGATCGGATGCCGGCCGGTTTTGCGGAACCAGTAGCCCGCGTTGGC
The DNA here is from genome assembly GCA_035552355.1 of Bryobacteraceae bacterium. Taxonomy (GTDB): domain Bacteria; phylum Acidobacteriota; class Terriglobia; order Bryobacterales; family Bryobacteraceae; genus BOG-234. Next base: position 21,373 of record DASZLP010000075.1, on the reverse strand, counting down.
GGCGTCCGGTTCCTGTCGATGCACGATGGCGTGCCAGAAGTATCCGTCGGGGTTCTCCACGCTGTCGGCGGTGTTGTGGGCTTCGTCCCAGCAGCCGAGATAAAGGTAGAGGGCGGCGCGCACCGGCGCGCTCGCGTTGCGCAGACGCTCGACCTCGCGAACGGCATTCGCCGGTGAAGCGCTGTTTTTCACGAGCGGCATCGGATGGAAACCGCCGCCAGCCGATGCGAGAATGCCTGAGATTTCCGCAGCGTAATCTCCCAACTGAAAGCTCACCTTCTCTAACATATCGAAACGTCGCCGTTCGTTTCATCATCAACCTAATAGGGATGCACAAAACCGCGTTGGTGCTGTCGCCGGGGGGAATGTTCGGAGCGTATCAGGCGGGGGCTTACAAAGCCGTCGCGGAGTTGGCGCCTCCCGACGTGATCGTGGGAGCTTCGGTGGGCGCGCTGAACGGCTTCGCCATCGCGGGCGGCTGCTCGGCCGACCAGCTGATCGATCGCTGGCTCGATCCGGCGGCCGGCGACACACTGCGGTTGTTTCCGAATCACGGCTGGCGGAATGGCTGGTTCGATCCAGCGCCGTTACGCGCGCAGGCGGAAGGAATCTGCCGTGACTTCGAGCCGCGCCTGCCCTTCGGGGTGGTGACGCTCGAACTGCCGTGGCTGCACGCGCGCTTTTTCCAATACCCGAACGTGTCTGCCGAGCACCTGCAGGCCACGTGCTCGATTCCGCTGTTCCTGCGGTCGGTCCGGATCGGCGGCAGGCGCTATGTCGATGGCGGCCTCTTCGAGAAGATTCCGATCTGGGCAGCGCTCCAAATGGGCGCCACGCGTATCATCGCCATCGACTCGATGCCGAAGATCGAGAAGTGGTGGATGCACCTGGCAATCGATTTCGCTCATGTGTTCAAACCCCGACGCAAGTATCCGCGGGATCTCGATCTGACGATCATCTCGCCGTCCGAGCGGCTCGGCGATATGGATGACGCCGTATTCTGGAAGCGCGAGAACATCGAGCGCTGGGTCGAGCTGGGAAGACGCGACGCAGCGCGAGCCCTTGCCGCCGAACCCGCTGCGTCGCCGCATCAAGTCACATTGAAGAGCGTCTTGAAACCGTAATCCATGTGAAGCTGCTGGTGGCAGTGGAAGAGCGTGAGGCCTTCCATCGGCGGCGTGAAGTCGACCGCGATCTTCCGGTAGCCCTTCACCAGCACGACGTCTTTCATCACGCCAGCCGTCGCCTTCCCATAGACATTCGTCAGCTCGAACGTGTTGCGGTGCAGATGGACGGGGTGCGGGTCGTCGGTTTGGTTGTCGAAGATGAGGCGGTACCGGCTGCCCTTCTTCAATTGACGTGGTGGGGCGTTTTCGTCGAACATCTTGCCGTTGACGGTCCAGTGATTGAAGGCTCCCGTGCCGCCGTTGATTTTTCCGAATGACAGAGGAATGCTCTCGACGGGCTCGGGCGCCGTGCGGGTTTCGCCAAACATCGTGTAGTCCCATGGCTTGTGCACGGGCTTGATCCAGCGGGGCGCACCGGTTTTGTCCGCATATTCGACGACAAGGCCCATGCCGTTCTTGCGATCGTCGTCATGCGGCGTGCCGAGGACCCAGATGCCCGGATTGTTCATCTCGACAACAGCGGAGATGCGTTCGGCGGTGCCGAGATCGAGCACGTCGACGAGCTGCGGTGTGGGAACGGCGTTGCCGTCGAGAGCAACGACGCGGAATCGATGGCCGGCGAGCGCGAGTTGAATGTTCTCCGTCGCGCTTCCATTCACGATGTGGAACAAGACCCGCTGGCCCTGCCTGACGCGCACCGGGTCGCCGTATCCGAGTGCTTTGCCGTTGATGGTGAAACGCTGGTAGCCGATCTCCCAGCCGTTGGGCTTCGATTTCTTGTCCTCCTGCTCCTTGCGGGCCTTCTCGGCGGGCGTGATGTCCTCGTCTTCCATCTCTTCTTCGCCGGTGTAGAAGGGCTCCCACTCGTGCGTGATCAGGAAGATTTCCTGGTCGTACTGGCCGGGATTGTCTTTGGGCTCGACGTGAACGATGGCGAACTGTCCCGTGTACGTGCCGCGGTTGAGGTCGGACATCGGCATCACGTGCGAATGCACGAACCGCACGCCGGAGGGCCGGGGCGTGAGACTGTAGCGGATGTGTCCGCGAGCGGGGACGGCGAGGCTTTTCTCTTCCGCCGCGCCATCCACGTCGGCGGGAATGATGAGGCCGTGCCAATGAACGAACTCGGCCGCGTCGGTATCGTTGAACAAATCGACCGTTACCGGAACGCCTTCGCGCATGCGGATGAGCGGTCCGGGCGTCTGACCGTTGTAGCCGATGGTGCTGATGGTGTGGTCCTTCGCGATGTCGGCGAGCACGGGGCCGATGCGCAGGGTGATGTCGGCGGGGCCCGCGGGTGAGCTGCCGGGCGGAGCGCTGGCCGGCGGACCGGCGCGATTACAGGCCGCGAGAGCCGCCGCGCCGATACCGGCGGTGGATTGCAGGAAGCCGCGGCGAGTGGTCGGCGAGAGGTTCATACGGGTACAGGATATCGCTACCCCCTCTGGGGACCCATGAGGCCTTCTCATCCACTACAATGGGGCTTTCATGCCTGCTTTTCGCATTCACAGAATGAAAGAGGCGCCCAGACTGCAGTTCCGATGGGCACCCCATGTCTCAGGCGCGGCGAACGTCAAGCCGAAGGATTATGAACAGACAGGCGAGATCGAGGCGGAGAACGAGTATGCCGCCTGGGCGCTGCTGCGCGATTCCGAAACACCGCTCGCGGTGGGCGACGTTCTGGAACTCGCTTCCGGAGAACTCCGTATTTGCAAGTACGTCGGCTTCGAAGAGGCTCGCTGGTTTGTTCCCGAGCCTCCCCCTGCACCCGCGGTGGTAAATACGGCCCCGCCGGAAGCGGCGCCCGCGCAGGCTTGATCGAGAGCAGCATGAGCAGGGATATATTTACGCGCGCAGCGAGACTCGGCGATGACATCGACGACTTTTGCGTCAAGTGCAAAAGAGTGATGAATCACTCGGTGGTATCCATCCTCAATGAAGCGCCCGCGAAGGTGCGCTGCCGGACGTGCCACAGCGATCATGACTTCCGCCATGAACAGCCGCCGCCGCCGAAAGTCGATCCGCGCAAGGCGGCGTTGTTCAATCAGGTGCTGGAGAACGTGACGGGGTTGCCGCCGGAAGCGCCCGCGAAAGTCGAAGCGGAAGCCGAAGCCAAAACCGAGCCGGAGCCGGCCGCCAAAGCCTCGGCTGCCGCGGCAGAGAGCGAAGCGCCCGTCAAAACCAAAGCCCGGAAGAAATCCAAAGCGTGAAGACCCTCTTCGTCACGGGGGGTGCGGGGTTCATCGGCTCCGAATTCATCCGGCAGGCGATCGCTGATTACCGCATCGTCAATTTCGACAAGCTCACTTACGCGGGCAATCTGGATAATCTCGCGCAGGTCGCGGATCATCCCGGCTATGCGCTCATCAGAGGCGACATTTGCGATGCGGCGGCGGTGGCGGATGCGCTGCCGCAGGACTGCGACGTGGTCGTCCACTTCGCTGCCGAGTCGCACGTCGACCGCAGCATTCTGAGCGCGGAGGAATTCGTCCGCACCAACGTGCTGGGCACGCAGGTGATGCTTGACGTGGCTCGCCACCGGAACGCAAAGCGTTTCCTCCATATCTCGACCGATGAGGTCGGCGGGGACATGGCGCCGGGTGGCTGGTTCGATGAAGAGTCGCCGCTCGGCCCGAATAGTCCGTATGCGGCGAGCAAGACGGCGGCGGAGCACTTCGTGCGAGCCGCCGGCCATACGTTCGGCCTCGACGTGGTGATCACGCGCACGAGCAACAATTACGGGCCGTATCAGTTTCCCGAGAAACTGCTGCCGCTCGCAATCTCGAATGCGCTTGAAGACCACTCGATACCTGTCTATGGCGATGGCCTGCAGGTGCGCGACTGGGTGCATGTGGCCGACAACTGCCGCGCACTGCTTGCCGTGCTGGAGGGCGGTCGATCGGGCGACACGTATCACATTGGCGGCGGCCGTCCGCTGGCGAATATCGAAGTCCTGAAGCTGCTGCTGAAAATTCTGGGGAAGCCGGAGTCGCTGCTTAAGAGTGTTACCGACCGGCTCGGACACGATCGGCGTTATGCGGTCGATTTCCGCAAGACAACGCGGGAACTCGGATGGAAGCCGGAGATCCCCTTCGAGCAGGGACTGCGCGCGACCGTGGAATGGTACCGCGACAATGCCGAGTGGGTGCGGCGCTGCCGCAGCGGCGAGTATCGCGCTTACTACGAGCAGATGTACGGGGAGCGCGAGGCGACGGCTCGGAGTATATGATGCGAATGCTCGCGGCATGCTGCGCGGTGGCGCTGGTCGCGTGCAGTTCGGCGCCGGAGAAGAAGGCAGAGGCTCCGGCTGCCGCGCCGCCGGTGAAGGACAACACGGCTCAACTGCTCCCGCTGAATCGCACGAGCGCGAAGGTTGTGCCCGAACATTTGCTCGGAAAATCCGCGCTGCCGGGCGGGACGCTCGGTGAATATGACGAGGGCGGGACGAAGTATCGGCTCTTCATTATCGAGACGGCGTCGGCCCAGGACGCGGCGATCCTGCTGCTCGACTTGAAGGCGACGCTGAAGGACCCGGCGTACATCGCTTATATGGGCGGATATTTCGGGACGGATGCGAGTGGTCCGGTATATACGTTCGCGAGGGGGAAGTATCTGGCGGGCGTGACGGGGCTCTCGGAGGATAAGGCTGACCCGATCGCGCGGCAGTTGGCGGCGCGGTTGTAATGCTGGCATGGATGCGGCTGGAATCAGCCGCCGAGGCGCGCTCACTCCTTTGCTTCCATTCCTGACTTGGAGGCCACTGCGCGGTATTCCGCGCAAATTGTGCTCCCGAGCAACCAGCGGCGCTGCACTACGACGCTTGTAACGTTTCGTGTATTGTATTTACATAAATCCTCGACTATTATAGAAATCACTCCGCGAAGTCTTTTTATCAACAGGGCATGGAATCTCGTTACGGGCACGGATCCGGTCGGCGGGACATGGGTTTACAGCGCCGGTTATTATAACGGTTACTCCACGCACGTAAACTATCAGCAATCAAGCCTTTGCCTGACTGACCCACCCATGAACTACTCCAGTAATGAGTGGTTTGCGGGAAACGGGACGCCCGACTACACAGGCACAAACTGGGATCTCAGGCCAAACTTCGGAAACCCACCGGGTAGTCTCTTCGTTAACCACACCGACTAGTTTGATAATCTTTCCACGTACAACACGGGCGCCAACCCTGGCGACACAGCCCTCTGTAACGGGGGAGTCACCTGCATCCCGCAGTTTACAAACCCTGGCGTCGGACCGCACACACTGGTAATGCATAACGGCCAAAGCTGGTATGCTCACAGTCTTACTTCGGGGTCCGGCGTGCGAGTCTCGACCGACACATTGCAAATGTATACAGATTCGGGATGGCAAACGGATATCACGACGCCCAACCCGTAAGAGTGATTTGGAAATGCTTCACGAAATTATGGAGAAAACCGTGCAGTTCAGAAGAATGTCACAGCTCATCGGCGGCTTACTTGCGGTTCTCGCCCCGTTGGCACAGGCCGGTCCGGCCGCGCGCCAGTCTGTCGGGGCACTTGCGACGGCGTCGGACGCTATCGTCGCAGGCTCGATCGAGGGCAGTTCGGCAGCAGGGGATATTAATGTCACTGTCAGAACCGAGCTGGTATTGAAAGGTCCCGTGCGCGAGGGGGACATTCTGTCGCTTGTATGGACGCCCCCCTATACAAGCCCGCCGCCTGCCGCGTGGTCCGCGACCGGGCATGGTTTGATTTTTCTGGACCGCACGCCTTCGGGCGGATGGACGCTGAACCCGGTTGGTCAGGGTGATATCGCGTGGCAGGACACATATTTTCCGACTCCGGCGGCGGGAGGCGCCGCGCCCGGCGGTCAGGGCGGAGCGAACTTCGGAGATATTCGGCACAACGCGGAAGCGAGTTTGCCGGCAAACCCCTCTGTGCTGGACAGAGTATTGCTCGAACTGGCCGTCTCGGTAGAGGCCCGGGCGCCAGTGCCTGTCGATCTGGTGTCAGAATTTCGCCAAAGCCATTCCCCGGTGTTGACGGCGGCTTTCGGGCGTTATCGCTCGTCGCAGGATCCGTTTCTGCGTGGAATGGGGATACGAGGCGCTCTCGCTGCGGGCGATGCCTCCGGTCTGCAAACGGTTCACCAAAACTATGCGGCGCTCGCTGCAGGCAAGGGCTGGGTCCCCATTGTACAGGAAATCAAGATCTACTATTCCAACGCCGCGCCGGCAGCGGTGCAGGAACTGGGCACTATCGCGACAGATTCGAATGTCGGCGCAGATTTGCGTGTCGCGGCCGCCTCCGCTCTCGCACGAATGCACACACGCCAGACACTGCCTTTCTTAGGGCAGTTGCTGGGCATGGATCCGATATCTCTGCGAGCGGCGGCTGTAGGCGGGCTCTCAAGCTTCGCAAACAATGTGCCGGTGGGGCTTCACGAACCCGCTTCCGGCCCGTGGCAGTATCGCACCGACGATACTATTTCTCATTCAGTTTTTGATAATGCCGCCTTTGCCAGCCGCGAAGCCTACTATCTTGAGTTTTGGAAAAGCTGGTGGCAGCAAAATCAAGGTGCGTTGATGCGATGAGGGCACTACTCGGCGCCGGGAATCTCCCGCCCTCCGATGAACGCGCACAGCGGAAGGCAGCAGCGTTTTCCATTTGCTCGGAAAATCCGCGCTGCCGGGCGGGACGCTCGGTGAATATGACGAGGGCGGGACGAAGTATATACGTTCGCGAAGGGGAAGTATCTGGCGGGCGTGACGGGGCTCTCGGAGGATAAGGCTGACCCGATCGCGCGGCAGTTGGCGGCGCGGTTGTATTAGATCAAGCCCAACACTCAAACGAAGGGGATGGGGCTGCCGTGGATGTCGCCAAATCGCGTTCCAGCCACGCGGCAAACATAGCCCGCTTCGGAACGCCTGCGCGCGCAGAGCGGCTTAGAGATTGTCCGGGAACTGAATAGTCACGGTCATGGGCTGCGTTCCTTTCTGCCCTTAATCATAACGAGCCTGCTGCGAATCCGAGGTTTTCTTTACAGGCATAGCAGCCCATTGACACCGGCCCCGGAATGCCTTACTCTTGTTGTCGAATGACAAGGCATTGATGTCCGACAACAAGTGTGCGGACGCGATGCACCGGAGATGGCATTGTCCAACACGAAAGCGGATCTGCTTCAGGGCACCCTGGATCTTCTCATCCTGAAGGCCCTTACCCTCGGCCCATTGCATGGTTGGGGAGTATCCAAGCGCATTCGGCAGATGTCCCGGGAGGCGCTCGAAGTCAACCAGGGCTCTCTTTATCCGGCGATGCACCGTCTGGAGGACCGGGGATTCATCACTGCCGAATGGAAGATCTCCGATGAGGGACGCCAGGCGAAGTTCTATCGCCTGACTACTGCCGGCCGCAAGCAGTTCGCCGAGGAGCAGGAACGCTGGAAGGCGTTTGCCGCGGCCGTCGGACACACGCTTCGCGCAGACTCGTAAGACCGCGAAAGGAGTCGACGCCAGATGAACATCGCAACGCGCTTGAAGCGACGTCTCCGAAGCCTGTTCCGGCGCGACGATGTCGAATCGGACCTCTCGGAAGAAATCGCCCTTCACCTGGATATGGAAACCGAGGACCTGGTTCGCCAGGGCCGCAGCCGGGAAGCCGCCCGCCGAGAGGCTCGCATCCGCCTCGGTGGCATCGACAAGACGAAGGAAGACTGCCGCGACGCCCGCGGCATCCGCCTGCTGGAGAATCTGCTGCGCGATGCGCGCTACGGGATCCGTGGTCTCGCGCACACTCCTGGCTTCACCGCGGTGCTTTCGCTCGCCGTCGGCATCGGAGCCAACACCGCGATCTTCAGCGTTGTGAACGGTGTCCTGCTCAAGCCGCTGCCCTTCCCGAATGCCGACCGGCTGTTATCCGTCTCGCACAGCGCCGCGGGGGTGAACGTCGACGACCTGGCTTCCGCGCCGTTCCTCTATTTCACCGAACGCGAACAGAATCGGGTGTTCGAGGATGTGGCGCTGTGGAGCGTCTCCTCCGCCGGCGTCACCGGGAACGGCGAGCCGGAACAGGTGACGCGCCTGCTTGCGACCGCGGGATTTCTGAAGGTCCTGAGGGTCAAACCGGCCATCGGAAGAAGCTTTTCCGAAAAGGAAGATACTCCTGCCGGCCGTCCGACCGTCATCCTGATGCACGGATATTGGCAACGCCGCTTCGGCGGTGACCCGGCCGTTATCGGCAAGCGGATCATCGTGAACGAAGAGTCGAGCGAGATCATCGGCGTGATGCCGGCGGGATTTCGGTTCCTGAACTTCAGCCGGCTGGATATGATCCTGCCTTATCGCATCGACCGGGGCCGTGTCGCCGCTGGAGGGTACGGCGTTCGAGGCATCGCTCGCCTGAAACCGGGCATAACCGTGGAGCAGGCGATGAGCGACGTCCGCCGCTTGATCGGGATCGCCAAAAGCAGTTGGCCCCTGCCGCCGGGCATCTCGCGGCAGCAGTTGGAGCGTTTGCGCCTGGGGCCCAGGCTGGCGCCACTAAAGCAAAGCGTCGTCGGCGATGTTGGCAAAACGCTGTGGATCCTGATGGGAACCATCGGGATGGTCCTGCTGATTGCCTGCGCGAATGTCGCGAATCTGCTCATGGTGCGCACAACGGGAAGGCAGCAGGAGTTGACCGTGCGGGCGGCGCTGGGGGCAAGCTGGCCGCGCATAGCAGGCGAGTTGCTTACGGAGAGCGCCGTCCTCGCCCTGGCGGGAGCGCTGGTTGGGTTGGGGGTTGCTTACGGATCCCTGCGATTGGTGTTGGCCCTCGGCGCGAATAATCTTCCCCGCCTGGAAGAAATCGCGATCGACAGGTCTGTGCTGGTATTCACGGCGGGCGTCTCCATACTGGCCGGGCTGCTCTTCGGGCTCATGCCTGTCGCTCGCTACGCGCGTCCCCGTCTGGCCGAGGCCCTTCGCCTGGGCGGACGATCCGTCAGCGCGAACCGGGAGCGGCTGCATGTTCGGAACGTCCTCGTGGTAGTCCAGGTCGCTCTGGCCCTCGTGCTGCTGATTGGAGCGGGTCTGATGATCCGAACGTTTCAGGAGCTGAACTCGGTCAGTACGGGCTTCACCGGGCGCGACGAGTTGCAGGCGGTCAGAGTCTATATATCCAACCGGGTGGCGCCGGATCCTGACGCAGCCGTGCGGCGCGAGCAGGAGGTTCGGGACAAGATTGCTGCATTGCCGGGCGTAACCGCAGCGGCATTTGCCAGCTATATACCCCTTCAAGGCGACGTCATTACCCAGCACGGGCTAACGCCCGAAGGTCTCCGGGAAGGCGATCGTCCCAGGGTTCGCGATTACAAACTCATCTCGCCGGAATACATCGCGACGATGGGTATTCGGCTGGCCGCGGGCCGCAACATCGATTGGACGGACGTCTATCAGAAGCGGCCGGTCGTCATGATTTCGGAAAACCTGGCCAGGCTCGAATGGGGCGGCGCGTCCCGGGCGCTCGGGAAAAGGCTGCGTACCGGAGCCGCGGTGGACCAATGGAGAGAGATCGTCGGCATCGTCGCCGATGTGCACGACACGGGCGTACGCGAGCCGGCGAACACGATGATCTACTACCCCGCGCTGGTGGAGCGGATCTTCAGCCAGCCCTTGTGGGCAACGCGCTCGGTGGGGTTCGTTATCCGCAGCTCACGCACGGGAACGGATGGATTCATCGCGGACGTCCGCAAGGCGGTTTCGTCCGTAAACCCGGTCATCCCACTCACCAACGTGCGCACGGTCAGGGACGGTTTCGAAGCATCCATGTCACGGACGTCGTTCTCGCTCGTCATGCTGGGAATCGCGGCAGGCATGGCTCTCCTCCTGGGAGTAATCGGGATCTACGGGATCATCTCGTACGCGGTCTCACAGCGGACGCGCGAGGTTGGAATCCGGATCGCCCTGGGTGCGAAGGCCAGCGAAGTACGGGCCCTGTTCGTGCGGCAGGGGCTTGTTCTCGCCTGTGCCGGCCTCGTGGCGGGGCTGGCAGTGGCTGGAGCCCTCACGCGATGGATGTCTTCACTGCTGTATGAAGTAAGTCCGCTGGACCTTCCTACCTGGGTGGGGGTCTCAGTAGTGCTGATTCTGGCCGCGGCCGCCGCCAGCTACGTCCCGTCGCGGCGGGCAACAGGAGTGGACCCGGTTGACGCGTTGCGGGCAGAGTAGGCAGAAGGCGTGCGCAGAACAGCAAGTCTCGGCCTCAGGGCCAATCCCAACCTGCTGGCGGCCGATATGACCCGGTCTGGCCTGCTGCGTTCGAGGACGAAAAGTGCGTCTCGCGAGGGCGCTCGGGTCGGTTGCAAAGGGCATTGAGCACTCTACGCCGAAGGCGCGGGTGTTCCAGGGCATTACATTTTCGGGCGCGACCGGACGGAACGCCCCCACTTAGTGCATGTCGTGGAGCGCACAGGGTAAAGTAGCAGGGGAATCGTGGCGCGGCAGCCTTGCCTTCCGCGACGCGCTGCGGCGTGACGCCGGTTTACGCGAGCGGTACGCGCAGGAAAAAGAGCGCGCCGCGGCCGCCGCTCCCGAAAACCGGCCTCGTTATAACCTGCAAAAAAGCCCCTTCATCGCCGAATCCATGCAGAAAGCTTTCGGGGGGCCGGACGGACAATGACTCCAGTATGACGAAGCGCAGCGCCGGCATTCTCTTGTTTCGCCGCAAGCCCGATCTCGAAGTTTTCCTGGTGCATCCCGGAGGGCCGTTCTGGGCGAAGAAGGATCTCGGGGCGTGGTCGATTCCCAAAGGTGAATACGCGGAAGGCGAAGAGCCCCTTATAGCCGCACGCCGCGAATTCGAGGAAGAAACCGGAACTGCGCTCAGCGGCAAGTTCCTCGCGCTGGGCGAAATCAAGCAGGCCGGCGGCAAGATCGTGGACGCGTGGGCGCTCGAACACGATCTGGATGCAGCCGCGGTTCGCAGCAATACGTTCGAGATGGAGTGGCCGGCGCGGTCCGGGAGGATGCGCGCGTTTCCGGAGATCGACCGCGCGGCCTGGTTTTCGGTTTCAGCGGCCGCTGAGAAGTTGATTCCCGCGCAGGCCGCATTTGTCGTCCGATTGGCTGAAAAGATGGCTACTTCAGGTTGATGGTGCCGCGGCACAGCGCCGAGCCGCACTTACACGGAACGGTTTCGATGTCCTTCGCGAAGTGGTAGTCGACCGTGAGTTCCTCGCCCTTACGGATCGAGCGGCAGCTCATATAGAGGATGTGGCCTTTTGTGACCACCGTCCTGATGTTGGGATCGCAGCAGTGGTTGATGTATTGAGCGCCGCTGCCGCCGACCGCGCCGTCGAGCGTCCAGTAATTATCCAGCGTGAACAGGTAGATCATGCGCGCCTGCTCGTCGCTGCGGCGGCGCGTTTCTTTGCGGCTGATCCGCTCGCCCGTATATTCGATGACTTTGCGGCGCGCGGGGATGTTTTCGAGGGCGTAGACGCCCCATCGGTGAATCTTCGAAGGCCTGACTTCGAGCCGGAAACTTGCGTATTCTTCGTTGATCGTCGGGATTGGTTCGGTCCGCCGGGGCATCCTGTGCAATTGTAGCGGCGGGCGCGAGCCTGGCACAAGGTTCGAGCGTGAAGAAAATCAGAAATGCATGCCGCCCGCGCACATGAGCACTTCGCCGGTAACGAAGTCGCTCATCGGCGAGCAGAAAAAGAGGACCGCGCCCGCCGCCTCCGCGACTGTGCCGGCGCGTCCGAGCGGGCTCGCCGCGATGACTTTATCGAGCACAGCGGGCTGAACGCCGACCCGAATCTCCTGGCCCTTGACCTCGATCTTCGAATCGGCCGTAAGCGGCTGGATCAGGCGGGTGTCAATCAGCCCGAAGCCGACCGCATTCACGTTGACGTTATAGCGTCCCCATTCTTTCGCCATCGTGCGGGTGAGTCCGATGACGGCGGCCTTGCCGGAGGAATAGCCGGCCTGGCCGGCGCTGCCGTCCGTGCCGGCGATCGACGTGATGTTGACGACTTTGCGGTGGACAGGGCGCCCATCGGCGGCTTCGCGCTTTGCACTCTCGCGGATGAACGGCGCGGCGGCGCGCAGAATGCGAAAGGGCGCGACCGCGTGGATGTCCAGCATGGCCTGGAACTGCTCGTCGGTGGTTTTCTGGATGGTGTTGTCCCAGGTGTAGCCGGCGTTGTTGATTATGATGTCGAGTCCGCCAAGCTCGGAGATGGTTTGCTGGATAAGCTTCCCGGGAAATGCGGTGTCTGTGATGTCGCCTGCCAGACGCGATGAGCCGGGGATGGCGCTGTGAGTCTCCTCGAGCGGGGCAGGGTCGAGGTCGTTGAGCATGAGGCGGGCGCCGGCGGCGGAGAGTTGTTCGGCGATGGCGCGTCCGATGCCGCGGGCGGAGCCGGTTACGAGGGCAACTTTGGAGTCGAGGGTGAACATCACACAGTACCTGAACGCTACGATACTGTAGTGGAGGAAGTGTCCGCCGTTCGGATCCAGCAACTTCTGTCGAAAAAACCGGGGCTGAAGGCAACGCAGATTGCCAATGAACTCGGGCTCAACAGATCAGATGTCGCCGCCACACTGCACAGTCTGGGCGACGTCGTTCAGGATAATGCCTATCGCTGGTGGCCGGGAACGCCGGCGCCTGCGCCTGCCGGCATCGCGCCATCGCCGCGGCCGGCCCCGACCCTTCTCTCTCGCCTCTGCCGCTACTATCTCGAATGTCTGTCGCGGGAAAGCGGCTCCGGTTTCAGTTTCCCCGCGGTGGCCACTTCCGAATACGCCGTTTTGCGTGAGCTCCCGTTTGTACGGCCCGACTGGCTCGCCGCCGAACCCGGAGCCCGCAAGCTCATCCAGAAAGCGCGGCGGGATCGCAGTCAGCTTACGGTTTACATCGGCTACCCGGTGCGTCTCCGCTCCGCCGCCGCGACTCGTGACAGCGCCACTCGCATTGAGCCCGTGCTGCTCTACCCGGTCTTTGAAGACGCGGAGGTCAGCGGCATTCCACTCTTCAATCTCGAGGTCCTGAAAAACCTTCCCTCGGTCGACAGCGGCAATCTGGTGGATGAGGCGATTCAGCTTTCCGAAGAACTCGGCCTGACGGACGAAGAAGAAGCGCCGCAGTGGGATGAGATCATCCTCAGGCTTCGGCACCGCCGTCCGGAATGGGACTGGAAAGAAGACCTGAACCCACGCGCACTCTCTGGCGCGCCGCCCGCAACCGACGAAGATCTGGCGGCGTTGCGTGAACCGGGAATTTACAACCGCGCGGTGTTATTCGCCGGCGCGCGTTCGCCTTTCACGTTCGGTCTGGAAGCGGAGTTGCGCTCGCTGGCGCAACTCGACGAAGAGGCCGTCCGGAATACCGCGCTCGGAGAATGGCTGCGGGGAGAATCCGCCTCGCCGCCTCTGACGAGCGACCAACCTCTTCTGGAAGTTCTTCCTCTTAACGCCGAGCAGCGTCAGGCGGTTCTCCAGGGGCTTACGGCGCCGCTCACGGTGGTCACAGGACCGCCGGGTACGGGTAAGTCCCAGGTAGTTACTTCACTTCTGGTCAACATGGCGTGGCGGATCGGCAGCGTGCTGTTCGCCAGCAGGAACAATCATGCGGTTGACGTTGTGGAGTCGCGCGTCAATGGTCTGGCTCCCGATCCGCTCCTGCTGCGGCTCGGCCGCGAAGAACATCAGGCTCATGTCGCGCAATGTGTCACTGCGAGCCTGTCCGCATCCGCCGGCGTCAGGGATTCGGCCCGTTTTGCCCGGCTCACGGAAGCCTACGAAGAGGATTGCGCGCGGTTTGCCGATGTGCAACGGCGGATCGCGAATGTAATCGATCTGCGCAACGCGGTCGATGCCAACGAGCGGGCAGCAGAACCGGCTCGCTCGATATTTGGCGCGGAACGGTTCGCGCAGATATCGAAGGCGCGCGCGTTCGATGCGGAAGCCATCCGCCGCCGCCTCGAAGCTCTGGCGTCGGCGCTCGATGCCGCGCGGGAATCGAACCAGGGCGTATTCGTACGGCTGGTATGGGACAGAGTCAAGGTCCGGCGCTTCCGCAGCGCGGCCGAACTGGCAGCCGCGCTGCTGCCGGATGCCGAGCTCCTCGGTGTCGAACTGCCGCCGGGATATCCGAATGATCTGACACTCGACATTTGGGACCGATTGCGGCGCACGCTTGCGGAACGCCTCGAATGGGCGGAACGCGCTTATACCTACTGGACCTCTCTCGAGAAACTGCGGGCATCCGAATCGCTCGATGTTCTGGCAGGGGAGCTTGCCGCCATCGCGCGCCAGTCCGCGCAGACTTCACTCGAGCTTTGGCGATCCCACCTGCGTCTCTGGCCGCGCCGCTGGGCCCTCGAACAGCGCCGCCTGCTCAGTGAATATGTCGCGCTCCTGCAGATCATGGGTGGAGGCGCCGGTGACTCGGACCATGATCCGCGCGCGGGGCGGCAGGTTTTCCGCCGCTACCATGAGCTGTTTCCGAGAGTGGTGAAGCTTCTGCCCTGCTGGGCCGTAACGTCGCTTTCCGCGCGCGGACGCCTTCCGTTTGCGCCCGCGGTGTTCGACCTGGTGGTGATCGACGAGGCAAGCCAGTGCGATATCGCCTCCGCGCTTCCCCTGCTCTTCCGCGCGCGGCGGGCCGTGATCATTGGCGACCCGCTGCAGTTGAAACATGTCAGCTCGGTCGCGCCTCGCCACGACCGACTGCTGCTCGGAGCGCACGGTTTGGCCGAGGGCTACGCGGGGTGGGCTTACTCGGTGAACTCCCTGTTCGATCTTGCCCGGGGACTATGCGGCCCCCACGATATCGTCAGCCTTCGTGAGCACCACCGTTCGCATCGCGACATCATCGCGTTCTCCAACCGGCACTTCTATCGGGGCGGACTTCGCATCGCCACCGATCACGAAAAGCTGAAACGTTCCGGCAGGGGACGCGCTGCGGGGAGCCCTGCCGCGCGGTGGATCGACGTGCAGGGCAAAGTCGTTCGGCCCGCCGGCGGCGGCGCACTCAACGTGAAGGAGGCCGAAACCACGGTCGCGGAGTTGCGAAAACTTGTGATCGAAGAGGATTATGACGGCGCGATCGGCGTCGTCACTCCGTTCCGCGCGCAGGCCAACCGCATCCGGACGCTGGTCCATCGGGACCGCGAGTTATCCGGCAGACTCGGCGCGCTGCGGTTCGTCGTCGATACGGTGCATGGATTTCAGGGAGATGAACGCGACGTGATTTTCTTTTCTCCCGTCGTGTCGCGCGGGACTCCGGAGACCACGCTCGAATTCCTGAACAGCCATGGCAATTTGTTCAACGTGGCGGTGACGCGTGCGCGCGCGGAACTCATTGTGGTGGGCGACAGACAGGCCGCGCTCGATTCAGGAGTTCCTTATCTCGCGGGTTTTGCCGAATATGCGCAGAGTCTGGTGTCGCGCGATTCCTGTCATCCGTCTCGTGAAGACCTCGGTCCGGAATACCCGCCCGTACCGCGCCCGGAACTTGTTTCCGACTGGGAGCGCCTGTTCTATAAGGCACTGCACGCCGCCGGGATACGGCCGGTCCCGCAGTACGAGGAAGCGCCGTTTACGCTGGATTTCGCGCTGTTCGATGGCGGCCGGAAACTCGACATCGAGATCGACGGCGAGTTTTATCATCGCGATTGGGACGGCGAGCTTTGTTATCGCGATCAGATCCGCTCGCGCCGTCTCAACGATGCCGGCTGGGATGTGATGCGGTTTTGGGTTTATGAGATTCGTGATGACCTCAGCGGGTGTGTGGCGCGCGTGAAAGCCTGGATGGAAACCGACCGCCAGTGCTAAGTAAACCATGCGTCTCGGCTGACGACCGTGGCGCGGGCACTCGTGCCGGCGCTTGTGCTTCAGTGACCACAAGAGCGGGCGGGCGACTGCGCGCCAGCGGCGCTTACTGCGTCGCCCGAACGGTGGTGGGGATTTCGCGGCGCACCGCGTCGAGCACGCCATTCACGAAGTGGACCGATTCTTCACCCGCGAAACGGCGCGCCAGCTCGATCGCTTCATCGATGATCACGGCCGGCGGCGTTTCAGTGCGCAGCATTTCATAAACCGCAAGCCGCAGAATATTGCGGTCGACCACCGGCATTCGGTCGAGCCGCCAGTGCGAGGCGTGGCGGGTGATGCGCTCATCGATATTGTCGAGCTCACCGATCGCGCCGCGCAGCAGGGTCTCGGCGAATTCGTCCGGCCGCGGCTTTCCCACCGTGTCTTCGCTGATCAGCAGGGAACTGTAATATCCGCCCAGGATTTCATCGAGAGGAGTCCGGCGCAGGTCCCACTGAAAGAGGAGCTGGAGCGCCTGCTCACGTGCGCGGTGGCGTGCCATCAGGGTTTCGCTCCCAGTTCGCGCAGAAGGTTCGCCATTTCGATCGCGGTCATGGCGGCGTCGAAGCCCTTGTTGCCATGCTTACCGCCCGCACGATCGGTGGCCTGTTCGGCATTGTCGGCGGTCAGAACGCCAAACGCGATCGGCACTCCGGTGGCGGCCGAGGCGTCGGCGATGCCGCGCGCGGCCTCTCCGGCAACGTAATCGAAGTGAGGCGTGCCGCCGCGGATGACGGCGCCGAGGCAGACGATCGCGTCCGGCTTGCGATAAGACGCGAGCGCGCGCGCGGCAATCGGCAGTTCCCAGGCGCCTGGCACGCGTAAAACTTCCACACTGCCCTTCTCGGCGCCGCATTGTTCGAATGCGTGCAGGGCTCCCTTGAGCAGGGGCTCGGTGACGAAGCTGTTGAAGCGGCTCACGACGATGCCGAAGCGGAATCCGGCGGCCGAGAGGCCGGTGTCGAACGATTGATTCGCGTACTCACTCATTGTTGCCTGATCTTCGCTGCGCTCATCGGCCGTTGAACACAGCCTTCCGTTTTTCAAGAAAAGCGCGCGTGCCTTCACGGCGGTCTTCCGATGCGGCCGTCAATCCGAAGGCAACCGATTCGAAGCGCAATCCGGATTGCAGGTCGCCGTTCAGCCCCGCGTCCACGGCCTCCATCGTGAGAGAGACCGCCAGCGGACCATTCGCGATGACTTTGTGCGCCCACTGCTTCGCGGCCGGGATCAGATTTTCTGGCGTGGTCACCGCGTTGACGAGCCCGATGCGGTGCGCTTCGGCGGCATCGATCGATTCGCCGGAAAGCAGAAGTTCGAGAGCACGGCCCCGCCCCACCAGGCGAGGCAGGCGTTGTGTGGCCCCGTAGCCGGGGACGATACCGAGCTTCACTTCGGGCTGCCCGAGCTGCGCGTTGCTCGAAGCGATGCGAATGGTGCAGCACATGGCGAGTTCGAGCCCGCCGCCCAGCGCGTAGCCGTTGATGGCGGCGATGGACGGCTTGCGCATAATCTCGAGCGTACGAAAAATCTCTTGTCCGCGCCGCGAAGTCTGCTCGGCGGCGATGGCATCGAGGGCTGCAATCTCGCCGATGTCGGCTCCGGCGACGAACGCTTTGTCGCCCGCGCCGGTGAGAATCAGCGCCTTGATGGAGGCATCCCCATGCGCCATCAAAAAAGCTTCGCCGAGCTCCGAAATAACCGTCTGATTGAGCGCATTTCGCTTTTCGGGCCGGTTAATTGTGATGAGGACAAGGCCGTCCGCATCCGGCTCGAAAGAGAGGACCTCAAAGGACATATGGGATAATCGGAGATCGGTCGCGAGAAGCGCTCGGCTCGAAGCTCACCCCAATCTTATCGCATGGTCCCGGAATTCATCCGCAATTTCTCCATCATTGCCCATATTGACCATGGCAAAAGCACGCTGGCTGACCGGCTTCTCGAAACGACCGGCGCGCTTTCGCAGCGCGAAATGATGGCCCAGGTGCTCGACACGATGGATCTCGAGCGCGAGCGCGGCATTACCATCAAAGCCCATGCGGTGCGGCTCGATTACAGGGCCGACGACGGGAATTTGTATCAGCTCAATTTGATTGACACGCCGGGTCATGTCGATTTTTCCTATGAAGTTTCGCGCAGTCTGCAGGCCTGCGAAGGCGCGTTGCTGGTGGTCGACGCATCGCAGGGAGTGGAGGCGCAGACGCTGGCGAACACCTATCTCGCGCTGCACCATAACCTCGAGATCATTCCGGTGATCAACAAAATCGATCTGCCGGCGGCGGAGCCCGAGCGCATCCGCGAGCAGATCGAAGAAGTGATCGGACTCGACGCGAGCGACGCGATTCTCTGCAGCGCCAAGCAGGGTATCGGGATCCACGAGACGCTCGAAGCCATCGTGAAGCGCGTGCCGCCGCCGAAGGGGAATCCGGATGCGCCTTTGCGCGCGCTGATTTTCGATTCGTGGTTCGATCCGTATCGCGGGGTGATTATTCTCGCGAGGCTTGTCGACGGCAGAATCGCGATGGGGCAGAAAATTCGTTTGTGGTCGAACGGCGAACAGTTCGACGTAGAGGGGCTCGGCTATCAGTCGCCGAAAGCGGTGCCGCTGCAGGAGCTGGCGGCGGGTGAAGTCGGCTTCATTTACGCCAACATCAAGAACGTCACCGACGCGCGGATCGGCGACACGATTACCGACGCGCTGAATCCCGCGGAAGAGGCGTTGCCGGGCTTTGAAGAAATCAAGGCGATGGTCTTCGCGGGACTCTACCCCGTGGAGTCGCACGAGCATGGGATGCTGCGCGATGCGCTCGAAAAGCTGCGTCTGAACGACAGCGCGATGAGCTTCGAGCCGGAGAATTCGGTGGCGCTGGGGTTCGGCTTCCGTTGCGGCTTCCTCGGTCTGCTGCATCTCGAGATCGTGCAGGAGCGGCTCGAGCGCGAGTTCGACATCGACCTGATCACGACCGCGCCCGGCGTGCGGTATCGCGTCACGAATACGAAGGGCGAAGTGATCGAGATCGATAATCCGACGAAGTTTCCGAACCCGTCGGAGATCGCGAAGATCGAAGAGCCCATCATCGATGCGACGGTGATCACGCGCGAGGAATACATCGGCGGCATTCTGGCGCTGATGGAAGACAAGCGGGGCATCCAGAAAAAGTTCGAATACATCGGCTCGGGGCGCGTGATGCTGCTTTATGAGATGCCGCTCAATGAGATTGTGCTGGATTTTTACGATCGCTTGAAGAGTGCGTCGCGTGGATATGCATCTCTTGACTACCATCTTTCCGGCTACCGCGTCTCGCCGATGGTGCGGCTCGACGTGATGATCGCCGGCGAGCCGGTGGACGCACTGTCGATGATCGTCCATCGGGACTTCGCGTACGAGCGCGGCAAGACGCTGATCGAGCGGATGCGGAAACTGATCCCGCGGCAGATGTTCGAAATCGCTTTACAAGCCGCGATCGGGACGAAGATCATCGCCCGCGAGACGATCTCGGCGATGCGTAAGAACGTGCTGGCGAAGTGCTATGGCGGTGACATCAGCCGCAAACGGAAGCTGCTCGAGAAGCAGAAGGAAGGGAAGAAGCGGATGAAGCGCGTGGGGCGCGTGGAGATTCCGCAGGAAGCTTTTCTCGCGGTGCTGAAAGTGGGGGATACGGGGCCGGACGATTAGCGTGGGTCGCTGGTATGCCTGATGATATCTTTCGCCGTGCGGAATCCGCGGCCAAATTTCCGAGGGTCTCGCGCAGTAAGTTGTACGCGAATGCAATCACGGAGTTTCTCGGCCGCGAGCATGCCGACGCTATAACGGAAAAGCTGAATGAGGTTTATGCCGGCCGCCGGGCGGCCGTCGATCCGGGCCTGAATTGGGCGCAGTTGCGTTCTGTCGAAACGGAATTCGGGGATGGATGAAGTGTGACGCGGTGCGATCTTGCGGGCGCATCTGCCGGAGCCTCGTGGGTCGGAACGCGGCTACCGAAGACCTGTTCTCGTCGTCCAGGCCAATTCCTTGAACCTCGCGAATGCCCTGGGCAATGTCCTGCTGCCCGCGGGGCGCTTCGGGCTGAGCCGCGACTCGATCGTAAATGTCTCACAACTGCTCACACTGGACCGCGCACTTCTGAGCGAGCCGGCCGGCTCCTTGTCGCCGCGGTTGCAGGCAGCTGTTGACATTGGTTTGCGGGCGGTCCTGCAGCTCGAGTAAAGTGCCAGTCGACCCAGTTCCCCTCGGGAACTTTGACGCCACAGCTTGACAATATATATCAGTAAGAAATATATCTGTAACTGATATGCATGTCTGCGCCTCATTTATGTTGACAGCGCGGAAGCTCGCGTCGGCGATTTGGCTCGCCTGCGCCGCGCCGGTCTTCGCGCAATCTCCGCCGCTCGCATTCGACGCCGCCTCTGTCAAACCGAGCCGGCTCGGCGTTGCGCCCGTGTCCAATTTCCCCTTGACTCCGGACGATGCGTACGTCCCGGGCGGCGGCTTCTTCAATGCCACTGGATTTTCGCTGGCGACCTACGTTTTCTTCGCGTACCAGATCCAGGGGAACCAGGGTCAGACTCTCGTGCCCCAACTGCCAGGCTGGGTCTTCACGGATCGCTTCGATATTCAGGCGCGAGCGCCAGGGAATCCAACGAAGGATGAAATGCGTCTGATGATGCGCGCGCTGCTCGCCGATCGTTTCCACCTGGCGATGCACAAGGAGGTACGCACGCTTCCGGTACTCGCGGCCGTGCTGGCAAAGACAGGAAAACCTGGTCCTCAACTTCGGCCTCACAGTGCCGATCCGCCTTGCGCCTCGAACATCGCCAGACCGCGCGCCGATCAGACACCGCAGGCATTTCCCGAATCGGTGCCTGGCGGTTTTCCGGCGGTTTGCAAGTCCCTGAGGGGAGTCCGGCCGGAAACTCCGGGACACATCCGCGCCGGAGCGCGCGATGTCACGATCGAGTTTCTGATGAATTATCTGAGCGGCGAAGGAACTTTCGGCCGTCCGGTTATCGACGGAACGGAACTCGCGGGAACTTACGATTTCGTCATTGAGTGGGCGCCGCAGGGCAGGCCGCCCCCTGGTTCCGATTTCAAGCCCGATCCGGCGGGCCCGACCTTCGAACAAGCAATACGGGATCAACTTGGGCTGAAATTCGAATCGCGGCAGAGCGCGCTCGAAATCATCGTGGTCGATCGCGTGGAACGTCCTTCGGCGAATTGACTCCTGCGACGATAAGGCCGCAATTGCACCAAACCTGTGATTTCTCTGAAATGAGACGATCGGAGAGTTTTGCGGCCGCGCTATCCCAACCGGCGCGACAAAGACAAAGAGGGTAAGAGCGATGAGACTTCAAAGGCCGTGCTCATTGTTTGCCGTGATTGCGGCCCTTGGCTGTGGCGGCTCGG
>DASZLP010000074.1:0-4970 GCA_035552355.1 Bryobacteraceae bacterium | reverse complement strand
CGTGCTTGGGCTTGCGCACAATCCGGACGAATCATCGGTGATGTTCTCGTTCGGGCTCGACGACAAATCGGCTTGGCTTGACGCCGCTGATCTGGACGCGCTGGCGGCCAGGCACTCCCTTCGACCGGAGATCCGGTGGCTGCGCGGGAAGATGAATGTCATGGTGAGCCTGCCGCAACGCTTTGTCGCACATGCGCCGCGCGTGACGCAATCGACGCCGTAATTCTCGCTCAAATATCGAAGAAAACGGTTTCGCAGGGGCCGGTGAGGTGGAGATCGAAATCCCACTCGCCTGGTTCGGCGCCGGGTTGTGCGAACAGCGTGCCGCGGCGGTCCTCGGGTACCAGGCTGAGGACGTAGTCAGAATCGTTGGCCGCATTCCCCCCAAAGTAAATGCGTGTGACGGCGCGGCGCAGCAAACCGGGCGCATAGACGGAAACGCTGATGTGCGGGGCTTGAAGATCCCCGTCAAGTCCCGGCACGGGACCCGGCTTGACGGTATCGAAAATGCAGAGACCATCATCGTTGCTGGCGAGCCGACCGAATCCCTGGAAATCGGGGTCGGGCGTCTTGTCCTGCGTGTCGGCCGGATGGTCGTACTTGCCGTTGGCGTCGGCCTGCCACAACTCGATCATCGCGTTGGTGACCGGTTTGCCCGCGCGGTCGAGCACGCGCACTTTGAGTTGAATACGTTCGCCGCGGGCGTCAGGCCGCGCCATGATGCCCGGCGTGCGGTCCGAAGTTCCCCACTCCGGTGTCAGGAAGTGGAAGAACGGGCCGATCGGCTGAATGGTAGTGTGGTGGCGATCCATATCGGCTTAGGAAGGCTCCGCGGGGGTGGCATCCGGCCCGCGCAGCACCATGTCGAAGCGGTACCCGAGCGCCCATTTTTCTTCCGTGAGCCCGATGTCGAAGGGCGCGATGACGCGATGTTTGGCTTTGTCCGGAACGGATTGGAAAATGGGGTCATACGCCAGCATCGGGTCGCCTTCGAAATACATCTGGGTGATGAAGCGCGAGACGAAGGAGGGCCCGAAAAGCGAGAAGTGGATGTGCGCGGGACGCCATGCGTTGGCGTGATTGTTCCAGGGGTACGCCCCGGGTTTTATGGTCAGGAAGCGATACTTGCCGTTGGCGTCCGTGAGCACGCGGCCGTTGCCGGTGAAATTAGGATCGAGCGGCGCGCGGAAATCGTCAAGTGCATGGCGGTAGCGTCCGGCGGCGTTAGTTTGCCAGATCTCGACGAGAGTGTTGGGCAGGGGATTGCCGTCGTCGTCGAGGACGCGCCCTTCGACGATCATGCGCTGTCCGACGGGCTCGCCGGCGTGCTGGCGAGTGAGGTCGCGGTCGGATTCGGAAATGGGCACGTTGGCAAAAACCGGGCCGGTTCGTTCTGAGAGGGTGTGAGGAAGAAACACGAGGGGCTGTACGGGGGCGCGGGCCGCGGTGGAGCGGTAGGGCTCGTAGACGTAGCCGGGTTGGTTCTCGAGATCGAGGCGGGATTGGCTCATTTTCAAACCGATCTCACATTAACATGCTCGTGGCGGGCAAGATTGCCCCCGCCACGCGTCCTCGGAAATCGTGACTCACGGCGCCAGGCGGGAGCGTTCGAGTAGTTCCATCGAAAGGCCGGCTCGTGTCCAGCGCCGGGCAACGCGCATGGATAAGGCGTCGGCGATTTGTTCGGCCGATGGTTCGGGGACATATCCATAGCGCCGCCCCAGGAAAGCGCTGATCGATGCGTTGGCCAGCAAGTGAAGCGGGTCCCAGGTTCGTTGGTCGACGATGACTATGTCGGGAGCCTGTTGTTTGAGCTTCTCGATTTCGGGCGGGCTGAAGCCGGCAATCTCGAAAACCTTGTGCGGCGCCGTGACGAATCCGAAATCCGGACTGCGAAGAGCATTGGCAACGGGGAACGCAGCGGCTATGATACCTCCGCCGGGCAAAGCGGCCGCATCCTGCTCGGCCCGATTGGCCGCGCTTTCTTCAAGCGCAACGAAATTGACGAACGAGAGATTATTCTCGAAAGGAAACGGATACGGCGGATTCAGAAAATTCGCCGCGACGAGGCAAACGAGCAGCGCCGCAAGTGCTATGCGGCGCGTACGGGTGGCGAGAGCCTGAAACGAAACCGCGAACGCGATATAGACCACCGGCAAAGCAGGCATGAGATAACGCTCGAGCACCGCGCCCCCAAGCGCGCTGACGACCAGCAACTGGACGAGCACGAAAGAACCAGCGATTCGCCAGGGGCGGTCGCGAAGTAGTGGCATGCGACGCCATGCCCACAGAAACGCCACCGTTCCGATGATATGGCCCGTGCTGACGCACAGGTAATAGCAACGTCGCAGGAGCGCCAGTGCGAGCGGAACAGCGTGCAGGGGTCCGCGGAGATTGTAGTCAGTGAAGGCCGCGTTTCCGAACCAGTGGCCGGTCGCGTGGTGCAGGGCAAGGAGCCAGATTGCGAGTCCCGGGATGGGGAGCAGAAACCAGAGCGATTGCAAGCGCCGCTGGCGATCGCCTTGTTCCAGCAGAATCCAGGCGCCGAACAGCAACGGGATTGCGATCCCGGTTTCCTTCACCAGCACAAGAAATACGCACGCGATCGCGGCTGCACGAATCCGATTCTGCAGGAAGAGCAGCAGCGCCAGAACCGACAGGCACATCGCCGGCATGTCGAGCTGCGCCATCATCGACTGGGCGAAAAACAGCGGCGATACGCACAACAGGGCAAGCGCCGCGAAGGCCGGCAGGCCGGTCGTTCCGCGCGCCAGTTCGATAGCGAGAAGGAACGTGGCCAGCGCACCGAAAGATGCCACTATCAGCATCGCGATGCGCGTGGCCGAAATGGAATATCCAAAGATCGACCACGCAAGCGCGAGGTATGCCATCACGCCCGGCGGATGGACGTTCGGCAGGGTCGAGTGGGGGATCCAGCTTCCTGTGCGAAAGAGATCGAGCGATGCCGGTACGAACTGCCCGATTTCATCCCAATAGAAAGGCAAGTCGAGAATCGGGCCGTGCAGCAGCAGAAGAACGGTCGCGATGAATCCGAAAGTCAGCGCGTAGGACTGGAGGCGTACTGGCGGCCGCGCACCAGGCTTTCCGCGCGCTCGCCGCATGCGACGGATTACTGGACGAAGCCGGCGCCGGCTTTAGGTTCCAGGCGGATTTCACCGAAGGCGGCTTCGTATTGCGAGACGTTCTGCTGCAGCACGTTGAGCAGCGCCTTGGCCTGCTGCGGGCTCATGTAGATACCCTGAAAATTGTGGATTTGGACATTATCCTGCGAAGTCTGGTTGATGTTGCCGAACATCAGGAAGAAGTCCCAGAGGTTCACCCGGATTTGCACGCTGTTGGCGTAGCTCTCGCGGTAGTCGGCAGACTTTTCGAGTACGATCCGAGGTTGAGACGGTGTCATCGCCCTACATGGTACCGTAGCAATGCGCCGTAGCAATGCGCCGGTGATGGCCCGTATCCTCTGTTGGACTAAGGGACTTTTGGCCGAAGGTTGGTTTATGGTAGCGTTTCTTAATTACGCTCTGTTGACGCAGGTGACACCCGGCTGAAATGGCATTGGATACAGGCGCGAAGGTTTTGCTCGATCACCATTACCCATCCACCCTCGAGAGCGTCGACCTGGCCGAGGGCGAAATTCTGAAAGTGGCGGAGGATGCGGGCTTCGACGAAGACGATCGCCACCGCATTGGTATGGCGGTGCGGGAGTGCATGGTGAACGCCGTGGTTCATGGGAACCGGTACAACCGGAACAAGAAGGTTCACGTTCAGGTGTTGATCGATAACGCGGCTGTCGATAAGCCGGCCGGAGCCTTCACGATTCGGATCACCGACCAGGGCGAGGGCTTCGAGATGCAGGAGGTGCCGGATCCGCTGCAGGATACGAATCTGCTGCGCCATTCCGGCCGTGGATTGTTCCTGATGGGCGCCTTTATGGATGACATGAAGGTACGAAAGCTGTCGCCGGTGGGGACGGAAGTCACGCTGGTAAAGAAAATCGGGCCGAGGCAATCGTGAACGTGAGCAGTTCCAGAAAAATGAGGGAGGCAGGACGCAAGTGAGTGTTAAGTTGAATACCCGCCAGGTGGGTGATGTGACGGTAGTTGACGTTTCCGGCCGAATAACGCTCGGTGAAGGATCGAGCGCCTTGCGCGATGCCATGCGCGAGCTGGTCGCCAAAGGCAACAAGAAAATTCTGCTCAATCTCGGCGAAGTTTCTTATATCGACAGCTCGGGCATCGGCGAGCTGGTTTCGGGATTCACGACGGTCGCCAACGCCGGCGGCACGCTGAAACTGCTCAGCCTGACGAAGCGCGTCAAGGATCTGCTGCAGATCACGAAACTGTATACGGTGTTCGACGTCCACGAGGACGAGGCGCACGCGGTCCGCAGCTTCGCGTAAGAAGCCGTCAGCTATCAGCTTTCAGCCGTCAGCAAAAGAGGCAGGAGCCGCTCGCTGTTGCGCGCGGCTCGGCTTTTTATTTAAGATTTTTGGCGCTGCCGCAGG
This sequence comes from Bryobacteraceae bacterium, assembly GCA_035552355.1. GTDB lineage: Bacteria > Acidobacteriota > Terriglobia > Bryobacterales > Bryobacteraceae > BOG-234. The sequence goes on along the minus strand of DASZLP010000074.1, from coordinate 445 downwards.
CGCCTGCCTTGTGAGCTGATGGCTGAAAGCTGACGGCTGACAGCTTTTTTTTACAGCCGTCAGCTATCAGCTTTCAGCCGTCAGCTAAAGAGGCAGGAGCCGCTCGCTGCTGCGCGCGGCTCGGTTTTTTATTTAAGATTTTGGGGGTGCCGCAGGCGCCTGCCTTGTGAGCTGATGGCTGAAAGCTGACGGCTGACAGCTTTTTTTTACCCCCCGCCGACAAACTGCACGATTTCGATTTCCGCGCCGCCTTCGACTGGCGTGCCGGGCCACAGCGCGCGTTTGACGATCGTTCTGTTCAGCTCGATCGCGACGCGTTCGGGCGCGAGGTCGAGCGCGCGCACGATGTCGAGAAGCGTCGTCTGCGGCGGGAAATTCCGGCGCTCGCCATTGACTGTAACCTGATTTTCAGCCGTCACAAGTACCCGTGGATTATTATAGTTCT
>DASZLP010000073.1:0-16283 GCA_035552355.1 Bryobacteraceae bacterium | reverse complement strand
CTATCTGGTCAGGTTCGCTTATGGCGTGCATCCGAAGCAGGTGATTAGAGCACCGGCCTGGATCGAAGCCGACAAATTCGACATTACCGCTAAACCGGATATGCCCGGCTCTCCGAGCTTCGGGCAGATCCAGTCGATTCTGCAGAAGCTGCTGGCGGAGCGTTTCGGGCTTGTCTTTCACAAGGAGAAGAGGGAGCTTTCGGCTTACACCATCACGGTGGCGAAGGGCGGCGAGAAGATCAGGAAGGATGAGGCCGCCCCGGTTCCGGACATCTTCGCCGCAATGGAACAACAGCTTGGCCTGCACATACAGAAGACCAAAGCCCAGGTGGATGTGATGGTGATCGATAAAGTTTCAAAGCCGTCGGAGAACGGAGACCGGACGGGCTGCTCACGGATTTGCTCCAGGAACGCTCCAGCCTCACCACAAACGCCTCCCCGCCGAACCGCGCCGCCTTTTCCGGCGTGATGCCGAGTTCAGCAGCGATCTCGCGATTCCCGAGTCCATCGACCGCTCGAAGGACGGTACTCGAGCGCTCCACCAGCGGAAGCGACTGTCCGCGCGCCTGCTGTTCCAGGGCCGCCCGATCCTCTGAACTCAGCTCTGCCTTTGGCGCAACGAATCGTTAGTATTTTTGACGCACCAGACTAACGCGCTTTCGCTTGTTGGCTCAGGTACTCCAGCGCCGCGTTCACGCCGCCCTGCTTGTGCGGAATGCCGAATAACTCGAGGCCCATCTCTACGCCGCCGAGCGTGCCGGCCAGCATCAGATCGTTGAAGTTTCCGAGATGGCCGATCCGGAAGGCCTTGCCGGCCAGCCGGCCGAGTCCCGCGCCGAGCGACATGTTGAATTTTTCAAGCACCAGCGCGCGGAATGCGGTTTCCTCGAACCCCTCCGGCAACAGGATGGTAGTAACCGTCGGGCTGAATTCTTTCGGCTCGAGCGCGCAGATTTCCAGACCCCAGGCCTTCACAGCACGGCGCGTCGCTTCGGCATGGCGCAGATGGCGGCAATAGATCTTCTCGCGGCCTTCTTCCTCCATGATGGCGAGCGCTTCTTTCAGACCGTAAAGAAGATTCGTCGCGGGCGTGTAGGGGAAAAATCCGTTTTTGTTCGCGGCCAGCATGTCGTCCCAGCGCCAGAAACTCTTCGGCATCGTAGACGTCTTGCTGGCTTCGAGGGCTTTCTGACTGATCGCGTTGAAGCTCAGGCCGGGCGGCAGCATCATGCCTTTCTGGGAACCACCGATCGAAACGTCGACGCCCCATTCGCCGTGCCGGTAGTCGATCGAGCCGATGGAGGAAACCGTATCCACCATCAGCAGCGCCGGGTGTTTCGCGGCATCGATCGCGCGGCGGACGGCCGCAATGTCGCTGGTAATGCCGGTCGCGGTTTCGTTGTGGACCGCCAGCACCGCTTTAATCGAGTGGCCCTTGTCGGCTTCCAGCCGGCGGCCGATCTCGGCGGCGTCGACGCCGTGCCGCCAGTCGCTCGGAATCAGCTCGACCTCGAATCCGAGATGCTTCGCCATTTTGTGCCACAAAGCCGCGAACTGGCCGGTGTCGGACGCCAGTACTTTGTCCCCGGGATTAAGAGTGTTGACGAGCCCGGCCTCCCAGCCGCCGGTGCCGGACGCGGTGTAAATGATAACGGGGTCCTTCGTCTGATATACCGTCTTCATGCCTTCGAGGCAGGCCTTGGCGAGGACGCTGAATTCAGGACCGCGATGGTCGATTGTCGGGTGGTCAATGGCCCGCAGCACCCGGTCGGGAACGTTCGTGGGGCCCGGAATCTGGAGAAAGTGTCTGCCTGGTTGATAAGTCATGCTGGTCTATAGTCGAAAAATGATGTGGCCGTGGACGGGTTCGGGCAGGCCGGGGAGCTCGCCATCCAGGTACCAAAATCGAGTGGGGAGTTGATTGCGGCGACCGGCCCGCTTGTGTTCCGCGGACATTCTCAATGTAGCACGCCGGGCGGAAAATCCGCTGTACGACAGAAATATCAGAGAATGTTCCGACAATGTAACGAGCGCCCTCCCAAATTCGTTATTGAAGTGATATGATTCACCGAGGGAGAGATACCACGTCTCTTCCCGGAATCACGAAAACCGGAAAATCTGAATTACCTGAGATTGGAGCCTCTAGAATGAAGACAACTTTGCTTTGTGTTATGGCGGCCGCCTTGGGCCTGACGGCGATGCCGGCGCTTGCCCATCATTCCTTCGCGGCGGAATACGACAACAAGAAGCCCTGCGACCTGACGGGAACTGTCACCAAGGTCGAATGGATGAACCCGCATGCGCGGTTCTACCTGGACGTGAAAGACGACAAATCGGGCGCCGTAACAAACTGGGAGTTTGAGTTGGGCAGTCCGAACGGCCTGATGCGCCAGGGATGGACGCGCAATTCCATGAAGGAGGGCGATGTGATCAATGTGCAGGGATCGCTCGCGAAAGACGGTTCCAACCTCGCGAACGCGCGTACCGTGAAGCTCGCTGACGGAAAGCGGCTGTTCGCCGGTTCCGCCTCCGAGACGGGCCGCGAAGAAGAAAAGAAGTAGTTTCTCGTAATCGATTCGATTGCGGCGCACACCGACCTCACTCGCAGGAGTGGGGTCGTAGTGCGTTTGAACTTGTCTTAATTTCCATCGCCGCCGGCTTGCGTGCGCTCCCGCCCGCCGCGTCGGCACTCTTGCCGACGCTTGCCTCCTCAATGCACGCTGAGATTTCCCGGTTAGTTCGCCAACATCACTTCCGCCGCAATTCCAGCCCCTCAGTCAATTCGATGCGGGTGCCCCACGGGTCGGTCAGCCACGCCACTTTCAGTCTCCTCGCATTGCCGTCTTCCCTCGGGCCTTCGTCAATCCTGATTCCCTGCCTTTTGAGCTTCTTTACCAGCGCGTCGAGATTCTTCACTTCGAAACCGATGTGATCGAGCGAGCGCCCCGCCGTCGGCGCCATTTTGGTGTCCTGCTTTGAAAAAGAGAAGTTCGCACCTGGGAAGAAGTCGCAATCGATCCACCCCGGCGTCGAGACACGCGGACGCTGGCCGGGCTGACCCCCGAAAGCCTTCGCATACCAGGCTTTGATCTCGCTGGTTTCGGCTGGGTAGAAGTGGATGTGGTCCATCTTTACCGGCGCGTCGATCGAGGGATCGCCGAAGAACTCGACGCGCACACCGTCAGGTGCGTGGACGTATCCCTGGATCGGATTCCCCGTCTGCTCGATCTCTACGCCGTTGGCTCGCCAGTTCGCCATCCAGAGGCCGAGGTCTTTATAGACGAGTCCGAAATGGTTGACGATCGAGCCCGCGGGTGGGCCGGCCGAATCTCCCTGCAGCAGGACAATGTAGACGCCGGCGAATCGGATCCTGTCTTTCTTCACCGCCACGCCGCCCATTCGCTCGGTCCAGAATCGGGCCTGGATTTCGACGTCTTTCACGGTCAGCTGGATGTGGCCGAGCGTCACTCCGGCAGGATTGGGAGGCGCGAGTTGCGCGAGGGCGGGCGAGAGCGCAAGTACGAACAGCGGAAGCAGGCGGCGGGGCTGCATGCGCGATCCAGTGTATCGCTGTGTTTGTGGCAATTTTCCTATTGAACAAAGTACTTTACATATTAGAGTCTACACGCTATAGTGCTTTTTAATGGGCGGGTTCTTCCGGTTCCGTGTGGTGGCGTTCGCGCTGGCCGCTTTGCTGTTCGGATATCTCGCCATCTGCTGTGCTCGCGCCGCCACCAAGGACACAGATCACGGAGGACACTGGTGACAATCTTCGATCTGCTGTTCATCGTTCTCGCGCTTGGCGCAGTCACCTCGCTCGTTGTCGCGGCGGGTCTCGTGATCCGTGGCCGTTTTGTGCGCGCGGCAGCGATAACGACGCGACTGCTCGTATGCGCCGCCGCTTACGTCGGGATCGTCTACGGAGTCACCGCGGCGTCGAAGCCGGTAATTCTGCATCCCGGAGATCCCCAATGCAGCGACGACTGGTGCATCGCCGTGGAACACGTCGAGCGGACGCCGACATCGTCAACCGTGGCTTTCGATGTCACACTCCGGATCTTCAGCCGTGCGCGGCGCGTCTCGCAGCGGGAGTTGGCCGCGAATGATGTCTATCTCGTCGATGCCTCGTGGCGCAGGTACGATCCTCTTCCGCATCCCTCCGAAGCCCCGCTCAACACACTGCTGCAGCCGGAGCAATCTGTGCTGACCCGGCGCACGTTCGAGCTGCCAACCACGGCGCACGGCATCGGCTTGATCATGGATCACGGTTCCCCGCCCTTCTGCCTGATTATCGGCGAGTGCGGGGCGTTTCACAGAGACCCGCTGATCCAGCTCGACGCGTCGACGGCAGGCCCGCGCGGCGCCCAGACCTTCGGATCCGTCGCACGAAAGAACGCCCGAACCGGCGTTCCCACGGCGGCGGCCAGGTGCGAGATTCCTGAGTCGTTTCCCACGAAAATGCGCGCCTGATGAAGCCAGCAGGCGAACTCGTATAAATCGTCGATTCGCACCGCGCCGGGGAGATGCTCTTCGGGTCCGCAGGTCCAGTGCACGGGCATCGCTTCGCTGAGAGCGCGGGCGGCGGATTCGAACCACTCCATCGGCGCGCGCTTCGCCGGACTGCTGGCGAAAGGGTGAATGACGGCGAATGTGCGCAACGCGGCCGGACCTTCGATGCGCGGGAATCGCGACGGCTTCGCCCCCAAACTCCGCGCCTGGCCGTTGTAGAAATCGACCGCGTGCGTGCCGCCATCGGGCAATGCAGGCAGGAAATGGAACGGGAGTCCGAGCGATTGGACCAGGTTGCGGAAGTCCTCCCGCTGCGTGCCGTACCACGAGATCACGGAATCGAAACCGCGCAGGCGCTCGACCACGTCGTCGGCAGGAAGGAGGCCGAGCCGATCAAGTCCGGCGCTGGCGATCGACCGCGCCGAATCGGCGAAGCGGGCCAGCGGCACGTTTTGACTCGCGCACCATACTTCGGTGTAATCGGCGCGGAGGGATTCCATGGCCGGCAGGCTGACGATGAAATCGCCGATGGCGCCGGGCCGGATCAGCAGACGGCGCATCGTTTGCCGCCTATGACAAGCGCCCCATGAGTGCGGAGCCGGGACCCCTCAAGGGGATCGCCGGGCGCGGCGGGCACAAGTGCCCGCGCCACGTGATCCTGAATCATTCGCCGCATCCGCTGAATCCTGAATTGTAAGATGGAAAAAGTCCTCTTCCAATGAATACAGTCGCCTTTGCGCCGCGGGTCGCGCACGATGTGATCGGAAATGTGGGCAACACACCGCTTCTGCGTTTGCAGAAAATCGCGGCAGATTTCCGCGACATTGAAATCTATGCCAAGGCCGAATACTTCAATCCCGGCGGATCAGTGAAAGATCGGCCGGCGCTCAACATGATCCTCGAAGGCGAGCGGGCGGGCAAACTTGGTCCGGGCAAGACGCTGATCGATTCGACAAGCGGCAACACCGGCATCGCCTACGCGATGATCTGCGCGGCGCGCGGTTACAAAGTAAAGCTCTGCCTGCCGATGAACGCCTCGATCGAGCGCAAGCGCATCCTGAAGGCTTATGGCGCCGAGCTCGTCCTGACGCCCGCGGATGAGGGCTCCGATGGCGCGATACGCGAAGTGCGCAAACTCTACGAGTCCGACCCGGCTGGATACTTCTACCCCGACCAGTACAGCAACGACAACAACTGGCGCGCGCACTACGAAACCACCGGGCCTGAAATCATCGCCCAGACGGACGGCCGCGTCACGCACTTCGTCGCGCTGCTCGGCACAAGCGGCACGTTCATGGGCACGTCCCGCCGCCTTCGGAAAGAGCTTCCTCACGTCCAGTGCATCTCCGCGCAGCCCTCGGCCGGCTTCCACGGCATCGAAGGTACCAAGCACATGCCGACGGCAATCGTGCCCGCGATCTACGACGAAAAACTCGCCGACCGCAATCTCTGGATCGAAACAGAGGACTGCCATAAGATGGTCAAGCGACTCGCGCGCGAGGAAGGCCTGCTGGTTGGAATCTCGGGCGCGGGCAACGTGGTCGCGGCGCTGACGATCGCGAAGGAGTTGCAGGCGCAGGGCAAGTCGGGCGTAATCGCCACGATCCTGTGCGACAGCGCCGACAAGTACCTGAGCGAACACTTCTGGGATGAAGACTGATGATCAAAATTGACCGCGGCCCCTGGCGCGAAATGGTGAACCACGCGCAGGCCATCTATCCCAACGAGTGCTGCGGCGCCATGATCGGCACAATCGATGGCGACACCAAGACCGTCAGTCATGCGCTCGTGCTCGACAATGCGCACGCCGGATCGCAGGCGGCGCGCTACGAGTTGCGTCCGGAAGACCTGCTGCGCGCCGATCGCGAAGCGCGCGAGCGCAAGCTCGACCTGATCGGCATTTACCATTCGCATCCCGATTGCGGCGCGTATTTTTCAGAAACGGATTTGAAGAATTCCTGTCCGTGGTATTCGTTCGTCGTCCTTTCGATTCAGCAGGGGCGCTTCGACCACGCCAACAGCTGGCTCCCCAACGCGGAGCAGACACAGGCAGAGAAAGAGGAACTGATATGGCCCGAATCCTGATCCCGACCCCGCTGCGGCAATTCGCCGGCAAGCGGGACACCGTCGAAGTCACCGGCAAGACCGTGGGCGAAGCGCTCAGCGCGCTCACCACCCAATTCCCGGACCTCAGGAAAAATCTCTACACCGACGAAGGCAAGCTGCGCAGCTTCGTGAACGTGTACCTCAACGACGAAGACATCCGTTATATGAACAAGGAAGCGAGCCCGCTCGCCGACGGCGACACCATTTCGATCGTTCCGAGCATCGCCGGCGGCGCCGTGGCGCGGGCACTCGTGCCCGCCGTGCCGGCACTTGTAGCCCATGATCAGGAAGGTGCTGACCGTGCCTGAAGTGTCTCTCTCGAAGGATGAAATCCTCCGCTACAGCCGCCACCTCATCATGCCGGAAGTCGGCATGGAGGGCCAGCTCAAACTGAAGAAAGCCAGCGTGCTGCTGGTCGGCGCCGGCGGACTCGGCGCGCCCCTCGGCATGTATCTCGCAGCCGCCGGCATCGGGAAAATCGGCCTTGTCGATTTCGACGTCGTCGATTTCACGAATCTGCAGCGGCAGATCATCCACGGCACAAGCGACGTCGGCAAGCGCAAGATCGAATCGGCATTCGAAACGATGGCCGACATCAACCCTTATGTCGAGCTGGTCGGACATGAAACCGCGCTCTCCAGCGACAACGCGATGGAGATTTTCAAGGACTACGACATCATCGTCGACGGCACCGACAACTTCCCGACGCGCTATCTCGTGAACGACGCGTGCGTGCTGCTAAAGAAGCCGAACGTGTACGGCTCCATCTTCCGTTTTGAAGGCCAGGCCACGGTGTTCGCCTACGAAGGCGGACCCTGCTATCGCTGCCTCTATCCGGAGCCGCCTCCGCCGGGCCTCGTCCCCAGTTGCGCGGAGGGCGGAGTACTCGGAATCCTGCCCGGCGTGATCGGGCTTATTCAGGCCACCGAAACCGTAAAGTTGATTCTCGGCATCGGCCAGCCGCTCGTCGGGCGACTCATGCTTTACGACGCGCTCAATATGAAGTTCCGCGAATTGAAGCTGCGGAAGAATCCGGAGTGCCCGGTTTGCGGCGATCATCCGTCCGTCACCGCGCTCATTGACTACGTGCAGTTCTGCGGCGTGCCGCATCAGGAAGGTCCGGCGGAGCCCGTTGCGGCGTCCGGCGATATAGAACCGACGGAAGTGAAAGCCCGGCTCGATCGCGGCGAGAAGTTTCAGTTCATCGACGTGCGCGAACCGCACGAATACCAGATCTGCCGGATTCCCGGAACGACTCTGATCCCACTGGGCGATCTGCCGAAGCGTGTGGGCGAGCTCGACCCGGACGCCGAGCTGATCGCCCACTGCAAGAGCGGTGTGCGCAGCGGCAAGGCGGTAGACTTCCTCAGGCAGGCTGGGTTTAAGAACGCGCGCAACATGAAGGGCGGCATCACCGCCTGGAGCGATAAGGTCGACCCGAGCGTTCCGAAGTATTAAGCCCATGCGCAGACCGCTGATCCTGTTGGTCACCGTGACGCTTCCCATCGCGGCTCAAGGGGTTGACTATCGGGATTCGCAAACGCCGCGAAGGAATGGCAAACCGGACCTCACCGGCCGCGCGCCGCTCACAAACGGCAAGCCCGACCTTTCCGGTGTCTGGCAGGCCGAAAGATCTCCGGTCAGCGAAATAGCGAGTGTCCTCGGAAGCGATTTCGCGAATCTGCAGGTCGATATCAACGACGTCGGCAAGTACTATCTGAGCGTATTCTGGGGTCTCAAACCCGATCAGGAACCGCTCCGGCCCGAAAGCATGGCGATTCTGAAGCGCCGCGCCAGCCTGCCCGGCCCCACCTCGCGCTGTCTGCCGGCAGGTATTCCCGGCGGCCTGTTTATCTATGCATTCAAGATCATTCAGACGCCGCGTGAGATTGTAATGCTGCCCGAGTCCGGCGATCCGCCGCGTCAGATTTACCTGGATGGACGCGGCCTTCCGGCGGACCCTCAGCCTTCGTGGTCGGGCTACTCGGTGGCGAAATGGCAGGGCGACACCCTCGTCGTCGAAACCACGGGCTTCACGGAGGATAGCTGGCTCGACGGTTCCGGACACCCGCGCAGCGAGGCGATGCGCATCACCGAAAGCTATCGCCGCCGCGATTTCGGACACATGGATCTCACGGTCAATATCGAAGACTCGAAATATTACACGCGCCCGTTCGGCTTCAGGACTCAACTGAATCTGCTGGCCGACAGCGACATCATCGAATACGTCTGCGGCGAGAACGAAAAGGACCGGGCTCACACCGCGCACCCGTAGGCGTGATTATCTCCCCATCACCGCGAGCGCGCTCCACGCGTCCGCTCCACCCACCAGTGGTCTCACGCGGGTGATCCCGTGCTTCCTTAAAATCAGCGCCGCGCGTGCTGCCGAGGCCTCGTTCGGACACGAGCAAAAAAGCACCACGTCGCGATCCCGCGGGACTTCCTTGTGCCGCTCGGCCATTTCACTCAGCGGAATTCGCAGCGTGCCCGGAATCGGCGGAGTATACAGCACGAGTCCGCCGCGAACATCGATGACCGCAACTTCCCTGCCGGCGTCGAGCATCGACTGCAACTCCTCGGGGAAAATCCGCGCCACCGCAAGCTTGCGGAAGAATCGGCGCCGCTGAAAATACTTCCATCCAATCCATCCCCCGACCACAATCACGATCGCGAGGAACAACCGGAAGCCCGCGCGCCCGACCACATCCCCGACAATTTCGAGCTGCTCACTCAGCAAATAGCCGGCGGTTGTCCATGCTCCGATGAAAAACGCCGCGCCCAGACTGTCGAACACCAGAAACGACGACCAGCGGACGCGCGCGGTACCCGCCAGCGGCGCCGCAAGCGCATTGATACCCGGCACAAACTTCGAGATCAGCAGGAAGCGCGGGCCGTACTTCACAAAACCGTTCTCGGTCTGGCGCACGCAGGAATCCGGCTCGATGGCAAGGCGGCAGAGGAGCCCGAGAATTTTCGAGCCACGTCTGCGGCCAAGCTCGAACCAGACGGAGTCCGCGATGGCACAGGCTGCAATGCCGAGGAGCAGGATTATCACGGCGCTCAATCGCCCCGATTTCGTCAGTGCCCCGCAAACAAGCAATAACGGAACCGATGGGATCGGCAGCGCCCCTTGCTCCGCGAGTATCCAGAAGAACAGGACGGCGTATCCGTGCCGGATCACGAACTCCGCCGTTGCGTTCATATTCCTATGGGATGCCTTCCCGCCATCGAAGATTCATAAGGGGTTTACCTCAATGGCGCTGAACTTCGGCAACTCACATGCCCGCAGTTTCCGAATCGATGTCGCCCGTAACATCCAGTTGGATCGAAACGGACATTCCCGCACGCCTCGACCGCCTGCCATGGAGCCGCTGGCATTGGCTGATCGTCACGGGTCTCGGAATCACGTGGTTGCTCGACGGACTCGAAGTCACCCTGGCGGGCTCGCTCGCGGGAATGCTCCAAAGCCCGCAAAGCCTCGCGCTGAGCGAAGCGCAGATCGGCGCCAGCGCGACTGCCTACCTCGCGGGGGCCGTGGTCGGCGCGCTCCTGTTCGGACACGCGACTGACCGGCTCGGCCGGCGAAAGCTGTTCTTCCTCACGCTTTCGCTCTACCTCACGGCCACGGGTCTCACGGCCCTCTCGTGGAATTTCGCAAGCTTCGTTACATTCCGCGCGCTCACGGGGGCCGGCATCGGCGGCGAGTATGCGGCGATCAACTCCGCAATCGACGAGCTGATTCCGGCGCGCGTACGCGGGCATGTCGACCTCATCATCAACGCCACATTCTGGATCGGCGCGGCCGCTGGCTCCATCGCCTCGATTGTTTTCCTGAACGGCCGCTGGTTCGCGGCGAACGTGGGATGGCGGCTGGCTTTCGGAATCGGCGCGGCGCTCGGGCTCGCCATTCTCTTCGTGCGCCGCCACATACCGGAGAGTCCGCGGTGGCTGCTGACGCATGGCCGCGCGGCCGAGGCGGAAGACGTTCTCAGACAAGTCGAGTCCGAAGTCACCGCCGGCGGATACTCGCTCGAACCCGCGGAAGGCCGCGTGCGCTTCGCCGCGCGCAGCCACACTCCCTGGCCCGAGATCTGGCACGCAATGGCGCACGACCATCGCAGCCGCTCGATTCTCGGGCTCATTCTTATGGCAGCGCAGGCCTTCTTCTACAACGCGATCTTCTTCACCTACGGACTCGTGCTGATGCGTTACTACGGAACGCCCGCGGGAAACATCGGCTATTATCTGCTCCCGTTCGCGCTGGGGAATTTCCTCGGGCCGCTCGTGATCGGAAGGTTTTTCGATACCTTCGGGCGCAAACCGATGATCGCGGCCACCTATGCCGGCGCGGGAATTCTGCTGCTCATCACCGGATGGATGTTCGCACAGGGAATGCTGTCGGCAACGACGCAGACGATGGCGTGGTCCGCGATTTTCTTCGTGGCGTCGGCGGCGGCGAGCTCAGCGTACCTGACGGTGAGCGAAATTTTTCCGCTCGAAATCCGCGGGCTGGCGATCGCGTTCTTCTTCGCGGCGGGCACGCTGGTTGGCGGCGTCGGCGCGCCCGCGTTATTCGCCAAACTGATCGCCACCGGGTCGCGAGAGGTTCTTTTCGAAGGGTATTCATCCGCGGCCGCGCTGATGATCGTGGCGGCTATCGCGGAGTTGCTGATCGGCGTCGCCGCGGAGAGGCAACCGCTCGAAAGCATAGCCGCGCCGCTGACGCAGAAGCCAGGCATCGTCACCAGCCGATAGCGGATCTCTGAGAGCTACAAATGCGACAACCCGATCGCATAAGACGACAACGCGTGCGCGGTGACGCGGTCGAGCACCGATCCCGGGCCCTGCACTTTTTGCTCGAAGCCGCCGTGGCGGAACGGCGGATCTGTCGGCACGTCCGGCACGATATCGGGCGCGTTGATGATCCGAACCGTCTGGCCATCCCACAGCGCGGTTCCAAATGCGGAATCGCCCACGCGCGGGCTGGCGAAACTCATCAGATCGCCGCCCAGATCGGCCCAGCAAAGGGTCGCCAGCGCGGCGCCCAGGGAGTGGCCGGTAATGACACGCCCATTGTTTGCCGGCGCACCGGTTGCGGCGGCGGCGCTAATGGCCGGCTCTCGCAGCGCCTCATATGCGCCGTAAAAACCCAGGTGCACGTGGCCCGCGCCGAAGGGCTTCAGCGGCAGCGAGAGCGCGTCCTCGCACCATTCCTGCGCGAAGTCGATCGCGCTGGTGAACTGCGTGCCGCGAAACACGATGTGCGTCGTGCCGTTCAGGCTGGTCGCGTAGCCCCAGATATCCAGAGGATCGTCGCGAAGAAAAAACGGCCGGTCGGCCGGCGGCATCCGGATCGCCACGGGGGGCGTGAAGCCCTCGGGAAGCTGGCAATGTCCCGTTGTCGCAAAAGTGTACGCGGCTTCGTTCAGCGTGCATAAGAGCAGAGCGGTGGGTTTCGAGAAAGTCATTTGTCGGCCTGGGCTGCGGGAATCGTTCCGGATTATCTTATCGCCTTCGGATCTCACAACACACTGACGTCAAGACCCGCGATGAACTGAATGCCGGGAATGACCAGTTTTTGCAGAGAACGATCGTTAGTCAGAAGAAGGTCGATCGCCGCTTCCGCCGCGCTGGCAAGGTGGATGGCATCAGCGGGCGAAACGCGATGGGTGCCGCGAATCCTTGCATAAGATTCCGCGGTTGCCTCGCTAAAGGGGATCAACTCAATTTGCGGCGATCGAAATGCCTCCCGAATTTGAGTAGCGATTTCCGCCGCCGCCTGCCGGTAGAGCCCGGTCAGCACTTCGCCAATGGTGAACACGCTGGTGCACAGTATGTCGCCGCGCTCTGCCATTCGGGTTTGGATTTGATCGATTCGCTTCGCATATAGGGGATTGTCCTCAAACCAATACACGAACAGCATCGAATCCCAATAAACGCGGCTCACGATTCCCGGCGCTCGGGTAACGCAGAAAATTGGGCGCGCTCTTTTCGGAGGAATTCTTCACCTCCTCCGAGGTCCTTGAACACTTCCCGGGCAACTCCGCGCAATTCGATTAACGGCCACCGGCGTTGCGCGGCCTGAGAGTTGTCTGAATTTCGGAATCGATAGGTATAGCGGACCCTTGTGCCCTGGCCGGATGGGGGGCCTTCGAGCCTTTCGAGGACAAGGCCGTTCTCATCCAGAAATTTCCCCGATTTCAAGGCCTGGCACACTGACGGGACACGATTCCGGAGGTGCATGTCCTTATGAACGTCCCCCGCCACCAGTACGAACGAAGAATCACCTCTTGCGCGCGCAGGAGCCACATATTGCTTATAGGAAAACTGGCGGATCTTGTCAGCCTCCGATATCTTATCCACATGCATAGCATAACATGCTATGCATAGAATGCATTCAATTCTCCGCCGGCTTCTCTTCCACGCGATCCACCACCAGCACCGGCAGCGGACGCTTTCCCATCTCGAGCTTCAGCCCGAGTTGCTTCTGCATCGCTTCGGGCAGCGAGAGCGATCCATTTGGATCCGATAATCCGGTGGACGCATTCGGATCGAACCGCGCGCCCGGAAGCAGACCCACACCGCTGAAGTTGACACTGAAATCCCAGCGCCCTTCGATTCCCGTGGCATCTTTGATCGGAGCTCGCACGTAGCCGCCGGCGAGGGTCTGCAGAATGCCAGCGAACTGAGTTGTGGTCATGTTGGTGCATGTGATAAGCCGATTCAGCATGGGGTTGGTCCCCGCCCCGGCCTTGCAGTTGGTCCGATTCTGCGGATCCGCCTTCTGCAGTTTCAACTGCTTCGTGGCGATCATTGTGTAAGCGCTCACCGGCCGGTCTTCCATGTGCGTCTTCAGCCCGAAGCGCTCCTCCAGCAGGGCGCGCAGCATCAGCCGCAGCGCATCGACATCGATATCCTCAGCTCTCGTCGCTCCCATGGTGGCAACCTTCGCGGCAACATCGTAGTGGATCGAGTCGGCGGATTTCGGAAGGCCGGCGATCATTTCGTCGTTGTTGCCAAAGTCCCACGCGACCTGAATGAGTTGCTTCAAAGTAGAGTTCTGCAGATCGAGGCGGCCATTTTGGATACGGCCATTCTGTCCTGGCGGCGCTCCCGGCGCGGTCAGCTTGATTGTGGCGACCTCGAACTCGGTTGGCGGCGGAGGCGGAATCTTTGCCGCGACTCCGGGCTCGTTGGGAGTCGGCGCCTCATTCACGTTGTCGACGACGACGACAGGCAGCGGAGCCTTCTTCGCCTCCAGCTTCAGCCCAAGCTGCTTATCGACGGCATCGAAAAGACTGACCCCATCGGCGCCGGCCTGCGCAAGCCGGTTCCGCGGCGTCCACTTGAGCTCGAAATCCCACGCGCCTTCGAGTCCGGTTTGGTCCACAACCGGGTCAGTGAGATATGTGCCGCCGCCATATCCAAACAGAAAGTCGACGAACGTCGCCATGGTCATGTCATGGCAGGACATCCCCTGCAACGGCACCACACCCGGTTCCGCTTTCTGCTGGACATTCTCACAACCCGGCTGCCCCCCGCCGCCCGCCGCCTTCATTTTCGATTTGCCTTTGCCTGCCGTCAGAACAAAGGCCGGCATCAGCTTTGTATCTTTGTGGGCCGCCAGTTTGAAACGGTCGGCAAGCAGATTCCGCAGCATCACGCCGAGCGTTTGCGGTTTTGTCGAAAGGGGCGCCTTCGCGAGCACGTCGAAGCGGTCCCAGTCGAGCCAGCTCGGGCCGCCCTGAACCCTCTCCGGGTCGAGGTCGAACGCGAAGCCGATCATATCGGCCATTGTGGCGGTGCGGAGTTCATACCGCCTGCCGCGCAGAAAGCCGCCACGCACGGTTGGGTTGGCGACCGGCGAACTCACATGAACGTCGGCGGAATCGAATCCTGCGGAGTTGTCAACGTTCTGCCCGAACACCGCGCCTGCGAGGAGCGCGGTCAGCAGCGCCGGCTTCATAGTCAAGTCTCCTTCGTGGATTCTACGACGCGAGGGGCCACCGGGTTCCCTTAATCGAGGCAATTACATGCCACGACGTGATAAAACATGGCTGGAACGTCGTGGACTCACCAACCAATTCGCTCGAGCGCGCCCTGCTGCTGCTTGAAACCGTTGCCCACCGTCCCGACGGCTACTCGCACGGCGAGCTGAGCCGCAAACTCGGGATTCCGAGCAGCAGTTGTTCCTACGTGCTGGCGCGGCTCACCCGTCAACATTATCTGAGCCGCGGACTCGATGGGCGATACACGGTCGGCCCGAAGACGCTGATTCTCGCGCACGCGGCGCTGCGGCGCATGGGCTTCCGTCCGTTTGCGGAGCCCGTCCTCCATCAGCTCACCGAAGAGACACACCTCGCGGCGAACATCGGCGTTCTGGAAGGCGGCCGGGTGTTGCTGGTGGACCGTGTCGAGAGTCCCGAATACATGAGCGGCAGCATTCCGCTTCCCAAAGAGCTGCGCGATATCGGGGTCGATCTGCCCGCGCACACAACAGGTCTTGGCAAAGTGCTTCTCGCCGGCCTTGACCCGCCACAACTGAAGAAGACGCTCGACGAGCAGGGTCTATCCAAAGTCACGGCGCGGACCATTGTCTCGGCGGGTCAGCTCACAAGAGAGCTCGAGCGCGTGCGCGAGCGCGGCTTCGCCACCGTGCAGGACGAGCATTACGTCGGCTTTTGGTCCGTGGCGGCGCCGATCTGCGGCGCGGATGGAAAGACGCGGGCGGCGGTATCACTCACCGGCGGTCCCGGTGAGGCCGCGTGGCGCGACACGGACGCACTGGCGGACCGCCTGATCGAAGCGGCGCGCCAGATTTCCCGGAACATGCGCTTCCGCGATATTGAATCGACAACCCGCCGCCGCGTGGTTTGAGCAAGCGCCGCGATGCGCTGTGGCGCGGATTCTCAGTCCGCCGGCCCGGTCATCCCCTTCAGGGGAGCCGGCTCGGCAATCGTGCCGGCGCTTGTGGTCTAAAACGTGAACTTCATCGCGAGCTGCAGAATCCTGGGATCCAGCGCGCTCGTAATTTCCCCAAACGTGCTGGCCGCGCTGAGCGAGACGCCGGGATTGTTGAAGCGCACGTTATTGAGCACATTGAAAGCGTCGACGCGGAACTGCAGACTCTCGCCTTCCCGCACGCGAAACTCGCGCACCAGTGACATATCGAACTGGAAGAACTTCGGGCCGAGCACGTTATAAACGCCCATGTTCCCCAGCGTGCCGAGCGCCGGTTGCGCAAAGGCCGCGGAGCTCAGCCACGAAACACAGGGAGCGAGATTGGCGCACGCAGAACCCTGATAGCTCGACGCCGTGACGCCGGAGATCTGATTCGGACGTTCGCCGCCGGGGTTCGCTCCGTTAAATCCGACCAACGCCTGGTCGAGCCCCGAGCTGATCGTGAGCGGCGCGCCCGAAGAGTAGCGATATATCGCCGAGACCTGCCATCCCGAGACGATCAGGTTCATCGCCTTTCGGCTGAGCCGTGGAGTCCGGGCGACAACCGTCAGATTGAAAACGTTGCGGCGATCCTGCGAGCAGTTACCCATGTCGAGCGAACGATCGTTGAGATGGACGTAGTTGTAGCCGGGATTCGGCGTGGTGGTCCCGTTGTTCGCCAGACCGATGCAGTGCGACCAGGTGTAATTGGAAATAACGTTGATCGT
>DASZLP010000072.1:0-1610 GCA_035552355.1 Bryobacteraceae bacterium | reverse complement strand
AGCTGAACGAAATCGGCGAGGTCTCGGTCGAGACGCATCGCCCGCTGTTTTTCGATCCGTACAAGACCAACCGCACGACGGGTGCGTTCATCGTGATCGATCCGCTGTCGAACGACACGCTCGGCGCGGGCATGATCGTCGACGTCGAAGGCAAAGAGGAGACGCGCGGACAGGTCACCGCGTCCGAACGCGCCACGCGCTTCGGCAACCGGGCGGCGGTGGTGGCGGTGGACGATTCCGAAGCGGCTCTCCTGCTGGAGCGCGAGTTGTTCGAACGCGGCGCGCTGGTCGCTGTCGTATCCGAAGCGGATGCCGCCGCTATCGCTTTGGCCGCGGCGGCGGGCATAATTCTGATCGTTACCGGGTCAGCGCCTGCGGCTTCTATCGACGCGCGCCGCCTCGCCACTCACGAGGCCATCGGCATTCTCGAGCGCCGCGGCATTCTCATCGGCCACGAGGAACAGCTCCTCGAAGGTGAAGGCATCTGACGGTGTCCGCCCGGGCCTGAACTGGAATAAGCTGGAGGTCGATCCATCCCTGGAGGAAGGAAGACCGCATGCGTCGCAGAGATTTCGTACCGGCATTGAGCCTCGCCCCGGCCGCGCTCCTCGCGCAATCCGGACAGCCTGTCCAGCGAAAGGGCCGCATTAAACAAGGCATAACGCGCGGCGTCTTCGCGCGCGAGATGAGTCTCGAAGACTGCTGCCGGAACGCCGCGCGGCTCGGCATCAAAGGATTCGACCTGATCGGCCCGGCCGACTGGCCACTATTGAAAAAGTACGGGCTCGTACCGTCGATGTATCCGCCCGGACCCGGCGGCTCGATTCCCGACGCGCTGAACCGCAGAGAGAATCACGATCGTCTGGAAAAGTCGCTTGCGGCTGCGATCGACGAGTCCGCTGCCAACGGGGTGCCGAACGTGATCACGTTCTCCGGCAACCGCAAGGGCATGGCCGACGCGGAGGGCGGCGACAACTGCGTCGCCTTTCTGAATCGCGTCAAAGCCCGCGCCGAAGACAAGGGCGTCACGATCTGCATGGAATATCTGAACAGCAAGGTCAACCACAAGGACTACATGTTTGACCACATCGCATGGGGCCTCGACGTCATGAAACGCGTGAACTCGCCCCGCGTGAAGATTCTGTTCGATATCTATCACGCGCAGATCATGGATGGCGATATCGTGCGCAACATTCGCGACAATATCCAGTGGCTCGCGCACTTTCACACGGGCGGAAATCCGGGGCGGCACGACATCGACGAAACGCAGGAGCTGAACTACCGCTTCATCGCGCAGGCGATCGCCGACCTGAATTTCGTGGGCTTTATCTCGCATGAGTATTCGCCGGCGCCCGGGCACGATCCGATTGCCACTCTGGAAAGAGCGATCGGGATCTGCGATGTCTAGCAGGGGCCTGACGCTTGTTGCGCTTTTCTGGGCGAGCTGCGTTTTGCTGTACGGCCAGGCCGGGCCGGCGAACCGGCAGAAAGTGGACCCGGACGCGGCGCAGCGAGGCCGCGCGCTGTATCTTCAGTACTGCATCAACTGCCATGGAACGCTGGCGCGGGGAACCGATCAGGGTCCGGACCTGATGCGGTCCGTGCCTGTA
>DASZLP010000071.1:0-4357 GCA_035552355.1 Bryobacteraceae bacterium | reverse complement strand
GGATGTTTATGAAAATGGCGTCAACGACAAGCCACCGGCTATCGCGTACTGGCCGCCGCTCGGCAGCAATACTTTCGGACCGGGAGTGACGCGCGCGGTAACCTTCGTCGCGCGGAGCGATCGTGCGGGCACCGCGGGTTTTCTCGCGGAAGTGCGCCAGGCAGTCTGGTCGGTGAACAAAAGCCTGCCGACAGCAGCATTGCAGACCATGCAGGTTGTGTACGGCCGCTCGCTGGCGCGCACCTCGTTCACGGTCGTGATGCTCGTGATCGCGGGTGGTATGGCGCTGCTGCTGGGGATCATCGGCATCTACGGCGTGATTTCCTATGCGGTGTCGCAGCGGAGGCGTGAGATCGGCATCCGTCTGGCGCTTGGCGCCGCGCGCGGGGAATTGAGAAGTATGTTCGTGCGGCATGGGGCGCTGCTGTTCGGGGTGGGCGCTGTTATTGGCCTCGCGGCATCCGTGGGCGTCACGCGGCTGTTGAAGTCGCTGCTGTTCGGTGTGAGCCCGCTCGATCCGACGACTTACGTTGCGGTGCCGCTCGTGCTCGGACTTGCGGTGATGCTGGCAAGCTATCTGCCGGCGCGGCGCGCATCATTGGTCGACCCGGCGGAGACGCTGCGCATGGAATAGGAAACAGCCGTCAGCTCTCAGCGATCAGCAGTCAACCGATTAATAGTGCGCGCCGACTGGCGCGCACTTCATGGCTGAATGCGGACGGCTAACCGCTGAAAGCTTAGAATACAGAGAGCTTCCTATGAAACGCATCGCTCTCTTTTTCCTGCTCGCCGCTTTTCTTGATGCAGGTATCGCCGCCGCTCAGACAAAGCCAAAGCCTCCGAAAACGCCGCGCCTCTACGTGATCGATTGCGGACTGCTTACGATGAGTGGGCCGCAGCTCTTTGGCTTCACGAAAGAAGAGATCGGCGAGAAGCAGCCGTTCGCTGTGCCCTGCTATCTCATCGTGCATCCAAAAGGAACATTGTTATGGGATACAGGCGTCATTCCCGACGCGCAGGTTCCCACCACCCAGGGAATCTCTACCGTCACGAAGACGCTCAAGTCTTCGCTTGCTGAAATCGGGTACACGCCGAAAGACATTACGTACCTCGGCTTGTCCCACATGCACTCCGATCACACCGCGAATGCCAACGATTACGCGGGGTCCACGTGGCTGGTGCATCAGGCTGAGCGCGACGCCATGTTCGCGCCGCCTCCGCCGCCGGGTCCGGGCCGTGGGCGCGGCGGGCCGGTGCAGTCCAATTTCTTCGACAAGCTGAAGGACGCGAAGACGACGATCCTGACCGATAAGGACTATGACGTGTTCGGCGACGGTACGGTCGTGATCAAGTACGCCCCCGGCCATACGCCCGGGCATCAGGTGCTGTTTGTGAAGCTGAAGGAATCGGGCCCGATTCTGATCGCGGGCGATCTTTACCATTTACCGCAGGAGATCACGATGCACCGCTTCCCGAGCTTCGAATTCGACAAGGAGCAGTCGGCGGTTTCGCGCGAGAAGATCGAGGCGTTTCTCAAGCAGAGCGGGGCGCGGTTGTGGATCGAGCATGATCTGGCGACGTTTGCGTTGCTGAAGAAGTCGCCGGCATATTACGAGTGAGGGGGTTCTCTGCGCCTCTGCGTCTCTGCGTTTAGAGCCACCTGATTTTAACGCAGAGGCGCGGAGACGCGGAGAAATGCGAATCAATGATTATGTTATGAACTCTCAGCCCGGAAGCTGGCCTTTCGGATGGAGCTGCCTCTGCGGCTTTCTTACAAGGGACTGAAGTTGGATTGCGGATATCGCATGGACCTGCTTGTAGCGGAAGTTGTCCTGTGGAAGTGAAGGCGGTGGATCGTTTTTCTCCGGTGCATGAAGCCCGGTTTTGACTTACCTGCGGCTGTGCGGCTGGAAGGCGGGCCTGCTGATCAACTTCAATGTCCCGGTGCTGCCGGACGGGATTGTGCGGCGTGTGCGCGGGTTCTAAAGAGTTTTACTTTTTCGGTTTCGCGTCTTCCGAATATTGCGCCTGCGGGGGATTCAGTTTGATCGCGATCGTCTGCTCGGGCATCGTCAGCTCGTAAACATCGCCGAACGTCTGATAGTTCTGCGCGATGATCTGGATCGTGACTTCACCCATCGGGATCTCGGGTATGGTCGCCGTGCCCTGCTGTCCGGTTTTGGTTTCCCAACTGGTGATGATCTTTTTCATCTTCACGGGATTTAATCCGTGACGAAACCGGATGATGACACTCGCCCGATCGATTGGTTTCCCGGTATCCATCGAATTCACCTGCACGGTCAGACGGGTCCCCGCGCCGAACAGCGGCGCGGAAAGCGTCAGCAGGCACGCTATAACAAGCTTGCGCATGGCTCCATTATGCGACATCGGTGAGCAGAAACCGCGTCGGTTTGCCGGCCGCTTCGGTCACGGCTTCGGCGGCGATATAACCGCTGCGCACAGCGCCTTCCATCGTGGCCGGCCAGCCGGATCGCGTCCAGTCGCCCGCCAGGAAGAAGTTGCTCCAACGCGTGCGCGTCAGTGGACGCAGCGACTCGAGGCCGGGCTTTGCGGAAAAAGTCGCGCGCACTTCCTTGATGACCTGCGCCTTCTCCACACGCGCTTCCCGGACGATAGGAAAGAACTCCGCCAGTTCCCTTACCGCGAGATCGATAATCTCGTTGCGCGGCATTTCGAGCAGACTTCGCGACGCGCTCACCACGGCCTGGATGTAGCGGCCTTCGGACTTGTTGAACATCCACTGAATCGTGCGGTCGAGCAGCGTTGCGTGGGGCAGGGAAGTGACGGCGCGGTCGAACCACAAATGGATTCCAGTGATTGGCGAATGCTCGAACGCCGGCCAGTCGATACCGAGATCCGGCACCAGCGGTTGCAGCCGCTCGAACGGAATGGCGGAAATATAGAAGTCCGCCTCTGTTGCCGAAGCGCCTGTCCGCAGGGATAAAACGCGCGCGCCCTCCTTTTCCATTGCGGTCACGGCCGATCGATGCGCGATCCGGATCGCGCCCGCGCGCGCCAGCGAATGCTCGTCGTACAACTCGCGCAGCGGGACGGCCGGAATCCCCATTTCGTAGGAGTCCGCGCGGGCGATCATGCCCAGCCAGAACACCTGAAACCCATGCGCCGCGGCCATGCGGTCGAGTTCTTCGTTGACTGCGCTCACCAGAACCTGTCGCCAATAGCGTTCGATCGCAGGCTCCGTTTGCCGCTTCTGGCGCAACCACTCGAGCATGCTGATGCGGTCGAGGTCAGTGCGGGTGCGGCGCTCGCGCGGAATCGCGTTGATGGCGCGCGCAATGGCGATCTTGTCGGCGATCCCCAGGAAATTCAGCCCGAGAAACGATCCCAGGAAGTGCGCGGGGGCCGGCAGCATGCCACGCTTGAGCGTCGAAACCCTCCCGCCAGGCTCGATGAAATGAAACTCGCGGTGGAAGCGGATCTTATCCTGAACGCCCAGCCGCCGGTAGAGATCCAGCAGATTGACGCAACAGCGCAGCAGCACGTGCTGGCAGTTGTCAATCAACTCGGCATCTTCGCCTGATGCCGGCCAGGACGTGGCGCGTCCCCCCAGGAAGTTGCGCGCTTCGAGGATTTCGACTTCGAATCCCGCGCTGCCGAGAGCAGCGGCGGAGGCAAGACCCGCCAGTCCGCCCCCGATTACTGCGACGCGCGGCATGAAGAATGGGCTGAGGTGGAGATCAACCCTGATTATCTGTCAGGCGCATTAATAGAGCGACGGGCGCGACCCACCGCCGAGCAGTGACGTATTCGCCGTCGCCGTCGTGTGCGTTCCTTCGTGGCCACCCCACGAAAACATCAGGTAGACCATCGGGAAGCCGCCGGCGTGCAGCGTAAGTCCGGCTGAATAGCTGTGCTGCAGATGTGAGAAGTCGATATCGCTGCGCACGAGCCCGACCTTGCCCTCATCCACCATAAGTGCGACTCCAAGCGGCCACTTATAGACAGAGTGTTCGAACGCGGCGCGGAACAGCATTACGTTGGGCGCGCGGAAACGATAATCCTGAAAGCTCCCGAGCATGGCGTTCCCATTGATGTCCGACCCGCCAAGTGTCCGCTGGAAGTAAAACGGTTCCACATGGCCCGCGGGGATGATCGACTCACTGAGAAAAAACCGGAGCTGAAAGCTGCCTTCATAATTGCGCGTCGGACCCGGCGGCGGAATCACTGGCGGGCATCCGGGTTCCGTACCGCTGTCAGCACTGCTTTTGGAGCCGAAACATTCGTCCGGCCCATTGATGTCCCTGGTCACCGGTGAAAGGTGGTTCTGGTAAATCTGAAAGGTGTGCGACACATCCGTCACGAATCTGCGGAAGGA
>DASZLP010000070.1:0-2420 GCA_035552355.1 Bryobacteraceae bacterium | reverse complement strand
TTTTTCTCCAAACCCTTTGTACCAGCTCAAGCGGTATCGTCGTCGAAGTGAGGATTGCCTCGCATTCACAGCGTGCTCGAGGCTGGCGAGGCGATCACCATCACTGGCGCCATCGCCCTGCCGCTTGCCGAGCGCCTATGGACTATGAGGTGACGTTCCGTGACTGCTCGACTTGTGAAACCGGCGCCGAGTCGTTCAGAGCTTCGCATCGGCTTCACTAATCACAAACGTAATTTTATCACCGGGCAGTAAGTCGCCCGGAAATTGCCTCCGGAGTTGGTCCAGCAGGCGCGCAGCGCTGTTGTTCTTGTTAAGAGCCGTCGTGTAAATTTGGCGCACGTAGGCATCCCAACGCGACATCGTGACCACGGCCCCGTCGATCTCGAGACGGACTTGCTGCTTCGCAACTTTGCGAAACAGAGATCCGGCAGAGACGTGCCGCTTCGCTTGCGTCGGTCGACCTCTTGGATTTCCTGAGCGGCCTTTTTTAAATTGAGTGTTTTTCGGGGGATTTCGGTGTCCGGTACTCATGATTTCCTCTTCCATCAGTTTGATTTGCGATCGAACTCGCTCGCTTCGTTGGGCACGATAATGAATTCCGTTTCCGACGGGCCCTCAGCTTCGGGACCGAAGTATTTCTTGGCCATTTTCGATATGATCCTTGCTGCAGTAAGATCTCCTCTGATCGCCTTGGTGAACAACTGCCGAAAGTGAATTTCTGCTTTCGGCATGCGCTTGCGCTTGCCATCGACGTTGACGTCAATTTCCTCGTTATCGATGGATTGCAGGATTTTTCCAGGGTGGAGGTCCTGAGCGATCTTTTTAGGCCGTCCGCTCGGATTCCCAGACTGGCCCTTTTTAAAGCGCGTCTCTACCGGCGGCTTCCAATAGCCGACCTCATAGTCTTTCTCCTCATTGCTGCTCATCGGCCTGCTCTTTCTCAGCTTCGATGTCGCGGAAAAGCTTGCCGTCCGACAACCGGACCGCATCCTGGCCGGTCAGATTCTGCCAGCGCCGGATCGCCGTATCGACATAGAGAGGATCGAGTTCGATCCCGCGGCAGATGCGGCCTGTCCGTTCGGCGGCAAGCAGCGTGGTGCCGCTGCCCAAGAACGAGTCAACCACGGTATCGCCGCGGTGCGAGCAATCAAGCAGCGCATCCATCACCAGCTGGACCGGCTTGACCGTCGGGTGCAGCTCCAACACGTTGTTACCCTTCCGCGCCTGGGTGCTGGCGCTGTCGTACCGCCACACGTTGGTGCGATTGCGCCCATTCTTGCCGAGCTCGATATTGTTGGTGTGCCGCGCTGTACCGGACTTGAAGACGCAGATTAGTTCATGGTGGGACCGATAGAGTGACCCCATGCCGGCCGCGCTCTTGAGCTGGCCCGCTGGTTCGCGCCGTGTCGGCGACGGGTAGCGTCGGGAATCGTTGGCCTCATCAGCGGAGGTGTCGGTGTTTACTTGCAGGCGAAAGCTGACGCCAGCCTGAACGTCAAGCAGATAGCCTTCATCAAGGAGGAGCGGAAGTCCTGCGCTCGCTGTCAAAATGACGCGACTGAACCCTTCTCGGACATCGAGCTGTTACATCCGAGATGCTAGATGGCACTAGCGAATACCGGTTGCAGTTTACGCGGCTTTTCTGACGTTCCTCACGGCGCTTCTCCCAACGTCATGCGTTACGGCGGCAACCCCTCAAGCATAGTGCGGGCAGCCTGCAGATCCGCGGTCGCGAAACCTTCGGTGAACCGATCATAGACCGATGCAAGCGGTGCTCTCGCCTCGTGGTGGCGACCCTGGCTCACCCTCAAACGGGCAACGCTGAGGGCGATCCGCAGCTCCCAGAATAGAGCGCCCTGTTCGCGGGCCAATTGGGCCGCCTGGTTGAAGCAATCTTCGGCCGCCAGCGTGGACTGATCCGCGGCCTGCTGGAGCAGAACTTCCCCCTTGATGCGGAGCAATTCAGGGGCACACCACCCGCGCCCGCCCTCGCGATCGGCCGCCATCGCGCCGTCCAGGGCAACGAGAGCCTCGTCGAGCCGCCCTGTCCCGGCCAACCCTAACGCGAGAGCGCTCTTGAACTCCGCATACGATATGTGCCACCCGGTTCGGTCGCAGGTCTCGAAGGCATCTCGCAACACCAGCAGGCCTTGCGCGAACTCGCCGCGTTCGACCAACAACTGCCCTTTCAGGAAGTGACCCGAGGTCACCCAGACGTGCGCGTTGAAACCTGTGGCCACCTCGATCAAACGCGCAATCTCCCGATCGGCGGTTGCGAAGTCACCTGTGATCGTCGCGATGCGGCAGATGCCGTGAAACAGTATCCGGCAAAGAAAGAGCGGGTGATCCGTATCATGCAGATCTTCGACGCCGAGGCGAGCCTCATTGAGCGCCTGATCCGCGAAGCCCTGAATCCAAAG
>DASZLP010000069.1:0-41636 GCA_035552355.1 Bryobacteraceae bacterium | reverse complement strand
AACCGCTGGTCACGTCGTCAAGGCTGGGATATAGTCATGAATCAGCTCGCCGTCATGTTCGGCGATCGTCTCAAACCGGAGATCGTCGACGGATTGTAAGTAAACGGCTCCACCGTTTACACAGTTTGCGTTACAGCCTCTTTCTTTCCACGATTCTCTCGGGTGCGTTCTTTGTCAGTTACGCACATAGGTAGCACCGATTTCTTACCCGTCAGAACATCCCACGTCAGTCGCTTTCCCACCATCTGCCGAACAGTCATATCGAAACGGTCACCGTCGGTCAAGCTTGTTCCCGTCATCGTCCTTGCGGTTGTTGTAGCGGTATGCCTGTTCGTCCAGATATCGGAACAGATGAAACGGCTCGATGCTGACGTAGGTGCCGTTAATCCCGCGCTTCAGGAGCGACCAGAAGTTCTCCAGACCGTTCGTGTGGATATGCCCGTCAACGTACTGAACGGCATGTCCACAATGCCGTGCTGAAACTCGAACCGCTTTTTCCCCGGGAAATCAGGAATCTTTGCGCCAGTGGGTTCCTTGATCAGGCCGCTCGCGTTGTCCTGTGCCAGCCTCTTGTCGATCGAGCGCGCCGCCCGTATTGCTTCGATCGCCCGTCATCATTGCGCACGCCATTTAGTCGTTCGCGAATCTTTGGCTCGGCTTCATATTCGACCGAATGCACCAACTGCGTGCTCCCCGGCGCAAGACGCACGAAATGGACGCTCTTGTACTCGCCCCGCAAAGCGGCAAGGTCGGCAAGATATTCGGCCAGCCGCACCATTGGCATGGTTTCCCGAGAATAAGCGTCAATCACGAACGTATATTCCCGTCGCTGTCTACCTCGCTTCGCCATCGCTCCTCAGGACTCGCTCTCCACCGACTTAATTTATGTATCGGAAGGCTCGCTTCACGCGGCCGTATTTATTCGTGTTCATTCGCGGCCCAAAATTCTTCCCGCTCCCGTTCACAACGACGTTTCATTGCAAACAAAACCACTCCCATCCCCACTCCTCCCACGCCCATGCTCTACTATCCCCGGGGAGAAAACCATGCGCTCCGAACTCCAGAACCTCGCATCGCGCGGCAACGGCGCCAAATCTCACGGCCCGGTCACCCCGGAAGGCAAACTGGCCTCCGCCGGCAACCGCCTCCATCACTGACTCCGCGCCGAATCCGTCATCATCGAAGGCGAAGACCCCGTCGCTTTCGACGCGCTCGCGAAGCATTACCGCGATCTCCTCAAGCCTCAGAATGCCGTCGAGCTCGAACACGTCGAAACCATGATCATGTGCCCTGTCGCAAAATGCGCCTTTGGATGCTCGAAAGCGACAACATCTCCCACGAGATCCGCAAACAACATCTCCAGCACGGTGGCGAGACCAGCTCGACCCGCGCCTCCCTCGCCGTCCGCACCCTCGCCGACGAATCCCGTTCGCTCGATCTTTACGACCGCTATGAGGGCCGCTTCGACCGCCAGTTCGTCCGCGCCCATCGCCGGCTTGAGGAACTCCGCCGTGCCCGACAACAGCCGATTTTGCCGTTATATCCCAGCAAATGACTGAAATCAAAAGGGCCAGCCCATTCCCGAACCCAAAACAACCCACCAGTGGCGCGGGCACTCATGCCCGCCGTCCCCTTCAGGGGTGCCGGCTCGGGACTCATCCCGGCGCTTGTGCCGCTCGGCCAGGAAATCGCCGCAACAGCGCGCTTGCAACCGGTAGCCCAGGGTGACCGCTCTAACCGCGTTCACGATCGAAGCAAAAATCTCCACTGCGACCTAACTCGCTGAACCCACGGTACATCCGAGGTGCCTTCTCTGGCGGCATAAGCCTGCTGTAGCCCACCCCGATGCCAGAATCTAACAGGACAAAGCGCACAGGCCGAAAGGGCGTTGTGCGCGGTTCCAGGAGATCGCCCCATGCCCGAACGAATCAACAAATTGCAGCCCGACCGCACCCTCTCCCTGCGCGGATTCGACAGCTTCGCCGCCGCCGCGGCCATCCACAACGCCACCCCCGCCGGCTTTGAAATCAGCGGCATCTTCCGCGATCCTGCCGACTTCGCCGTCGCGGTCCTCTACGACGCCGACAACTTCTTCGAGCACCCCGCCATCAAATACCTCCCCGATTTCGACTTCGCCGGGCTCACCCTCGGCTTCAGCCTCCACTACACCGACAGCGTGCAGCCCATCGACTCCCCCAAATTCAACTGGATCGACTGGGCCACCCTCGACGTGATCCGCGCCGATGGCACCACGGCCAACATATCTCTCTGGGACAACGCCATGCTGGCCGATCCCGCCTTCCCGGCGGCGTCCGCGACCGTCAGCGTCGTCATGGGCGACGGCCTCGGCCCCGGCGACCGTCTGACCCTCTGGTATGGAAATCTCGCCTTCGACTACACGGTTCCCGGCGGACGCGCCGGCAGCGCGACATACTTTTTTCAGGACGCCGCCTCGACAGCCGGCATTTCCGTCGGCTCGACCACCTATACGGTAACCACAACCGCCGGCGAAAGCGGTGCCAGTGTTGCCGCCGCGCTCGCCAGTGCGGCGGCCGGTGATCCCGACGTTGTCTTCACACCCGTGGGCAACGTCCTGAGCTTCTCCCCCAGGGTCAACACCGGCGCCGTCGTCAACGTCAGCGGCTACAACCTCTGGCTGGTGACCGAATCGCCCGACACATTCATCGCGCGAACCATCGCGAACCAGATCAACAGCTATAACTGGACCGGCGCCAACACCACGCACGGCCTGCTCGCCGCGCTCAGTGGAACCGCGATCACCGTCACCGCCGCGCGCTATGGCAGGGTGAACGTGAGCGGCGCGTCGGTCGCCTGGGCGGCGGGGACGAAATTCAGCGGCATCACGGCGGGTTCGCCGTTCGTGATCGCGGGGGTTCAGTACACCGTCGCCTCGATCGAAAGCCCGACATCGCTCACCCTGACGGCCAGCCCGCCGGCCGCAGGCGCATACCTCGCCCCGCGTGGCGGACGCGACGGTAACATGATCCAGCTCTATACTCTTGCCACCACACCCGACGCCCTCGCCTTCGATCAATCGACGATTCAGCTCACCGGCGGAAGCTCCGACGTCACCTGGAACGTCTCGCTCGACTTCAGCGCCCTCGCGATCGACTGCATTCGCCAGTGCTGGCTGACCTTAGCGCCCTCGCTCACGTATGCCGCGGCTTATACCGCGACGGAATGGCAGGCGACATTCTCCAACTGGTCACTCACCGGACCCGACTCCGTAAAAGCCCTCGCCGTCGCCGGACCCGGCAGTGTCCGCATCGAAGAAGACGACTCCGCCTGCACCTGGACATCGAACTGGAGCCCGCCCGAATCCGGCTTCTACTCGCGATACTTCGCCCGCGCCGCGAGCGCCCTCAACGAATCCGTCACCGTCAAATACACCTGCCAGTTCCCCCACGACCTCTATCTCGGGACTTCGCTTTACGGCACAACCGCATCGGGCGGCAGCGTCACGCTCGTGACCGACACACGCTACAACCCATCGATCAACGGGATGTTCTACAGCGACCGCGGCGTCGCGGGCATCAGCCTCGATGGAGACACCGAGACTTTCCTCGATTGCCGCGTCAACACCGGCGCGGCGCTCATCGCCCGGCGGCGGCTCCGCTGTGCAGTTGCCGCGGGCAGCCACACCGTGACCATTCGCGTCGCCGAAGCAGGCATCGTTTACTTCGATTTCCTCGAAGCCGCCGTGAGTTCCGACGTTCCCGATGCGCTCGTGCCGCGCGCGAAGATCTCCCCGGCTCTCGACTTCGACACCGACCACACGTACAAGCTCCCGCCGGCGCGCCTGCACTGGATCCTGGACAAGCTTGGCTACGCCGGCCCCATGAACGAATACCTCGGCGTCTTCTGGTGGAACCAGCGAACGGCCCTCGGCGGCTCGGTTTCGACCGCGCAGGTCACCTTCACCGGACCGTTCCTCGACGGCGAGTCGATCATCCTCCACTTCAATCCACCGGACGGCGCTCAGATCGGAAAGTTCGTCTTTCCCACCGACACTGTCGGGACCATTGCCAACCACTTCGCCGCCGCCATCAACAGCTCCCTCATCGCCATGTGGGCGACGGCGGCACCGGACGGCGTACTCTCGCTCACCGCCCGCTCGCCCGCGCCCGCGTACAACCTTGCCCTCACGCCGGAAGTGCACTCGGCGGCCGGTACGGTCGGCATGTCTCCGGCGTCTCCGGCGGCAGGCGCTTACCCGTCGTGGGTCATCGACGATACGGCGGCGCCGCCGATCAATCGCGCGGTCCGCGACTGGCACGCTGATTTTTATGCACAGTGCGCCGCCCGCACCCGCGACGTCGTTACAGCCATTTCGATGGAGCTCGTCAATCCGCCCGACGGCTGCGCCGCTCGTTATCCCAATCACAATCCTGTCGCCACCGCCACCGGCTTCGGTTCGCTCGTCTCGAACCATTGCGCCGCCGGCGCGACCCGCCTGCTCGCTTACCAGAAAGCCGTCTGCCGCAACATCGCGCGGATGCAGTCGGACGCCGGCCTGACGCCGCATGTTCAGGTGGGCGAATTCCTCTGGTGGTACTCGGCCGATCCCGCGGGCAGCGGCATGGCGTATTACGACGACGACACGACGGCGGCCGCTCTCACCACGCTCGGGCGCGCGCTCCACGTCTTCACCACCACCGGCGACGATCCAACGGTTAACGGCAGCGCGGACGCGCTGTTCCTCCGCAACCGCCTGCGCGACCACGTGAGCGCGGTCGTCACCGATCTCCGCGCCGCTTTTCCCACTGTGAAGTGCGAACTGCTGTGGCCTTACGACGTGAATTATCCGACGCCGCTGCCGACCACACCCACGACAGGCGGACGGCTCAACCGCTTCGTCAATCTGCCGGTCGAGTGGCAGGCCCGATCCTCGAGCGGCCTCGACACCATGAAAGTCGAGGCCCTGGGATTCACCACCGGCATGCGCAGCCTGGATCTGGCGCGCGAGGCCATCTGGCTCTTCCCCGGTTTTGGATGGCCGCTCAGCGCTCTTCGCTATCTCGTGCCTGTTTTCGGCTCCGCGATCCCATGGGAAAAGGAACTCGACCTCGTATGGGGAGCGGGCCTTCCCTTAGCCAACCTCTGGGCATTCGACCATGTCTGCCTTTTCAATCTCGACGTGCCGGAGGGTATGTTGGAGCGGCGGTCCTTTGTCAAGTCCGTTTGAACCGCGGCTGTAAGGGAGCGGAAACGAAAGGGAGCGGCAACGAAATGGCCAGGGCGAACGGTATGCTGGAAACAATGGACTCAGCAACGGATATTCCGGGCGAGAAGACCCCGTGGCAGCGAGTCCAGAACGCGCGCCATCCCAAACGCCCGCACACGCTCGATTACACCGAGCGCATCCTGACGGATTTCGAGGAGATCCACGGCGACCGCGTTTTCGGCGACGATCCCGCGATCGTCTGCGGTATGGGCCGGCTCGACGGACGGCCGGTGATGCTGATCGGCGAACAGAAGGGCCGCGACACCAAACAGAAGCTCTATCGCAATTTCGGGATGCCGAAGCCCGAGGGATACCGCAAGGCTCTGCGCGCCATGCAGATGGCGGCGAAATTCGGCCGCCCGATTGTTACGTTCCTCGACACCCCCGGCGCTTACCCCGGCATCGACGCCGAGGAGCGCGGCCAGGCCGAGGCCATCGCCCGTAACCTGCGCGAGATGTCGCGCTTGCCCGTCCCGATGATCGCCGTCTGCATCGGCGAAGGCGGCAGCGGCGGCGCGCTCGCGCTGGGCGTTACCAATCTGGTGTTCATGCTGGAGAACGCGGTCTACAGCGTGATCACACCGGAAAGTTGCGCATCGATTATTTATCGCGACGCGGGCAAAGCCGAGCAGGCGGCCGCCGCGCTCAAGCTTTCCGCGCCGGACATGCTGAAGCTCGGACTCATCGACGGCATCATCCCGGAGCCCGAAGCCGGCGCGCATGAGGATTACGATGAAGCGGCGCGGCTTTTGAAAGAGCAACTCGTCCGGTCACTGGAGGACTTATCGAAGCTGTCGGCCAACGAAGCCGTCCAAAACCGGTACGAGAAATTCCGTAAAATGGGAAATTTCTTCGCGGAGGCATAGCGGACTATGGCCAGGGCAAAACGAAAATGGCCGGT
Source organism: Bryobacteraceae bacterium (assembly GCA_035552355.1). Taxonomy (GTDB): domain Bacteria; phylum Acidobacteriota; class Terriglobia; order Bryobacterales; family Bryobacteraceae; genus BOG-234. Next base: position 35,490 of record DASZLP010000069.1, on the reverse strand, counting down.
GATCGCCGGCGTGGCGTTCATCCTGATCTTCGTCGCCGCGATGGCGTGGTCGACGCTCGGCAACGCCAAATACAAGTGCACCGTCTGCATCGCGTTCAACGGCCAAAACCTCTGCCGTGACGGCGCCGCGACCACCAAAGCCGAAGCCGAACGCGTGGCGGCCGACGGCATCTGCAACGATCTCGGCCACGGCATGACCGAAATGATGCAGTGCCAGCAAAATGCCCCGCGCCAGATTACGTGGAAACAGTAGAGCGCACAGGCGCAGTCCGTTGGGCGCGATTTCAAATGACTTAAGCTGCACTGTTTTCAATCATTTACAAACCGTTACACGAGTTGCGTGTTAAGCTGGAGTTTCCCAGCGAACATTCCCCGGGAATTTTACGTCTAATCGACTTGTACAACCTCAACATCGGAGTTCTGTAATCCTGTGAAGCGCAAATGGAAAGTTCTGATCGGCGTTTTTGTAGTGCTGTTTCTGGCCGCCGGCGTCGTGGCAAGCGTCAAGTACAACCGGCGCGGCGTTGTCACCGTCCAGACCGCGAAGGTCGTGCGTGAGGACCTTTCGAGCGTCGTCACCGCGTCCGGCGAAATCAAGCCGCGCAACTACATCAATATCGGCGCCGAATTTCAGGGTCAGTTGACGCAGATCCTGGTGAAGGAAGGCGACGTTGTAAAGAAGGGCCAGTTGGTGGCTCAGATCGACGAAACGCAGTCGGAAGCCGATGTCGCGGCGCAGAAGGCCGCATTGAGCTCGTCCGAAGCCGATGCCTCCGCGAGCGAAGCCGGGTACACGGCCGGCAACGACAACGTAACCGCGCTGCAGGCGACTCTCGAGCACAACAAGGCCGATCTCGACCGTTACGAGCAGGATTACAAACGCGCTCAGCAGTTGTTGGCCCAGGGCCTGATCGCGAAACAGGATTTCGAACAGCGCAAGGCCGCCTATGACGGCCAGCAGGCCGCCGTGCAGGAAGCCGCCTCGCGCATCGTGCAGGCGAAGGCGCAGCTCGCGCAGCTCAAGGCCCAGCTCGTGGGCTCGCAGCGCAAGATCGCGCAGAACGAAGCCACTCTGAACCGCGTGAACGACATTCTGAAGAAGCACAACGTTATCGCTCCCATTGATGGGCTGGTCACGTATCTGCCCGTTCGCCAGGGTGAAACGGTCGTCCCCGGCGTACAGAATTCGGCAGCCAGCACGATTATGACGATCGCCGATATGTCGATCGTCACCGCGGAAGTGAAGGTCGACGAAAGCGACATCGTCAACATCAAACTCGGCCAGCCGGCGGAAATCTCGATCGACGCGATCCCCAACCGGACATTCACCGGGCGTGTGAGCGAAATCGGCAACACCGCCATCCTGCGCTCCACCGGGCTCGCCGCCTCCCAGAGCACCACATCGAGCCAGGAAGCGAAGGACTTTAAGGTTGTCGTCGCTATGGATATTCCGCCGGATGAAATCCGCCCGGGTCTTTCCGCGACGACCAAGATCACCACGGCCACGCGCAGGAACGCGTTGTCGATTCCCATCCAGGCCCTGACGACGCGCACGAAAGGCGATCTCGACACCAGGCCGAACAAGCCAGTGAACCCTGACCCGGCGACCGTGAAAGCGAATGCGGAAGAGCTCACCGGAGTCTTCGTCGTCACCGCCGACAGGAAAGCCCCATTCCGCGAAGTGAAGACCGGGATCAGCGGTTCGAGCGACACCGAAGTTCTTTCCGGCCTCACCGAGGGCGAGGAGATCGTCACTGGCCCGTATCAGGTAATCCGGACGATCAAAAACGGCGCGATCGTGAAGGTCGACAACAAGCCGCCCAAGCCGAAGACGACCACATAAGGACGCCAAACAGGTAACGACGAATGCCTGAAACTCTGGTTGAAGAAACGTCCGAAAAGGGCGAGCGGCTGAAGCGCGACGGCATCGTCATTCGCACGTACGATCTCTGGAAGTCGTACGTCATGGGCGACCAGACGATCAACGCGGTTTCCGGCGTGGATATCGAAATCCACCGCGGCGAATACGTCGCGATCATGGGTCCGTCGGGCTCGGGCAAGTCGACGCTGATGAATCTCATTGGCTGCCTCGATTCACCGACGAAGGGCGAGTATTACATCAACGGACGCCTCGTCAGCTCCATGACGGACGACGAGCTCGCGCGCATCCGCAACAAGGAAATCGGATTCGTTTTCCAGACCTTCAACCTGCTGCCACGCGCAACTTCGCTCCACAATGTCGAGCTGCCGCTGATTTACAACGGCACGCCGCCCGCGCAGCGCATCGAGAAAGCCAAAGCCGCGCTCGCCCAGGTCGACCTCAAAGATCGCATGAACCACAAGCCGAACGAGCTCTCAGGCGGGCAGCGACAGCGCGTCGCGGTAGCGCGCGCGCTGGTGAACAGTCCCTCTATCCTGCTCGCCGACGAACCCACGGGAAACCTCGACACCGCCACGGGCAACGAGATCATGGCGCTCTTCCAGCGCCTGCACGACGAGGGGAACACGATCATCCTCGTCACCCACGAACACGACATCGCACTGCACGCTCATCGCGTCATTCACATCCGGGACGGTAAGATCGAGCGTGACGAGCCAGTCCCCCACTAACGGCCGGCTGCGGCGCTTCCTCGCGAATCTCGGCCCAGGGCTGATCACGGGCGCGGCGGACGACGATCCATCCGGCATTTCGACTTACTCGGTAGCGGGCGCCTCACTCGGTTATTCGATTCTCTGGACGGCGCTGTTTTCCTTTCCGCTTATGGCGGCGGTGCAGTTGATGTGCGCGCGCCTCGGCATGGTCACCGGCCGCGGTCTCGGCGCCGTGATTCGCAAGCGCTATCCGCGATGGGTGCTCTGGTCGGCCTGTCTGCTTCTGATAGTGGCCAACGTCTTCAACATTGGCGCGGATCTCGGCGGCATGGGCGACGCGATGCGCATGGTCACCGGGTTGCCGGCGTTCCTGTGGACGCCGTTTTTCGCGGCGCTGATCACGGCGATGCTGGTCTGGGCCTCCTACAACTGGATTGTGCGGGTCTTCAAATGGCTGACGCTCGTGCTGTTCGCATACATCGTCACCGCCTTTCTGGCGCATCCGCACTGGAGTGAGGTGCTGCACGCGACCTTTGTGCCGCACATCGAATGGAAAGGCAGTTACATGTCGGTGCTGGTCGGAATCCTGGGGACTACGATTTCGCCTTACCTGTTTTTCTGGCAAGCCTCGCAGGAAGTCGAGCAGGAGCGGGACATGGGCAGGACAAGCGTCCGCCAGCGGCAGGGAGCCACTGACGAGGAATTGTCGGTGGCCACTACCGACGTTGGGACCGGGATGTTCTATTCCAATCTGGTGATGTACTTCATTCTGCTGACGGCGGCGGCAACGCTGCACGCGCACGGGGTTCGCAACATCGAGACGGCTCAGCAGGCGGCGGATGCGCTGGGTCCGCTGGCGGGAAAGGGCGCGGCGTGGCTGTTCACGATCGCGCTGGTGGGGACGGGAATTCTGGCGGTGCCTGTGCTGGCTGGATCCTGCGCGTATGCGATCGCCGAAGCGGCGACGTGGCGGCGCGCATCGCTGAACGAAAGGCCCTGGCGCGCGGCGCGATTTTACATCGTGATCGCAGCCGCGATGGCGATCGGGCTGGTCCTGAATTTCCTGCGATTGAATGCCGTGAAGATGTTGTTCTGGTCGGCGGTGATCAATGGCCTGCTGGCGCCGCCGCTGGTGGTGCTGGTCGTGCTCCTGACAAGCGACGCGAAGGTAATGGGCAAGCGCACCAACTCGCGCGGGGCGAAGATCCTTGGCTGGATTTGCGCGGCGGTAATGACCGCCGCGGCCGTGGCAATGCTGCTGCCCTGACGTGGCGCGGCCAATCGTGCCGGCGCTTGTCGCCAGGAGTATACTCACAATCGTGAAAATCCTGTGCATATTCGCGCTCGCCGGTGTGCCGCTTCTGGCCGCCACCACGCCCTGCGACAGCCTGACCACCGTCGGGCTCGATGCCGCGATCATCACCGCCGCGGAAGTGGTGCCCGCGGGCGCGTTCACGCCTCCCGATCCGGGAAACGGCCGCGGTGGACGCGGCGCGGCTGCCAACCCGTACAAAGATCTGCCGGCCTTCTGCCGCGTACGCGTGACGCTGAAGCCGAACAGCGACTCCGACATCAAAATGGAGCTCTGGCTGCCCGCCACCGGATGGAACCAGAAGTATGAAGCAGTCGGCAACGGCGGTTGGGCAGGAGTGATCAGCTACTCCGCGATGGCGGAAGCGCTGCGGTCCGGTTATGCCACCAGTTCCACCGACACCGGTCACGTCGGAGGCCGCGGTGCTTTCGCGCTCCACCATCCGGAGAAGCTGATCGATTTCGCGTGGCGGTCCGAGCACGAGATGACCGTGCAATCGAAGAAGATCATCGAAGGCTTCTACGGCAACAAGGCGCGTCTCGCTTACTGGAACGGCTGCTCGACCGGCGGACGGCAGGGATTGAAAGAAGCCCAGAAGTTCCCCGACGATTACGACGGCATCATCGCGGGCGCGCCGGCGAACCGCACGGCCCTCGCGCTGTGGGTCGCATCGGCGGAGCTGAAGGAGCCGGGCAGCTACATCCCGCCCTCGAAGTATCCGCTGATTCACAAGACCGTGCTCGATCAGTGCGACGCGCTCGACGGCTTGAAAGACGGCCTCATCGAGGATCCGACGCGCTGCAAAGTCGATCCGAAAGCGATCGAGTGCAAGGGCGCGGACAGCGACTCGTGTCTGACATCGGCGCAGGTGGAAACAGTCCGGAAGATCTATTCGCCCGGCACCAATCCTCGCACCGGCCAGAAGCTGTTCGAGTCGCTCGCGCCAGGTTCCGAGCTCGGCTGGGCCACACTCGGCGGGCCGTCGCCGTCGCCGATCATCCTCGATCAGTACCGCTTCGTGGTCTACAAAGACGCCAACTGGGACTGGAAGACATTCGACTTCGACAAAGACATCACTCGTTCGGAAGTGCCGGCGTATGTCGTGATGAACTCAACCGATCCGAATCTCGCGCCATTCCTGAAGCGGCATGGAAAGCTCCTGCTCTATCACGGCCTCTCGGACCCGAACATCACACCGCTCGGGACGATCGACTACTACAAGAGCGTCGCCGATACGCTGGGTGGCGAGAAGAAGATTTCGGACTCGATCCGGCTGTTCCTCGAGCCGGGCATGGGGCACTGCGGCGGCGGCGAGGGTCCAAACAAGATGGATCTCGAGGGCACGCTCGACCAGTGGGTTGACAAAGGCGTCGTGCCGGAAAAGATCATCGCCTCGCATTTGACCGGCGGCAAAGTGGACCGGACGCGCGCGTTGTGTCCGTATCCACAGATCGCGAAGTACAAGGGAACGGGCAGCATCGACGAAGCGGAGAACTTCACGTGCGCCGCGCAGTAGCTGCGTTCCTGATTGCGTTTGCGCCGTGTGCCGCGCGCGCGGAGACGCAAACCGTCGAAGTCGATAACCAATGGGTACGGGCAACGCGAATTGTATTAGAGCCGCATGAAGGTCTCGGCACAGGCGACTTTCCGGATACGATCGTCGTCTATCTGACGGATACCGGTGAGACGAAGTACTTCCCGGCCGGCACGTGCGCCATCGACAACCCATCGAACCGGCCGCTCGAAACAATCCTCATCGAGTTGAAGCCTGGTGCGCCTCGGCCACCGTCACCACCGATCACCCGAGATCCCGTGAAGCTCGATCCGAAATATCATACGGTCGATTTCGAGAACGATCGGGTGCGCGTGTTGCGGACGGTGCTCGAGCCGCACATCAAGAGCCCGCCACACCAGCATCCCGCTTATGTGGTTGTCTACCTCACCGACCTCCACACGACGATGGCCATCAGCGATGGAAGGGTGGTGGACAATGTGCGCCGGAAGGGCGAAGTCGCTTGGCGCGATGCGATGCAGCATTCCACCGAGAACGTCGGGAGCCAGCGGGCGAGCGAGATCCAGATAGAGCTGAAGCCGTAGCGTTGTGTCTCTGAAGCAGGTTCGCTAAAGCCAGGAATCGTGTGGGGCGGGCCATCGACTTTTGTGACCTGCCAGGTCGTTGGGCAGACGACAAAAACCGATCGTCCGCCCGACAGGGTTCGAGCTGCGTTTTCAAGTACTGGCCGTCGAAGTGCAGTAGTTCCGGCGCGATGCGTATAAATAGCTGCCTTCTGGCCCTCTCCATGGCGGCGGTTTCCTTCGGAACCGTCTGCTGCAGCAAGACTCAAAGCGTCAGCGCCGCGCCCGCTCCGCAGGATGCGAACGGCAATCTGGCCCCGGTCGGCGATAACAGCCAGGCGCCGCAGCCCTACGCCAATCAGCCGGCGTATCCGGCCCCTGCGAATGCTCCGGCAAACAACGATGCGAGCTATGCGCAGAACTCTGCTGCTCCAAACTATGCCTACGACGAGACGGCTGACGACAGCGGCCCGGCAGTCTTCGCACCCGAGCCGCCCCCACCGCTGCCGGAGTACAGCCAGCCGCAATGTCCGGGTGATGACTACATCTGGACGCCCGGCTATTGGTCCTACGTCGACACCGGCTACTACTGGGTGCCGGGAGTTTGGGTACTTGCGCCATACGTCGATGCATTGTGGACTCCGCCTTATTGGGAATTCTATGGCGGGCGGTACCGATTGCATCGCGGATACTGGGGCAATCACATCGGCTTTTATGGGGGCATCAACTATGGCTTTGGTTACACGGGCCGTGGCTACTATGGCGGTTACTGGAACAACGGCAAGTTCGCTTACAACCGCACCGTTAATAACGTGAACGTCACGACTGTGCACAATGTCTATGAGAAGCGGGTTAACAACGTAACGGTAAACCGGATCAGCTACAATGGCGGCCGCGGCGGCATCGGCGCGCGGCCGAGCCCGGCGGAAGCCGAAACATTGCGCGAGAGGCGGTCTCCACCGGTAGCCGCGCAAGTCCAGCACGCACGCGCGGCCGAACAGAACCGGCAGCAGTTCGCGTCGGTGAATCGCGGACGTCCGCCTGTTGTAGCGCAGTCCGGCGCGCTGGCGACGCCTTATCGGGCGCCGGCGGCAAAACCGACTGGTCCGGAACTACCGCGCCGGGTGGCGCAGAATGGTGAGGCGCCGCGGGCGGTCCAGGCTCCTCCGGCGCCGGCTCAAAACGGAAGGCCATTTGGGCAACGTGGGGCGCAGGCTCCGGCCCAGGCGCAGCGTCCCCTACAGGCCCAGCCGGCGGAGCCGCGGCGGCCCGAGTTCAACAGAGGAGTCCAGCCGCAACCGGTGACGCCTGTTCCGCAGCGGCAGGCTCCAGTGCAGCGTCCGGAGATTCCGCAAGCCCGGCCGCAACAGGCTCCGCAGCGTGTTCAGCCGGAGCAAGGCCGGCCCGAGTCTGAGCGGCGCGTTCCACAGTCCGAAACGCGTCCGATAGCGCCGGAGCCCCGGCCAGCCCCGCAAGTGAGAGAAGCCCCGCAGTCGCCAGCGGCGCGCCCGCAGATTGAGCGCCGCCCGGAACCGCAGCCACAAGCGAGGCCCCAACCGCAGGCCAGGCCCGAAGCGCCGCGCCCGCAGCCGCAGGCCAGGCCGGAACCGCCGCGTCCGCAACCGCAGGCGCGGCCGGCGCCTGTTCCTGCTCAGGCCGCACGCCCGGCGCCCGCGCCCGAACAACACGGCCGCGGCGACGGGAAAGATCGCCGTCAATAAACGTGCGCGACCGATTACTGCAGGCTGATGCCGGGTTTTGAGAGATCGGCGAGTTTCGTCGAGTTCTCCATGTTCCCAAAGTCGCGTGGATGCTGCTTGTCGTGCGTGAGAGCCGGCACGTCGGTGGTGACGAAATCGATCAGTTCGCCGGCTGAAACAAGGCCGTCCTTGTCTGAATCCGCCGCGCCTTCGAGGCCGCGAAGGACGGCCCAGGTGAAAGCGCCGTGGCCGCCGCCGAAGTCAGGTCCCTCAAGCGAGAGCTCTTTCGGACGGGCGGCCATCAGGCCCAGCATTTCACCGGGTGCTTCCCCAATCTCGGCGACGCTGTTGGCGAGGGTCGTGGTCTTCTGGCCCGCAATGGTGGCGGCGCGGCAGACATCCGCCAGAAGAACCACGTGGCCGACCTTCCTCAGAGCCTGCTCCACATCGGTGTGCAACTCGGCCATCGGCAGGGCCGTGCCCGCGAGATTCCGCGGATCGCTGTCGTACGTCAGGATATAGGCGCCGCTGCGATCCACGGTGCCATGGCCCGCGATCAGGATAAACACGGTGTCATCGGCGCCGGGGCGAGTCTCAAGGAAAGTCTTCAGGCCATCGCGAATCGCTGAAGTCGTAGCCTGGCCGTTGGTCAGAACCAGCATCCGATCGGCGGGAATGCCTCCGCCGCGCGGGCTGGCGAGATGCCGGCTCAGAACTTTCGCATCGGCATCCGGGTATTGAAGCCAGGTATCCTGGGGAAGTTTCTGGTATTGCGAAATTCCAACTATAAGCGCGTAAGTCTTGCCACTGCCGCCCGCCATCGGGATGGCGAAAACGGCCCCCGATAAGAGGACGGCAAGCAGCGCCTTGCGCCGGATCTCCAGTTTCATGGCTGTTTGACGCCCCGTTAGCATGCTATCGGATTTGGCTCGTCACGACAAGTGTTTTCAGTGGTTTAGATGGTACCGCTACGCTGGCAAAAACGTGTTGACAATCGACTAAAGGAATCGCGCGTTCTGGCCGATAGGGTGTGTAGCGCATCATGCCCCTCGCCCCACAGACCCGGCTCCCGTCATCTGCCTGGCACGTCCGCTTTGGAAACCATGTGGCCTGAAATTGTCGCGACAGCTTCGGTTTCCGCGGCGCTCATCTCCACGAGCATCTGGCTGACCACGCGTCGCCGTCTGGGCGAGAGTGTCCGCGAGATCGAGGACCTGGCCAACTCTTCGTTGATTATCGAAGAAGAGCGCAGGATGCTGGAGCTGATTGCCAACGGGGCGGCGCTCAACGAAGTTTTCGATACGCTCATCCATGCCATCGAACGCATATCGCCGAGAGCGCTGTGCACGGTAATGCTGCTCGACGAAGAAGAATGCCGTTTCCTCTCGCTCGTCTCCGGGCCGAGTCTTCCCGCGGTCTATGTGCAGGCCCTCAAAGGTGGGCTCCCGATTGGTCCGGACATTGGCGCCTGCGGCTCCGCCGCGTTTCGCAACGAGACGATCATCGTCGAAGATATTTCGACCGACTACCGGTTCGCGGAGGCGCGCGACTTCGTGCTGAGCCACGGTCTGCGGTCGTGCTGGAGTCAGCCGATCCGCGGTTCGCGAAACAATGTACTCGGCACGTTCGCGATGTACCACCGTTATATAGCCACGCCGCGAGCCGATGAACTGCGGATGGCGCGCGCGGCGGCACAACTGGCGGGAAATGCGATCGAACGCATCCGTGCCGAAAAAGCGTTGCGTGAAACATCCCGGCGTCTGAGCCTGGCGGAGCGAGTGGCGCGGTTCGGAGTCTGGGAAGCGAATTTCGCAAAGGGGACGCTGACGATCTCGGAAGGCACGGCGGCCATTCTGGAATTCCCGGCCGAGAAGCGCGAGTTGACTGTCGAGGAGTTCGACGCGATGATCCACAGCGAGGATTTGCAGGCGCTGAAGGACTCCGCCGATCCAGCGAACTGCCACGCCGAGACGGTGCAAAACGAATTCCGGGTGATGCTGCCGAGCGGCTCGATGCGATGGATCCGCAGCGTGTGGCGATTCGAGCTGCAAGACGGGACGGCGGCGCGGGCGACCGGCGCCATGATCGATATCACCGAAGAAAAGCGCTTGCTCGAGCAGTCGCAGGAAGGGCGGGCGGCGGCGGAAAAATCCGCACGCGCGGCGCGCCAGGCCGAGCGGCTCGAGCAGGACCGCAAGGCGATCCTCGAACTCGTCGCGAAGGATCGTCCGCTCGATCAGATCGTCAAGACGATGGCGCAGGCCGTGGCGAGCCATCTGCCAGGATCGCTGTGCTCCATCCAGATCGAAGTGGAGGATGCGGCGCGCATTTCCGCGCATCCGAATTTTCCCGAGCCCATGGCAGGCGTTCTCGAGCGCATCCCCATGGAGGCGCTTCGGGCGACCAGATCGTCCGAGCCGATCGCCAATCTTTCGAGCGACCCCGCATGGTTGCGCCTGGTGGATGAATCGGCGCCCCGCCAGCGCTACCGGGCCGTGCCGATCCTGCGCGACGATCGCACGACGGGCATGATCGTTTCGTTCTTCGACGAGGATTGTCCGGACGGTAAAACGGAGCAGAAGCTGCTCGAATCCTGGGGGCAGTTCGCCAGCCTTGCGGTCGAGCGCCGCGGATTGTATGAGCAGTTGTCGTTCCGGGCGCAGTACGATTCGCTGACCGGATTGTTGAATCGCGCGGCGCTCTACGAGCGGCTCGACGCGCAAATCGCGCGGACCAGCGCGGAAGGCTGCGATCTCGCGGTGATCTATCTCGATCTCGACCACTTCAAGGAAATCAACGACCGCTTCGGACATGCGGCGGGCGACAAGGTGCTGCAGGCCGTCGCGCGATGCATTCGCCAGAACATCCGGCACACGGATCTGGCGGCGCGTCTGGGAGGCGATGAATTCGTCGTGATCCTGCCCGGCGTCGGAGACCGGCACGAAGCCGGCCGCCTCGCGGATCTGGTGAGCCAGGCGATTGCCGCCGCGGATCTGGGGAACGGCGATCTTCCCGTCGGCGCGAGCTACGGGATCAGCATTTATCCCGACGACGGCTGCGACATGGATACGCTGCTGACGGTAGCCGACGAGGGTATGTACCGGGCGAAGCTGCGGCGGCGCGGAACCCGGCCCGTGCGGACGACGGTTCCGGCGTTGGTTGGAGTCTAGCCAGGGCTTGTGAGGCCGTCTATGTTCTTTCCGCGAGCGCCGCTCTCACGCGTTCCGGCGTGAATGGGCTCTGCCTCACGCGGGCGCCGGTGGCGTCGAAGATCGCATTGCCGATAGCGGCGGCAGCGAGCGTGATCGAGGTCTCGCCGGCTCCGGTTGCTTCCTCATCCGGACGATTGATCAGCACGGTCTCGACTTTCGGCACGTTGAAACCCAGCGGCAGGCTGTGATAAGTGCGCCAGTCGATCGATGTGATCTTTTCGTCATCCCACGTGACTTCTTCGCCCAGACAGCGGCTCATTCCCTGCAGCGCCCCGCCTTCCATCTGATTGCGGAGACCGTCGGGGTTCGAGATCGGTCCGCAGTCGGTGCTCACGACGATGCGCTTCACCGAGACTTTGCCGGTCGACTGATCGACTTCGGCTTCCACCACCATGGCCGCGTAACCGTTGTCGCCTTCGTAGGCGACGCACGCAATGCCGCGTCCTCTGGCGGCGCCCGTGCGGGGATTGCCGGCGCGAGGCGAGGGGCGCGCATCCCAGTTGGCGGCCTTCGCGGCCTGCTCGACGGCGGCGCGCAGGCGGACGTGGCCGAGGTGGCGCAGCCGGTACTCGACAGGATCAGCCTTCACGCGGGCCGCGAGCTCATCCATGAAGGACTCGTGGGCGAAGGTGTTCTGCAGGCGCGAAGGCGAGCGCAGCGGTCCCGTGAAGAAAGGCGACACGACGTTGTGGACCAGCACGCGCTCACTCGCGATCGTTCCCGTGCCCTTATTGGCGCCGCCGAAGCGTCCGGCGAGATATGACGGCACGCCGTTGCTGTTGTTGTTGAATGCGGTGGGGGCCGGCGCGGGGGAACGCGGATTGAAGGCGGCGGGCCTGAAGCCAATCAGCGTGCCGGTGATCACGTTGCCCGGAGCGCCGATGCCCGGACGATTGCCGAGCCCCGGCGACCAGGACTCGTGGTCCCAGGCCACGATATTTCCCTGCGCGTCGACGCCGGCGCGTTCATCCATAAGAAATGCGTTGCCGTAGTTCTCGCCCCACGCCATTTCGTCTTTGCGGGTGAGCTGAACGCGAACGGGTTTGCCCACGGCCTGCGACAGCAGCGCGGCGTCGTAAGTGACGGTATCGGCGGCGTTGAGTCCATAGCAGCCGGAGCCGCGCTTAAAAATCACGTGGACGTTCTCCGGCTTCAGCCCGAGCACCATCGCGCAGCTCGATTTCTGATACCAAACGGCTTGTGTGGCCGACCAGAGCGTCGCTTTGTCGTCTACGACGCTCGCGACAGCGCATGAACTGCCGAACGATCCGTGCATCTGATAGGGATGGAAGTAAGTCGCTTTAAGGACGCTCGCCGCGCCCGCGAGCTTCGCGTCGACATCGTTTGAATTGACGAGAAAGGTGTCGCGCGCGGGCTGCGTGCGAAGGTGATTGGCGAAGCCGGACTGCTTCGGCAGAGGCGGCGCGGGAGTCCAGGTGACCTTCAGTTTGCCGGCCGCCTGGAGCGCCTGCCACGGCTTCTCAGCGACGACACCGATGAAGTTCTTCTTCACGACGACCTTCACGACTCCGGGCATGCTCGCGACGGAGCTTTCGTCGACGTCCGCAACTGTCGCACCGACGGTGGGCGGCCGAACGACCCTGCCATGCAGCATGCCGGGAACGCGCACGTTGTGGACGTACTCGAACTGTCCGGTGACGATCGCGGGAAGATCGGGCTGCGGGACGGGCTTGCCGAGGACGGTCCACTCACGCGGATCTTTGCGCTTCGCTTTTGGATCGAGCGTGAGGTTGAACTTGCGGCTGCCGATGAGGTCGCCGTAGCCGACCTTTTTCGATGAGTCGCTCGCGGCGCGAATGAACCCTTCGGCAGCCACGAGCTGATCGACCGGTATGCCGAGGCGCTCGGATCCCAGCCGCAGGAGAGCCTCACGGGCCGTCGCGCCTGCCTGCGCGAGATTGCCGTGATTGAAATTGGTGGGATGCGACTGGCTTCCCGAAGTGTGCGCCTGGTCAGGGGTCAGGGCGGTGTCGCAATAGATCAGCCTCACGCGCTGAAACGACACGCAGAGCTCCTCGGCGACGAGCTGTGCCTGTGCGACCGAGATTCCCTGCCCCAGTTCTTCCTTGCCGGAGAATGCGGTTACGCCGCCATCCGCGCCGATGGCGATCCACGAGTCAAGCTGATTGGGAGGTGGAGAGCCGGTAGCCGGTCCGCCGAACACCTGGGCGGCGGCGGGTCGGTCCTCAATGCTGAAGCTGACGATGAGCGCGCCGGAGGCGGCGAGGAAATCACGGCGCGAAATCATGCTTTGATCCCTTTCGCGTAACGTTTAATGGCGGCGAGCATGCGCACGTGCGTGAAGCAGCGGCAGAGCACGCCGGACATCGCCTGCTGGATTTCGGCCTCGGTGGCTTTCGGATTCTTATCCAGAAATGCTTTCGCCGTCATGATGATGCCGTTGACGCAGAATCCGCATTGCGCGGCCTGTTCGTCGATGAAGGCTTTCTGGATCGGGTGCGGTTTGTCGATCGTGCCGAGTCCTTCGAGGGTAACGATTTCGGCGCCCACGACCGAACTCACGGGCCGGACGCAGGAGCGGACCGCTGTTCCGTTGATGATGACGGTGCAGGAGCCGCACTGGGCGAGTCCGCAGCCGAATTTGGGTCCGCGAAGGGCGAGGTCGTCGCTCAGGGCGTAGAGGAGCGGGGTGGCCGGATCGAGATCGAGGTTGTGTGTGCGGCCATTCACTTTCAGGGTGATCGCGCTCATGGAATTCCTTCCTCGTTTGCTCACGGCAGGTGCCTTGCCATGAGATATGCCCATGATATCGGGTTGCGGGAAGATTCGATCCGGCGTGGCTTGTGCTGCTCTTTGCCTGACTCCCTTTCACCCACCGGTCAGCGTGGATTTATGGAAGTCACCTTTCAGATCCCGGATGAACTGGCGGGAAGCATGACCGTCACGGATGACTTGTCGCGCCGCGCCCTCGAAGCCTTCGCTCTGGAAGAACTGAGAGCTGGACGCATAACCGAGCCACAACTCTGCCGAGATGTACCGGTCTATGCATGTACCGGGCGCTGATGGGCCGGATAAGAATGCCATCGCCATTCTGTCGCAGTGTGAAAACTATAAACACGTGACGCCCTTTGTCTGTCCGTCCGATGGCTCGAAACCGGTTCTCCCTCCGGGAAGGGCGCCGATCGGGGAGCCGCATCGGAATCCTGAAGGATTAGAATCGTGAATAGGCAGGGAATGCATTTTGTGAAAGTTCTCGAAGAAAAGCACAGGCTGGCGACACGCTGGTTTCACTGGATCAACTTTCCGATCCTCTGCGCCATGATCTTCAGCGGGCTGCTGATCTACTGGGCCTACGACCCGTATCGCTTCGGTCTCGGAAGCGTCACGCTTTTCCATTTCTTTCCCAACTGGTTTTACGAAACGACCGGCATCGGTTACCAGCTCGCGCTCGGCATGGCCCTGCATTTCGTCTTTGCCTGGATTTTCGCCATTAACGGGATTGCCTACGTTCTCTACACGCTGATCTCGGGCGAATGGCGCGCCCTTGTGCCGGATCGCAACTCGCCCCGCGAAGCCCTGCAGGTCGCGATGCACGACGCCGGATTCAAAGTGCCCCTGCCACCTCAGGGGCGATATAACGCGGCGCAGCGCATCACATATTCGGCGATTGTGCTGATGGGCGGCCTGAGCCTCGCGACCGGGCTTGCGATCTTCAAGCCGGCGCAGCTGCACTGGCTTACCGCGACGCTTGGGGGATACGAGTGGGCACGCTGGGAACATTTCTGGCTGACGATGGGTTACGTGGGATTTTTCGTGAATCACATCGCGCAGGTGATGCGCGCGGGATGGGCGAACTTCCGGGCCATGGTCTGCGGCTACGATCTGGGGGAAGCAAAAGCCGAGGTGACACATGGCGACTGAAAAGAAGAACGCGGCGCTCACGCCCGAAGAGGAAATTCGCCGCCGCTCGCGCCGTTCATTCATCGCGCTTGGCGCCGGAGCCGCCGGGGCCATCGGCGGCTGGTACTGGCTGAATTCACGGCCGCTCGAAGACGAAATTCCGTGGCCTCTCCGCCGCGTGCTTGGCCTGAACGAGCGCGTCGTTCGGAATACGCTCTACAGCGAAGGTCACCTGGTCCGCACATACCCGGCTTCGGCTGTCGGGAAAATCAAAGTCAACGGCGACCTCGGCATGGAGAAGCCGATCGATTTATCCGCGTGGTGCCTCAACCTGACCGCGTTCGGCGGCGCCACAAAACAATTGAAGCTGGAGGACGTTCAGGCTCTGCCGCGCTACGAAGAGATCGTCGATTTCAAATGTGTCGAGGGATGGAGCACGGTCACGCAATTCGCCGGCGCGCGCCTCTCGGATTTCACTGCCCGCTTCGCCCCCGGCTCGGAAAAAGCCGGGTTCGTCGGGATGCGAACGCCCAGCAAAGAATACTACATCGGGATCGAGATGGCGAGCGCGCTTCACCCTCAGACGCTGCTCGCCTACGAAATGAACGGCGCGCCCCTCACCGATAAGCACGGCGCGCCGCTTCGGCTCATGACGCCCGTGAAGTACGGCATCAAGAACATCAAGCGTATCGGGAGCATCGAATATACAGACCAGCGTCCCGCGGATTATTGGGCCGAGCAGGGCTACGATTATTATTCAGGGCTTTAAAAGCCCGCACGAGCCCGCGCCATCCCCTACACTGGATATATGAGCAAGTCCTGGAGCGAGATGACGCCTGCCGAACGGCTCGCCGATCGTATCGCAAAAAATCGCGAAATCGATCAGCGCGTCAGTCAGAAGGCGCTTTCCGATCCGAAGAAGAAACCAAGTGAGATTGCCTCCAGATCGAAGGCCGTGCGCAACGTTCTGGACGAGTTCCAGCAGATCAAGCGGACGCAAGGCGTGGATGCCGCCGCCGAGTTCGTGCGCCGCGGAAAATCCTGATCCGGCTTACCTGATATCCCGCGGCCGGGACGACATGCCATCTTCCCAGTTGCTCCATCCGGAAAGCATTCCGTAAGGCGACCGGTCCAGCACCGCCTCGATCTGGCGCAGTTTGCCTTTTTCGATCTTGAAGAGTTCCGCGATCTCCCACGTCCACGGCTGATTCGGTCCCGCCGTGACGGTGCGCCCATTCGGAGTCTGGAACGTACGAGTGTCGCCCGCCGAATGATCGAAGAACGCGAAGCTGAACACCATGCCGCGCTCCGGGTCGACCGCGACGTAGCGCCGGTCGCGAATGCGCGTGACGAAGTGCAGCAGGCCCGACTCGAACTGCTGCTTGCAGCTCCATGCCGCTGAATAGTTCGTGGCCGTTTTCGGATCAGGCACCGGCTTGCCGTCGGCTGGTGGAACGTTCGTGGTCTGCGAGCCGTTCTCGATGCGATTGCAATCGTCGGCGAAAGGATACACGCCCTTGCCGTCGTTCTGCTGCATGCCGCTGAAATACATGTTGGCCGTCCTGACGAGGTCATCGCGCGACATGCGTTCGGCCGCCGGCACAGCTTCCTCGAAAAGGTGATTCGGCTTGCCGAGCTTCTCAAAATTCTTCGCGGCGTTCTCGTTGCGCACCACGAGCATCTCGACTTCCGGAATCTGCCGATTGGCCACTTTGAGCCGCAGAGCGATTACGCCCGGCACTTCCTGACCGGCCTGGCGGCCCTGCTCGCGGATGGTCCCGAGAAAAGTCACCTCTCCAGTCTGGGTGTCGGTGACGAACAGCCGGTAGCTCCCCTTTGACGACATCGATCTCCACAATCCGTCGCCGGGATCGAGTCTCTGCCCGTTCTCGGTCAACTTCACGTTTTTCGTGAGCGGCACGAGCTTCGGATCGTGTTTGACCATGGCATCGAGATACTGGTCCACATATCCGTTGAGGCACTCCCGGTCGCACGGTCCCTGCGCCAGCGCGGCGCCACAAGCCAGTATCGAGAGAAAAACAATGGCTGGAGTCTTCATGTCAGACGGATTCTACCAACTTGACATCCGGCGTGCGCGGAGATACAAGAAAAATCAGGAAGGAGCGTACGAAGAAATTGGACGGACTATATCGTTTGCTTACCGCCGCGAGCCTCTGCTGCGGTCTCATGGCGGCCACGGCACCACAAGCCAAGCAGGCACAAGGTACACCTGCACAATCCATCAAAGGCATTCTCATGGACGAAATGTGCTCCGGCACAGCCGACCTGCGCATCTCGGGCGCCAGCGGACTGCTCGAAGGCGGCCGCATCGTCGCCGAAGCTCACACCCGCGAATGCCTCCTCAAGCCGCAATGCGTGAAGAGCGGCTACGGCGTCTATACCGACGACAACAAATTCCTCAAATTCGACGAGGGCGGCAATCGCAAAGCGATCGCGGCAATCAGGGCTTCGGCGAAACTCGACGACTTCGAAGTGGAGGTTACCGGCGATGTGAAAGGCGACACGATCAAAGTCGTGAGCCTGAAGCTTATGCCGTGAAAAGGATCTTCTTTTCCGGCGCGCGACAGGTTAATCTGAGCACAGGGAGAACAATCAATGGCCAAAGGCATGAACCAGAAGAAAGAAACCAAAAAGCCGAAAAAAGATAAAAAGTAGGCATTCACCGGACGCGCGGCATTGGCTGTTGCCAGCACCCCTCAAGGGGATGCCGGGCCAGCACCCCTAAAGGGGATACCGGGTGCCGCGTGTCCGGTCCTCACTGCTTCGGCAAAAATCGCACCGTACTCTTCACCTTCACGTTGTTGAACGGCAGCGGGAAGCTCCGCCCGTTGTAATAGGCATCCCACTGATCGCGATAATGCAGCGAGGCCACATGGCCCGATTCGCCGATCGGCAAATCCCCCAGCGAAGCATCCCAGTCGCCGAGTGAAAGATCCATTCGCTCGGAGGGCCCCAGTTTCAGCGTCGTCTGCTTCACCGAAGTCGATCCGCCGCTCATGGGCACTGGTCCGATGTTGAAGTACCGGCCGACGAACGGAACCCGGCTGACCACGGGGTTCTCCACGTTCAGGTACATGTACTTCCCCCAGCGCCAGCGTTTCGGATCCTTGCCCTGAATGCGCTGCCCTTCCTCCATTCCGTCCGCGAAGCACTGCAGCAGGAGCTGGTTGTAGTCGGGGAACCAGTCGGGCGGGCGCGTCTTCAGGATGTGCTCGATCACGGCCCGCGCCATCTTCGCCTCGTAAACCGCTCCATTCCCGGGCGACGCTCTCTCCGCGACCGCCTTGCGCAGATATTGATATGCCAGCGTGACGATCAGGGGCTCGGGACGGTCGCGATCCATTTGCCCATCCCAGGTCCTGAGCATCGCCATCGCATCGGTAAACACCTGGCTGGGACCTTTGCGGTCGCCGTAGGCCGCCACCAATTGCTTTGCGAGGAAGTGGTTGAAGCCGCCGTAAACGTCCTTCTGAACGCGCAGGCTGTCCTCGGGCTTCTGCTTGTCCCCGCCCGCCCGCAGCATGTCGCGGATCTGACGCGAGCGATATGGCGAATCGAACTCGCCGGTGACGTGATACGGATAGTCCGCCGGGAAGGGGTTCTGGTTGGCGGTCACGACGAAACCGCTCTTTGGGTTCCACGACTCGGGCAGTTCGTCGAACGGAATGAATCCGTCCCATTCGTATTTCCCCGAGCTCCCATCGACGGGCACATCACCGAAATAATCCCGCCGGATCGGCAGCTTACCGCTGGCGTGATAGCCGATATTGCCGTCGACATCCGCATAAACGAAGTTCTGCCCGGGACCGCCGAAACGCGAGATCGCCCGTTTGAACTCGTCCCGGTTGCGGGCGCGGTCGATATCGAGAAAAACGTCGGCCACGGCTCCCGGCTCGGACGCCGCCCAGCGCAGCGTCATGATCTCGCCATTCACAATCTGAAAGACCGGACCATGCCGCGTCACCCATACCAGCGCCTCTTCCGGAGCGCGGCCCTTGATTTCGATAATCTCCCGCTCGCGCCGCGCCTGCTCGACGCGGCCGTTGAAAAGATAGCGACCGGTCTGGAGGTCGATTTTTTCGATATAGAGATCCTGCACATCGAAACCCAGGTTCGTCTCGCCCCACGCGATGCGGTCGTTGTGTCCGGAGAGAATGCCCGGCAGACCCGGCAGCGAAACGCCCGCGACCCTCAGTCCCGGAGCTTCGATGTACTCCATGTGCCAGACGCCCGGGATGCCGAACTCGAGGTGCATGTCGTTCGAGAGCAGCGGCTTTCCGCTGCCCGTGTGTACTCCGGAAATCGCCCAGGCATTCGAGCCCGGATGCTCATCGCCGCCGGGCATGAATTCGAATCCGCTGCGGCCGGGAAACAGGAAGTTCACTTTATCGGGCTCGCCGCCGCGCAGCATCTGCTCTTTCGCGAGCTTGTTCCTGTAATCATTCGTGAGCGTGCGGAACATGTGCAATCCGCAAAGCAGCGAATCGATGACGCTCCAGGGCCGCGGATCGTAGCGAAGCAAAGCGAACTCGATTCCATACCGCCCGCGGTGCGATTCGATATAAGCGTTCACGCCTCGCGCGTATGCCTGCATGGCGGATTTATCCGACGCGGACATGCCGGTATAGATCTGCTCGGCGATCCGCCGCATGCGGAAGCGGCGCGACTCGCGGTCGGTTTCGAGAGCCGAAGGGCCGATGACTGCCGACAACTCACCCGCAGCCAGTCGGCGCAGCCCATCCATCTGGAACATGCGATCTTCAGCCGTCGTGTAGCCTTCGGCGAACCAGGCGTCTTCGAGCGTGCGCGCCTTGATGTGAGGAACGCCGAGGTTGTCGCGGTCCACCTGCACAGGCTGTGTAACGTAAGTTTCTATCGTGCCCGAAGTCTTCGGAAGGGCGCGATACAGGAACCAGTAGAAGCCCGCCGCGGCCGCGACGAAGGCCAGAGCCAACAGCACGTTCACGGCGAACAGGAGGCGGCGCACTGATTGCGATTGTAGCGTTCGATATCGATCAGGCGCTCTTCAAAAGGGCTTCATACTTCAATGATCCTGAACTCGTGCACGTCGCGCTCGATTCCCAAATGCGCTGTCTTCAAATCTTCATGTTCGAAAGCAGAAGCCACTGTGTGACTTCCAGGGCTTCTGCCGGAGCCGTATCCGTTGAGGAAGGTGTTCCTGTTCCAGTTCAAGTCCGACCGCGTCGTTCTTCGGGTCCGCCAGATCGGCAATCCGATCAACCATCTCGACGACAAAGAGTACAGTCGCCCAGGAGCCCAGCGAGACTCCCGGGTCGCCCTTCTCCATCTTGTTCGGGGTTGTTCGGCTGATGGAGGCCCGCTGCGACATAATCGCAACCGGTATGCGCTGCGTCCCTTCCTGCTCTTAAACTTGGATCAGGTGCCCTCGTCCCCCGACTATCTCGCGCGGCTGCTGCTTCTGGCTTTGATCCTCATAATCAACGCCTTCTTCGCCGCGTCGGAAGTAGCGCTGCTTTCGGTCCGCGACTCCCGCCTGCGGCATCTCGCCGAAAGCGGCAATGCCGGCGCGAAGATGGCCCTCGCGCTCCTCGCGCAGCCGGAAAAGCTGCTCTCCGTCACGCAGATCGGCGTCACGCTTGCGAGCCTCGGACTCGGGTGGGCCGGCGAAGACACGCTTTACCAGCTTTTGCTCGCGGCCTTTCATCCGGTGCTCAATGCCGGGACGGCGACCGCGCTCCACGCGGCCTGCTTCATCGCCTCCTTCGCGGTCATGACGTACTGCCATGTCGTAATCGGCGAAGTCGTCCCGAAGAATCTCGCGATCGACAAGGCGGACCGGCTCGCCGTCATCGTCGCGCCTGCGCTGATGTTGTTCTACCGCGTGACTTCCGTATTCGTCGCGGCGATCGAAGTCTCGGCCCGAAAACTCACCCGGTTGCTCGGCGGCAGCGGCAGCCATCGCAGCGGCGGACACTCTGCCGAAGAGCTCAAGCTGATCGTCAGCTCCAGCCGTTTCGCCGGCCACCTGCCCCAACTGCAGGAGGACATGATCCATCGCGTTCTCGATCTCGACGATCTCTACGTGCGCGAGATCATGAAGCCGCGCCGCGAGATCGTGTCCGTCGCCGCTGCTGCGTCACTCGACGAAGTGCTCAAGACCATGGTCGAGAGCCAGCACTCACGCCTGCCCGTGTGGGAAGAAAAACCCGAGCAGATCATCGGCGTCGTGTTCTTCAAAGACATGCTGCGCATCTGGCACGAGCGGCGCAATCAGCAGCGGTCGCGCCGGCCGGTTCCGCCTTTCCTTCTCACCCGCATCATGCGCAAGCCTCTGATCGTACCTGAGACCAAGCCGCTCATGCAGATGCTGGAGGAGTTCCGCCAGCGCCATTCCCACATGGCGTTCGTGGTGGATGAATTCGGCACGGTCACCGGACTGCTCACGGTCGAAGACGTGCTCGAACAGATCGTCGGCGAGATCGAAGACGAGTTCGACGAGAAGCTGCCGAAGCCCCAGGCGGAAGCCGATCGGGTGGAGCTCGACGGCGCCACGAGTATCCTCGACCTCGAGTCCATTTATGGCATCGAGTTGCCAGCGAATGCTGGATTCGAGACGATTGCGGGATACATGCTCTTCAAACTCGGCCACATTCCAGGCGCGGGGGAATCCGTCGATTTCGATGGCCGCCGCTTCACGGTGGTCACCACGGAGCGCAATCGCATCGCGGCCGTGCGAATAGAAAAGCTGGCTGCCGCGAAACACGAAAGCGGCACCCCCGAGGGGGTAAATGCTCGGGGTTGATCTCAGAGCCGCGCGCTATACGTGGACGGCGGCGCTGGTGCTGCTGCTCCTCGCCGTCGTGTATCTCATCCGCGAAGCGTTGCTGGTGTTTGTGATCGCGCTCCTGTTCGCCTACCTGCTCTATCCGCTCATGGATCTGATCGATCGCCACATTATTGCCCGGAATCTGACCAAAACGCGCACGCCGGCGCTGGCGGTCACTTTTCTGCTTGTCCTGGGCATCCTGCTGGGATTCGGGATTCCGATCGGCTCGGTGGTGGCGAGCGAAGCTTCCTCCCTGACGACGCAGGCCCCGGCGCTGCTGGCCCGTATCGAGCAGCCTCCCGCTCCGTCGCCTTCAGGCGTCCAGACGTTGAAGGAGCGCGCCATCGAATTCGGGCAGGCACAACTGCGGGAGCACTACGGCGATCTGGCGCTGGCTGCGCCGCGCCTCGGCATGAAGATCCTTTCGGCCTCCGGAAGTCTCATTTACGTGATCATCGTGCCCATTCTGAGTTTCCTGATCCTGCGCGACGGCAGAAATATCCGCGACGGATTTCTCGAGATGCTCGACTCCGGTCAGCAAGCCGCCCGCGACGTGCTCGCCGACGCGCACGAACTGCTGCTCTCGTATATGCGGGCGCTGCTGTTTCTTTGCTGCGCCACATTCGTTTCGTTCAGCATCGTGCTCAGTGCGATGGGGGTGCCCTACGCGGTCCTGCTCGCGTCAATCGCGTTTCCTCTCGAGTTCATCCCTCTTGTCGGACCACTTTCGGCGGCAGTGATCATCATCGCGGTCAGTATATTGAGCGGATACGCACATGTGATCTGGGTTGTGGTCTATCTGGGACTGTACCGTTTGTTCCAGGATTACGTGCTCTCGCCGCATCTGATGAGTCGCGGCGTGGAGCTTCATCCGTTGATGATCATTTTCGGCGTCTTCGCAGGCGGAAAGCTGGGCGGCGTGGCGGGAATCTTCCTCAGCATCCCGATACTCGCGCTGATACGGCTTTTCTATCATCGGGCGAGGAAAGCGCAGGCAGCCCGCCATTTGCAGCCTGCGGCTTAAGCCTGGCCGGGAGCGCCCGCGCCGGACGCAACTCTCGCGGTCCGGATGCGTTTAACAACATAGACCGTCGGCAATTCTCATGCAGCGAAAAGTAATCGTCATAATCGTCATTGCGCTGTCGTCCGCGCTCTTCGCGGCGAAGAAGCCTAACCTGAGTTCAAGCGGGCCCGCGCAAATGTCCTCGGATCAGAAGACGCTCCACGCGCTGAACCGCCTCACTTTTGGACCGCACCCCGGCGACGTCGAAGCCGTCAGCCAAATGGGACTCGATCGATGGATCGAGCAGCAGCTTCATCCCGAGGACATTGGCGAGAACCCGGCGCTCGAAGCCAAACTCGCGCCTCTCGACACACTCCGGATGTCGACCGCCGAGTTGACCCGCAAGTATCCGGCGCCCCAAATGGTCAAGGCGATGGCGGCCGGGCGTCTGCCGTTCCCCGCGGATCCCGAGGCGCGTTACATGTTGCGGAAAGAGGTGGAGCGGTTCCAGCGCAAGCAGGCCGCCGGCAAAGCGAACGAGCAGGCCGGCGAGCCCGATCTCAACAGCGATGGCATTCAGGGCGGATGGCAGCTCGACGGCCAGCAGAAGAATATCCTCGATCAGGGTAAGCCGCGCGAGCAGGCCGCGCTCATCGAATCGCTGCCGGTCCGCGAACAATATGACATTCTCGATTCGCTTTCGAACGCGAAGCGTCAGCGACTTTATCCCGCCGCTTCACCGGACCTGCGCCGCAGGACGCTGATCTTCAACGGCCCGGCGCAGGTGATCGATCACGATCTCACTGAAGCCAAACTGCTGCGCGCGGTCTACAGCGACCGGCAGCTCGAAGAAGTCCTGACCGACTTCTGGTACAACCATTTCAACGTATTTGTCGGCAAGGGCCAGGACCGTTATATGGTCACGAGCTATGAGCGGGATGTCATCCGGCCCCACGTGTTCGGCCACTTCGAGGATCTTCTTCTCGCGACGGCGGAAAGCCCGGCCATGTTGTTCTATCTGGATAACTGGCAATCGGCCGGACCCGATGCGCATCCCGGTCCGCGCGGCAAGCGGCGGGGCCTGAATGAAAACTACGGACGCGAGCTCATGGAACTCCACACGCTTGGCGTCGACGGCGGCTACACACAAAAGGACGTCACCGAAGTCGCCCGTTGCTTCACCGGGTGGACGATCCGGCAACCCGCCCAGGGCGGCGGCTTCGAATTCAACGAGCGGCTGCACGACAAAGGCGAGAAGCACGTACTCGGTGTGACGATCCCCGCCGGCGGCGGCATGAACGATGGGCTCAAAGTGATTGACATCCTCGCTCACTCGCCGGCCACCGCCCATTTCATCTCGAAGAGTCTGGCCACGCGCTTCGTTTCCGACAACCCTCCCGAGACGCTGGTGAACGCGATGGCGAAGCGTTTCCTCGAGACCGGCGGGGATCTGCGCGAAGTGATGCGGGTGATGATCTATTCGCCGGAATTTTGGGACCCGGCCAATTTCCGTTCCAAAGTGAAATCGCCGCTCGAAATGGTGGCCAGCGCGATTCGCAGTGTGAATGGCGACATCGATTTCACGAATGCGCTCAACGGGCTCATGAATCAGCTCGGGGAGCCGCTCTATCGCAAGCTCGAGCCGACGGGCTATTCGAACAACAGCAGCGAGTGGATGAACTCGGCGTCCCTTCTCGCCCGCATGAACTTCGCGATCTCCCTGACGCAGGGCAAAATTCCAGGCGTCAAAGTCGGTACGGCGCAGTTTTCGGGCGATCCCGCGCAGGTCGAACATCGCCTGCTGCTGACGGACCCGTCGGCGGATGCGCGTTCGGCGATCGAAGCCGGCTTAACTGATGAGCGCACCGGACCTATGATCGCCGGTCTTACGCTCGGCTCTCCGGATTTTCAACGAAGGTAATTGCAATGGCACTCTCTCGACGAATCTTTCTCCACAACTCGGCAATCGCAATGGCAGGCGTCGGCTCCGCTCCACTCTGGCTCGAGCGCGCCGCATTCGCTGCCGAACAACAGGGCGCGCGTAAGAAGGTGCTGGTCGCCATCTTCCAGCGCGGCGCGGCTGACGGCCTCAACATCGTCATTCCCCACGGCGAGAAGCGCTATTACGAACTGCGCCCGACGATCGCCATCCCGCGGCCGGCCGCCAGCGTTGCCGCCGAAGATTCCGTCATCGATCTCGACGGCTTCTTCGGACTGCACCCATCGCTCGCATCGCTGAAGCCCTTATGGCAGCAGCAGCGCCTCGCGATCATCCATGCAGCGGGATCGCCTGACCCGACGCGCTCTCACTTCGATGCGCAGGACTACATGGAATCCGGCACGCCCGGCCGCCGCGCCACGGCCGATGGATGGCTCAACCGCGCCCTTCCCGCCGAAACCGGCAAGGTCTCACCCGTACGCGCGGTGAGCCTCGGGCCTGCCCTGCCCCGCGCTCTCCGAGGGGCTCAAAGCGCGGTCGCGATCGAGAATCTGAACAGCTTCTCGGTGCGTGATGCAGCCGCGTCGAAAGTGCTGGAGTCGATGTACGCGGGAACGAGCGACAAAATCCTGAACGGCACCGGCCGCGAAACATTCGAAGCTGTCGCGTTGTTGCAATCGATCCAAAAGACGCCTTACGAGCCCGCCGCCCACTATCCGCGCGGGCGCTTCGCCGACAGTCTCCGGCAAATCGCGCAGCTCATCAAGGCGGATATCGGGCTCGAGGTCGCTTTCGCCGATATCGGTGGTTGGGATCATCACGTGAATGAGGTCGGCGCTCGCGCGTCGGCAGGTCAGCTCGCGACGAAGCTCAGTGAATTCGGCGACTCGCTCGCGGCTTTCCATCAGGATCTGGGCGACCGCATCGAGGATGTCGTCGTCGTAACGATGTCGGAGTTCGGCCGCACCGCGAAGGAGAACGGCAACCGTGGGACCGATCATGGCCACGCGAATGTGATGTTCGTGATGGGCGGTCCCGTGCATGGCGCCAAGGTCTACGGAAAGTGGCCCGGGCTTGCTCCCGAACAACTCAACGAACAACGCGATCTCGCTCTGACGACGGACTTCCGCGACGTCCTGAGCGAGGCGGTGTCGAGGCACCTCGGAAATCGCTCAATCGGATCGGTGTTCCCGGGCTATGACGCCAGGCCGGAAAAATTCCGCGGGTTCCTGGGGTAAACGCGCAGCCCTCACGAGACCAGGATCAGATGCAGGTCCATTACGTTGGTCCCGGTCGAGCCGGTTATGACGAGATCACCGAGGTCGGCCAACAGCGGGTAAGCATTGTGATCGGCCAGCGCTTGTTCTACCCGGCCAGCAGCGCGCTCCATCGTTGTTCCATCCACCATCGCGCCAGCGGCATCGGTGGGACCATCCGTTCCATCGGTGCCCGCGCTGAGGATCAGCACGTCTTCCAACCCGCCGATGCCGGAAGCGGCCGCCAGCGCGAACTCCTGATTGCGTCCGCCCTTGCCTGATTCGCGCATTGTCACGGTCGTCTCGCCTCCCGAGATCACGCAAACCGGCGGGCGCGCAGGCTGTTTGTGCGTGCGGATTTGCCGCGCGATCGCGGCATGCATCCGTGCGACATCTTTCGTCTCCCCCTCGATTGTGCTCGAGAGAATCAGGGGCTTGTAGCCGAGATCCTTCGCGGCGCGCGCCGCGGCATCCAGCGATTTCTGATTGCTGCCGACGATGATGTTCTCAACATTTTCAAACAGCGGATCGGCGGCTTTGGGCGTCTCGGTGGCGCCGTTTTTCAACCTCTCCCGCACGCGCGCCGGGACGCGATCGCGGATCTGATATTTCTCAAGCACCGCAAACGCCGATTCGAATGTGGAACTGTCAGGCGCGGCCGGCCCTGAGCCGATCACATCCAGATCGTCGCCGACCACATCGGAAAGAATCAGGCTCAGCACGCGCGCCGGCGCAGCAAGACGTGCCAGTTGGCCTCCCTTGATTGCCGACAGATGTTTGCGGACGGCATTCATTTCATGGATATTCGCGCCGCACTCCAGCAGCAGCTTCGTCGTCTCCCGCTTTTCGGCGAGAGTGACGGGCGGCGATGGATAAGGCATCAACGCCGATGCACCGCCGGAAAGAAGACAGACCACGAGATCGCCCTCGCCCGCCTCCTCGCAAATTTGCGCGATACGCTTCGCGCCCTGAAAGCCGCGCTCGTCGGGAACGGGATGCCCGGCGGGCCGAAGCTCGATGAGGCGTGTGCGCGCGGTATCGCCGTCCTTCACGTTGACGCAACCGGCTGCGATACGTCCGCTCAGAAAGTCTTCCGCCGCGCGCGCCATGGTGCCGCTGGCCTTGCCCGCGCCGACGACGAAAATGCGCCGGTAGCGATGGAGATCGTCGCGCGCGCGCAGCACCCGGTCCACCGCTGCCGTGGGGTCGGCCGCCGCCAAAGCCGCCACCAGAATGGCTTTCGCGTCGCGCCGCAGTTTGTGCTTCATGCCGTCTCCACGAGCCCGCGCACAACGGACTTCGCCTGTGCGCTCATTTCCATATGGGAAGCGCCAGGATTTGTTCGACCGCCCGCTCGACATCGCAATCGGCATCGACCCGATAGGTCGCGCGGCTGTAGGCGGCGCGCCGCTCCTCGAAAAGCAGCCGGAACGCATTCGGATCGCGCGCCAGCGGACGGGCCGCGGCCTCGATCTCACGCATGCGCTCGGTAATGGTCTCGAAGGAACAGTCGAGCCAAATTGAGATCCCATGCCCCGTCAGCAATTGAGCGTTGAGAGGCTGCACGAACGAACCGCCGCCCAGCGCAATTACCGAGGGCATGCCGCGTTCGATCCGGCGCATGACAGCGCGAAGCATTTCGGTCTCGAGCCGCCGGAACTCCGTCTCGCCGCGCATTTCAAAAATCTGCGCGATCGGGGTTTGCGCGACGGCCTCGATTTCGGCATCGAGGTCGATGAAATCCCAGCCGAGCCGGTCCGCGAGCAGGCGCGCGACGGTAGTCTTGCCGGATCCCATGAATCCTGCGAGGTAGACGCCGGGCGCGCGTTTGAGATCGTTGTGCACTCTCAGACCCGTTCCATGCGAGATTCGATGAAGCCAGGAAAAAAACGGTTCGCCCACACGAGAAACAAGCCGGCTCGGGGAGTCACAACCGTCCGCTTACGATGTGCGATGCCGTCGACGATCGCTTCAGCGCACTCGCGGGCCGAGACGGCGAATCTCTTTCCCGCCACAATCCGACCGGGTGGCGGCGGTCCCGCGGCGTGGGCCTGAAAGGCGGTGTCGACATAACCGGGGAAGACGCCCATCACATGGACGCGGTCGCGCCGCAATTCGTTGCGCTGCGCGGACGTGATGGCCGCCAGCGCGAACTTGCTGGCGGAATAAACGGGCAGCCACGGGAGACTGATTTGTCCGGCAATCGAGCTGATGTTGACGAGCGTGCCGCGCGACTGGCGGAGCCACGGCGTGGCCAGCAGCGCGAGAGCCAGAGGCGCGAAAAAGTTCAGCTCGAATACCGCGCGGGCTTCTTCCATTGGAACGGTCGAAGCGGTGTACCAGGAGCCGCGGCCGGCGTTGTTGATCAGGATGTCGATTCTTCCCCATCGCGCGGTCGTTTTCGCGATCAGGGCGTGGCGCGCCTCATCGCTGGTTATGTCTCCGGCGACGACCAGATCGTCAGGACGAGCAATCGCCGCCAGCTTCGCCTCGTTTCGCGCGGCCAGCGCCAGCCGCGCGCCGCGGCTTTGCAGAAGCGCGGCGACCTGCGCGCCGATCCCTTCGGAAGCGCCGGTGATCACGACGACTTTGCCGTTCAGCGAATCCATCAAATTCAAAGAAACGACATAATAGCAGCATGGCCAAGCTGCTACCCTTGTTTCCCCTGCAGCTCGTGGTGTTCCCCGGGGGTATCGTCCCCCTGCATATCTTTGAGGAACGGTACAAGGAAATGGTCGGCGAAGCGGAGGCGGCGGGCACCGAATTCGGCATCGTGCTGGCGAAGGACGGCGGCATAGTCAACACCGGCTGCACGGTGAAGGTCGAAACGGTCCTGAAGCGTTATCCCGATGGGCGCTTCGACGTGCTCACGCGCGGCCAGCGGCGTTTTGTGGTCACGTCGCTCGATCAGGAAAAGGACTATTTGCGGGGCGAGGTTGAATACTACGGGGACGACGAGCCGGAATCGGCGCCGCACGAGCTGCGCCACCGCGCTGTCGCGGCGTTCACGAAAATGTCGGAAGCTCTCGCGCCGCTGGCGGAGGAAGCCAACGAGCAGGCGCCGGATCCGGAGCACCCTTTTCTCAGTTTCCAGCTCGCCGCGGCGGTCGACGATCTTGATTTCCGTAATCTGCTGCAGCGCAGCCGCTCGGAAGCGGATCGGCTGCGAGCCTTCGTCGACTTCGCCGGAGAATACGCCGAGCGCAAACAGTACGCGGCCAAAATGAAGCGCACTGCGCCGCAGAACGGGTTTGGACATAAATCTGCGGTGAACTAGCCCCATGTCGCTCAGTCAATACATGGACGGGGCAGCGCGGACGGGCAAACGGCCGGGTCCGCTCGCGGTTTCGCTCGTGCTGCATGGTGTGGCGTTCTTTGTTTTGATGCATGCGCCGGAAATCAAGCTGCCGGAGCAGTCTAAATCCGAGTACAGGCAGGCAATCGAAGGACATGAAACAAAGCTCGTCTGGTACGAATTCAAAAAGGACCTGCCGGACGTAAAACCGCTGCAGGCGAAACGCGAGTTGAAGCCGTTGCGCGCGGAGCGGAGAGCGCCGCAGCAGATCGTCGCTTCGCGAACGGATGCTCCGAAGCGCCCGCAGATCATCCAAACGGACGCGCCGGAGTTGAAAGAGACGAAGGCATTCGAGCTGCCGAATGTGCTGGCAGTGCGCCTGCCGCAGATTGCGCGGCCTTTCGTCGCGCCGGCTGTCAAAGCTCCGCCCGTCAAAGCAAGGGTCACTATGCCGGCGGACGCACCGCAACTCACGCAGGACTTCGAGCCGGTCAAGCTTGCCGATGCGTCGAAAATCACGCGGCGATTTGTCCGGCCTCCCGAGAAGATTCCGGTGAAAATCGCGGAAGTCGCGCCGCCGCCGGAGGCTCCCGCAGTCGAAGCTGTCGACGCGAGCCCGGCGCTGAACTACGCATTCAAAGCGCCGCCGCGTCCATTCACTGCGCCGCCCCGAGCCACGCCGGTGGCGGCGAAGACGGTGCACGTGGATGCGCCGCCGGCACTCGCGGGAACAGGCGCATTCACAACTCCGAACGATCTTACTCTGCTGGCCGTGAGCCTGAATCCGACGGCGAAATCGGCGGCCCTGCCTGCCAGTTCCAGTCCGGGGCAGTTCTCAGCCGGTCCGAAGCCGCGGGCGGAAGGCGCCGATTCCGCGGGCGACAGCAAAGGGATTACTGTGCCCGACCTCTACGTCGCGGGGAACAAATCCGCGAAACCGGACCTCATCGCGCAGATCTACGCCGCGCCGACTTCCCAACAGAGTTTGCGCGCCGCCGCGCGTCTGGCCGAACCGCGCGCGCCGGCTTCGGGCGAGGATCTGAGCGAACCGGCGCATCCCGGCGCCGTAAAGGTCTCGAACGGGCCCGACAAACGATTTGACGGACGCGATGTCTATATGATGGCGATCCAGATGCCGAATCTTACAAGTTATTCCGGGAGCTGGCTGATGTGGTACGCCGACCGCACGGCACGCGAAACGGGTTTGGGCCCGGTCGCGCCGCCGGTCGCGCATCGGAAGGTTGACCCCAAATACATCGCAGCGGCCGCCGCCGACAAGATTGAAGGCAAAGTACAGCTCGCATGTGTGATTGGGAAGGACGGGCACGTATCGACAGTTGAGCTACTGCGCGGGCTCGACGAGCGTCTGAACCAGAGCGCGGAAGAGGCGTTGTCGAAGTGGGAATTCACACCCGCTACGCGTCGCGGCGAGCCCGTCGAAGTGGACGTCGTGGTCGAGATCCCCTTCCGGCTCGCGCCGCATGCGCAGGTGCCGTTTTAGCGTGTCTACCTTTTCCTGCAGGATGAAATTCCCGGGAATGCCTGTGGGGCAGATTGGTAGTCTGCGGCCGGGCACATTGAGCAAAGCCAATCGGCCTCCTCGTTTTCGCGCTAACGGCCAGGCGGAATGCCAGGCCTTGCTGCACAGATGACCATTCGTGGGCGGCAGCATCTCATCTTCGATGCGGACGACACGCTGTGGGAGAACAACGTCTACTTCGAAAACGCCTTTGACGAATTCTGCGAGTATCTGAATCATTCCTCACTCACGCCGGATGAGATCCGCGCCATACTCGACGAAATCGAAATCGAGAACAACCGGATTCACGGCTATGGAGCCCTCAACTTCGGTCGAAACCTCAGCCAGTGCTATCTGCGTCTCGCCGAGCGCGCGGTCGAGGAGCACGATCTCGAGAAAGTCACGGCGTTTGCACATCAAATCCTGCAGCAGCGCGTCGAATTGATGGATGGCGTCGCCGAGACCCTTCCGTTTCTCGCCGAACGGCATGAGCTGACGCTTTTCACCAAGGGCGAGCCGAACGAGCAGAACCGGAAGATCGAACTTTCGGGATTACGTCCGCTCTTCGCTCATTGCGAAGTGGTGAAAGAGAAAAATCGCGCCGCTTATCTGGAACTCGCCCGGCTGCGGGAGTTCGATATCGACCGCGCGTGGATGATCGGGAATAGTCCGAAGTCGGATATTAACCCCGCACTCGATGCGGGACTGCACGCGGTATTCGTGCCGCACGAGCGGACGTGGACGCTTGAGCGGGCGGAAGTCCCGGAACACCACGCCCGCCTGCGCGTGGTGAAGAACTTTCGGGAGCTGCTGAAGATCTTTCTGTAACACAAAAAAAAACGCAGGCCACCAAAAACGATGGCCTGCGCTACAGCTTGTTTGCCTGGTTTTAAAGCCCTCTTGCTAGTGGGCCAGCGGGTTGGGCCGGATCTGGAACTTCACGATCTTGCCCGTCGTCCCCTTGCCGCCTTCGATATGCCACACGAAGTGCGTGCCGTAGTTCGAGTAGAGCGCGCGGCCCTTCCAGCCGAGACTCGCATCGTCGATGCGGGCATCCATACCGCGCGAGTAGAAGCCGAGCGGATATGGAACGCGGAAATACGTCCACTTCTTCGTGGCTGGATTAAGCGCGATTTCCGAGTCGGAATTGGAGCCTGTCAGGAACGGCGTGTTTGCGCCGAGCCCCATGACGTTGTGCTGGTCCACCCAGGCGTAATAGTGGAAATCGGCCGGGATGGTCGTTCCCTTAAGGCGGGGACCGGGGGTGCGGTAAAGCGTCCAGCCTTCCTGACACTGGCTGCCGTCCGTCTTTGCCGGGCCTTTGAGGTCTTTGCACTTGCGGGGGTCAAAGCTCGCCAGATCGCTCGATGCGGCGAGGCCGAGCCAGACTACGCCGTTCGTGTCGACGTCGACGCCGCGGGGGTCGAAGCCGGGCGAGGGCACTTTGAAGATCTGCGTCTTGCAGCTCTCGGGCGGATTGTTTCCGCGCATCACGCGCACAAGCATGCCCGGGAACGGGCTCTCGGCGACTCCCCACACGGAGTCGTCGACGGGGCTGGGGATCACCGAATAGAGGCTGTACCGGACCTCGGTATCCTTTTTCGGATCGAAGCCCGGCTGCGCAGCGCCGGGAGGGGCGCCGCGTCCCGCGGGAGCGGCTCCCGGCGTATCCGTGTAATAGAGGATCGACGCGTCCCCGGCACGGCCCTGCTGCATGATCTGGAAGGGCCGCGTGATCTTGCCGTCGCCGTTGGTGTCGAGCGTCTGCGCGCACCAGCCGACCGCTTTCTGCTCGTCGTGGGTCTGGTCGTAGACCTTGCTGTCGACCCATCCGACAATCGGTCCGCTCAATTCATTGAAGTAAACGGTCTCGTCCGGATCGTTGTCGAACTGCAGGTGGTGAGTCGAGAAACAGGTGTCGATCAAAGTGAACTGCTTGGTCGTCGGATCGTAGAACGAAGCCTGGCGGCCGCTCTGGCGCAACGGATACCAGTCGGCGTACTTGTTGGCGCTGGGATCGTTGCACCAGCTCGGATCGGCGTTGCCGCGGATCTTCGACGTCATCCACACGCGGCCCTTGCTGTCGAGCATCGGGTTGTGCGGATCGGCCGGATTGTATGGCGGGTTCGACCACAGATGCTCGTTGCCCCAGAACATCGAGGGACGGTTCGGCGACGGAAAGCGCGACGGCACTTTATCCTTCGCTTCGCGCGTCGGGATGTCGAGCGAGCGGGTGCTGTTGTCGTCCTGATCGAGAATCACGAGCTGGCCATGGCCAGCATTCACCGCGTAGTTGGGCCCGCCGGCGTTGACGTTGGGATGATTCTTGTCGGTCGAAACCTGATCGTGCATGAACGAGTGGTCGTCGCCCACGTCCCACATAGTGGCGACGATGTCGCGCTCGATACCGCTCGGGCGCGGCGGCGCCGGAGGCACGACGCCCTTCTCAATGTCTTCGGTCCAGGTCGCCAGCGAATGCAGCGTCGGGTCTTTGCCCATCTGGCCCAGCAGCGAGTACATGTTGGTGCCGCGCACGCCGACGCCGAGCCGCCATTCCCATGCTTCCGTGTCGGTCTTCAGCTCGGGCTTCGCCGCGAAGACATGCTTGGTGTCGCGCGTCAGAGCGTTACCGAGTTGGTGGCAGAAATTGCAGCCGGATTTCAGCGAGTTGAACCAGTGGTCCTGCGTCAGCATGCCGCGGCCGGTGCTGCCTTCGGCGCCGGTACCGGGGAACTTATCCTTCGCGGGCGGCTCGAGCAGCGAGAGCCAATAATCGCCCGGATAAACCTTCGCCGCCTCCTGAGGAGTCTTCGCGGTCGCGGCCTTAAGAGCGAGGGGCGATGTGGTCGGCTTCGAGTCCACCGGCGTGGAATCGGCCAAACCGTACCCGCGCACCCAGACTTTGTAATTCGCGACCGGCAGTTCGGGCAGCGTGTAGCGACCGCGATCGTCGGTGACAACAATCTTGACCATCGGGGTCTGAAAATCTTTTGTTTGGGCGATGACCCAAACACCGGCTTCCGGTCCCTTGTCGCTCGTGACGGTTCCCGAAATGTATCCCGGGGGGCTAACGTACTTCGACTTAGTCTGCTGCGCGTGCGTCGGGCGGACCACCATCAGGGCACCCAGGCCAATGACCCCTGTACACAGCAAGGTGGCCGTGATCCGGGAGCGCGTGATATTCATTGAAATCTCCTCATGAAGTTCTTCCGGGCGAACCGCTCATTTACTGCCTGATTATGGACAGGAAATTCCGCGGGAAATGCCCAGACCAGTATATTAGCGCCCCAATGGTCACGCAACTGCGGGCCGGGTTCGGAACCCGTTTTTGGCCCTGTGATAGAGTGCGATTTTGAGGGGGAATCGCGTATGTGTCGCGGGTTGAGACGGGCTTGCCTGGGTCTCGCTTGCTGCTTTTTCACAGCGACAACGCCTTCCGGCCGCGCCTTTCAGACCGGGAAGGGCTTATCGCCCAAGGCGGGGGACGTCAAAACCAACCCGAAGGATGGGCTCAAATACGTCTGGATTCGTGCGGGAAAATTCCGCAGCGGATGCTCGCCGGGCGATAACGAGTGTTACGACGATGAATATCCCACTCACGACGTCACGCTGACGCACGGCTTCTGGCTCGGCCAGACCGAGGTCCCGCAGGCTGCCTACGAGAAGATCACGCAGGACAATCCCAGCGTATTCGAGGGCGCCAATCTGCCTGTCGAAATGGTCACGTGGAATGACGCCGATTATTACTGCCGCGAAATTGGCGGCCGTTTGCCGACCGAGGCGGAGTGGGAATACGCGGCGCGGGCGGGCACGACGACGCCCCGGTACGGAAAGCTCGACGATATCGCCTGGTACTGGCAGAACAGCAACTTTACGACGCACCCGGTGGGTACCAAGAAGCCGAACGCGTTCGGGCTTTACGACATGTTGGGTAATGTCCTCGAGTGGACATATAGCTGGTATACGGTCGAGCATTCGCAGGAGAACATCAACCCCAAAGGGGGCGGCAGCCTCTCGGAGTTCAAATCGCTGCGCGGCGGCGGATGGTGGGACGATCCCGATCTCGTGCGGTCGTCTTATCGGGCGCGTATTGAGCCGGGTGATACGGATTACAACATTGGGTTCCGTTGCGCGGCGGACGAGTGAAACGCTGTCCGCGGGGCCGCCGATCGTCTCCCTGCGCTGGCCTCTCAGAAATTAGTAAAGTAAGCTTAGTTTGGTCCATCCGAACGGTTAATATCCACGCCGCCAAACTCACCTTTCGGTGCTTGTCTAAGAAGCTGCCGGGGTAGGAATCATCATCGCCAAAGTGGGCACGCCTATGGCGCGCCTGGCGGCGATTGAAAGACGGGTATTCCGCCGGGCTCCTGGGGCGCTAAAAGGCCGTATATGGTGGTTGGAAACAATCGGCGGCTCGGGCAGCGAGCGAGTAAAGCGCTGCTCGACAAAGCGGCGCGGCCGGTCGTGAGCGCTGTTTCGATTGGGAGATCACCATCAAGGCCGGGCTGGGGCGGCTCGAATCCTCGATCCAATGGAGAATTGGGTGCCGCGTCTCGAAAGTGAATGGGGCATACGCTCGCTTCCTGTGACTTGGAACATGCTCGTGGCGCAGGCGCAGTGCGAGAGCCTCACGGTCGTGACCGGCGATCCTGCGATAACGGTCTATGACATCCGCACCATTGATGCCCGCATGTGAATCGAAGCGCTGAAAGCCGAAAACCTGGACTAACTTTTCCCCGGACCTGCAGTCTATATGGGCATGCGCAGGACGATCACGCGCCCGCTGTTACTGATTGCCGTGACGCTTTCGCTGTTTGCGCAGCAGCCACTGCGTTTTGAAGCGGCTTCGGTGAAGATGCGGCAGCCCGGCAGCCG